>JAEUPE010000224.1 GCA_016790435.1 Rubrivivax sp. | reverse complement strand
GCGCCTCTTCCACGGCGCGCGACATCGGCTTGAGGCCACCGTTGGCCACCAGCACCACGCGATGGTCGGGCGGCAGCAACGGTCGCACATGCGCCGCCACCCAGGCCGGAATTTCGGTGGCCCGGGTCGGGCAATCGCTCTCGACCTGCAGCGTGCGCAAGCCCAGCGGCGCCAACACCGGCTCAGCCCAGCGCGCCCGTTCGCGCAGCGAAGGCTTCGAGCACAGCCACAGCACGCTGTCGCCGCTGCGCGCCACGTGCAGGATGGGGGGCAGGTTGGCGACGTTCTGGTCCGTGGCGATGGCCACCACTACCTTGTGGCCGCCGTCCGTCAGGCGCGCCGCTGGCAGCGCCTGCTCTCGCACGGGGGCCGCCGGCTCGATGCGGAACTCCACCAACCGGGCATTGCACCGGTCCAGGTCGCGGCGACGCAGCTCGCGCCCGCGCTGCTCGGCCGGCACGTCGATCACGAGGTGCATGTAGCGGGCGCCGCGGCCGCACACCTCGGCGGCCAGGTGCACGGGCAGCGTGCCGACGACCACGTCGCCCTCGGCCACCTGCTCGGGATCCAGGTGCTCGACCATCAGGTCGTAGGGAATGCCCGCTCGATAGGCCCAGAACAACGAGCCCAGGTGCCGGGTCACTAGGATTGTTCGCATCGCTTCTTGCCTCCCTTGTCTGCGAACGCAAGGTTATGCGGCGCCGCCTTCGCTGCGGCAGGCGAGGTTTCCCGAACGGCTCGAGAACCCAGGGAACGCACTGGGCGTGTCTCGCGAATAAGGGGCCTCGGCGCGGGCCTCCGCACCTGCGCGCGCCACACCCACCGCAGATCTGCCGACCCACACGGCGCACCCTGCGCTGACCATGATGCCTCCATCGCAGGCGCTGCCGCCTGCACAACACCCACCCCGGAGGGCCGACCCGATGTTCACCGTGATCCGCACGTTCCTTCGCTACGCCGGGCGCATCGGCTGGTACGACGGCCGGCGCGAGTACCCGGGCGAGGAGCACTACCAGGAGATGGTGCTGCACAAGGCCCCGGCGCACGCGGCCGCCGCCGACGAGGCGCCGGTGGCCGACATGCTGGCCGCCGAGGTGGCCGCTGCCGAGTCCCCCCTCCCCCTTCGCATGGAACGGAGCTGAGCCATGAGCCAGAACGTCGTGCCGCTTGCCACCCACCCCGCACACGCCCCCCAGGCCACCTGCCGCGTGGCCCCCATCGAAGCCAAGTGGGTGCGCCAGGCCGACGAGGCCGCGGCGCGCGAGGCACTGCGCTTCCACCGCGAGGCGCCGGGCATTCGGGCCGCCATCGAGGCCGCCGACCACGCGGTCAACGAGATGCTCGAGCGCTACGCTGCCAGGCACCGCGAGCACGTGGCGCTAGGGCTGCAGGGCTTCCGCCCGGTGGCGCCGACCTGGCTGTACTGGACGTTGATGTTCGTGGCCGCGCTGCTCGAGGTGCCGGTGAACAACAGCGCCTTGTCATTCCTGGCCATGGGCGAGGTCGGCACCTGGTGTGTGGCCGGGTTTCTCTCGCTACTCAACGTGCTGGCCGCCAGCCTCTTTGGCAAGCGCCTGCGCCAACTGCCCTGGGGCCGCCCGCGCCGCGATTGGGCCGTGCTCGGCGCGCTTCTCTCCGTCAGCTTCGCCCTCATGTTGGGCCTCGCCGCGCTGCGGGCCGACTACATCGCCTTCCAGGGGGCGCAGGAGCAGTTGCCGACCAGCAGCGCCACGTGGCCGACGCTCGTGCTGTTGCAGGCGCTGTTCTTCGCCGTCGGCGCAGCCTTCGCTTTCGGCATGGTGCCGGCCGATGCCAGGCTGGGGCGGGTGCTTGCCGACAAGGAGGCGCTGCGCGGTGCGCTGAGTGCGGAGTTGCATCGCCGCACCACGCTGGCTGCGCGCCATGACCGCCTTTGTCGCGAGGTGGACCAGGCCATTGCAGCGCACCAGCACCACTGCCTGGGCCTGGTGGCCGAGTACCGCGACCACAACATGATTGCGCGCCGCTCGGCGCCGCCGGCCTGGCTGCGCCGAGCGCTCGAGCCCACCGTCTTCAGGCCGCACGGCTTGGGCAGGCGCATCGGCAACGACGCGCCGTCGCTCGGCGAGTTGCTGGCCCTCGTCGAGGCCCGCGTGGCCTTGATGTCCTGCGTGCCAGAGCCCACGGCCTGACGGTTCAATGCCTGCGCCGCTCACAGGTTGTCGGCTCGGCCCCCGTCCCAACACACCCCAACAAACGCGACAACCGCAACCCCCAAGGAGCGTCTCGATGAACACCCGCACTGCCCACCGCGACGTCAGCCTCGCCTTCTTCGCGCACTTGCTCGCCTCGGCGGCCGTGGCTTTGGCCACCTTGGCGGCAGGCTTCGCCGCGCAGGCGATCGCTGCCGAGCCGCCGGGCGTGATGGAGCGCGCTGGCCAGTGGATGCGTGGCGGCGAGGGCGCGCGGCTCACCGTGGTCCTGCTGGACACGACGAGTTCGGTCGCGGCCGACGACCGCGCCGTCTACGAACGCGCCTTCCAGAGTCTACTGGCAGCCGCCCGGCCGGGCGACCGCATCGTGCTAGCCGCGGTGGCCGACAGGCCCGCCTCGCGCTTCGTGCCCGTGGCCGATGTGCGCTGGCCAAGCGCAGGCAACGCCATGCTGAACGAGGCCAGGGCCCGCAAGGCTCGCGCCGAGTTGGGGGCCACCTTCGGCACCGTGTTGGCCCCGCCTGCCACCGCGGCCAAGGGCACCTACCTCATCGACGCCGTGGCAGCCAGCGCCGAGTACCTCGCCCAAGCGCGCAAAGCTGGGCAGGCCGGGCACCTGGTCGTGCTCTCCGACATGATCGAGGAGAGCCCCGTCGCCAACTTCGCGATCGCGGCCGTGGATGCCGCACAGGCCGGGCGCATCGCGGCCGCGCAGCGCAGGGCCGCCACCTTTCCCGACTTGAAGGGCGTTCGAGTGCACGTCGTGGGTGCGTCGGGGCGCGATGCCCGCCAGATGGCCGGAATCCGCGCCTTCTGGCGCGCCTACTTGGCCGATGCCGGTGCCGAGGTGCTCGACTACGGGCGCGTTGCCGCCGCTGTGGCGGGGCGATAGGCGGTGCGATTCGCGGCGCGAAGGTGGTGGCGCGAGTTCCGGCGCACCCGGGCCGCCTTGCTGGAAGAACCCCGGGGGGCACTTCATGGTCGACCTCGGCATTGCGGCGCCTGACCTCGCCCTTCTCGTTCAGGCGTCGGCCCAATGCGGGGAGCCACCGATGTGCTCGCGTGCTGGCGCTGGCAGCATGGAAGCGAGAGGGAGGCAGGAGAAGGCAACCGCGTCTGGGGCAAGGAGCCAACGTTGGCTCCTCGCCCACCTGGCGGAGGGGAACGCCTATCGTGCGTCGCCGGGAACAAATCCAACGGACATGCACCCCGCCATCGCAACCGAGCAACAGGTCGTGTGGGCCTGGGCCTTCGAAGCCTCGTCCATCCAGTCCTACATCCACGACACGGGCCGCATGCGCGACGCTGTCGGCGCAAGCCAGATCGTTGACAGCCTGTGCGGCTCGCTCGAGCACGCCGGCGTTGCGGACGACCTGCTGTCGCGAGTCCTCGCTGCCACTGGCGAACCCACAGGGGTCCGTTTCTCTCGGCGGGGTGGCGGCGCGTTCGTGGCGCTGGCCGACCGCCGCGAGCTCCTGGTCCTGCTGCGAGACTTGTATGCGCTTGGAATGGACGCGACGGCGCCTGGCCTTGATTGGCTGGACGCCCTTGCGCAGGGCGCGACTGAAGCAGAGGCCGCCCAAGCCGCCATGCGGCGCATGCGAAACGCCAGGCTGGGGGTGGCTGCCGACCCTGTCGAGGCCGGCCCCTGGGTCGTGCGCAATCGCAGGTCCGGCCGACCGGCCATTGCGGGTCCTCGGGGTGCAAACGACTTCTCCGACGCAGCCACCGCGGCCAAACGGCAGACGGGTGCGGGCAACGGCACGGTCGCCCGCTGGTTCGGCGCGCCCGAGGGAGCCCAATGGCCGCTCAAGCTCACGCCGGACGACTCTGACGACGATGTCGCCGTCTTCCCCTTTCGCGGTGAGCAGCACGAACTCGCCTTCGTCCACGCCGACGGAAATGGGCTCGGTGCTGCCCTCCTTGCGTTGGATCAGGCCTGTCGGGACGTGCCCGAGATCTACGTCCAGCTGCACAGTGGCTTCTCCAGCGCGATCACCCGGGCAACCCGGGCCGCCGCGCACCGGGCTTCGTTGCAGAGCCTCTACGCCTTCGACGACTTGCAGGACAGGCGCGTTCCAGCGCGGCCGCTCGTGCTGGGCGGCGACGACCTCGGCATCATCGTGCGGCCGGACAAGGCCTTCAGCTTCGTCGCTGCGTTCCTGCGCGCGTTCGAAGACGAGACCGCCCAGGCGCTGGGAGTCCTGCGAGCCTCATTCCCTCAGGTGAAGTCGCTGCCCGATCGGCTGACAGCCGCTGCCGGCATTGCCATCGTGGACTCGAGCTATCCGTTCGGGCAGGCCGCGGAACTGGCCGAGAGCCTTTGTGCCGCGTGCAAGCGTGCGGTCAAGGCAGAGGCCCTGCGGGGAACGCGCGCGCTGCCACTGTCGGCACTGATGTTCCATCGGCTGACGAGCGCGCTGCCTTTCGACGATGACGACCCGCTGGCGGGTTTGCGAACCACCTCCGGCTCGGAGTCGCTGTCGCTGGTGGCCGGGCCCTACGGCGTCAATTCGCCGCCCGAAGGGGAACCCCCCAGCGCGCTGCCGGAGTTCGCGGCCCTCGAACGGCTGGCCACCTGCCTGGCGCAGCCCGACGGACTGGCCGGCCCGGCCCGAGAACTGCTGGGCATGGTTGGACATCACGACGAACAACTCCGCGCGCGTTGGCGGAGCGCGCGCAAGGCCGCCAGGCGAAGAGCCACCGCGGGGCGCGACCCGCTGCAGGAGTTCGACGAGGCCATGCGGCCCTTCGGCATCGGCGCCGCCGGGGACCTTCCCTTCGCGTTGCCCAACAGCGAGGGCGTTCGCGTCTCGCCGTTGCTCGATGCGCTCGTTCTGCTGCGCCTGGTATCGCAAGGGGCCAAGGCAACCCGCGAAGATGCTTCCGAGGGGTCATGAGGTGAGTCGCAAGCACCCGAAGGTCTCTGCTGCCGCTGCGGCCAAACAGGCTCCGCGGTCGAGGACCGACCTGGTGAGCACTCTTCAGGTGCAGATCTTCGACCTCTGGCATGCAGGCTCGGGCCGCGGTGGCGACCGAGATCTGGATCGTCTCGTGGTGCGGGACGATGACGGCTTGCCCTACCTGCCAGGCAAGCATCTGAAGGGGCTGATGCGGCGGGCCGTCGTGTGCCTCGAGACATGGGGTCACGCGAAGGCCGGGTTGGCCGAAGTGCTGTTCGGCCGCCCGGAGCCGCAAGGCCAGGGCCGCATCGATGTCCGGGATGCGGTGTTGTCGGCGCAGGAGGCGGCGTGGTTCCTGCAGCAGCCCGGTGCGGTGGCCGAGCTCTTTGTCCGCCGGGCGAACGTCCGCATGAATGCGCGTGGCGTCGCCGAGCCTCGAGGCCTTCGCAGCATCGAGCTCGTCGTGCCGATGACCTTGCACGCCCCCGTCGTCAGCTGCGATCACGACGGCGAGTCGTGGCGCACGCTGAAGGAGGCCACGGGCCTGGTGCGCGCGGTGGGCGCGCTGCGCCACCGCGGGCTGGGTCGGGCTCGCCTCAGCTTCCGATCCCCAGAAGCATGAAGCGCTACGAGTTGACGATCACCTTGCGCGACGCCGGAATCTTCAGCCGGCGCAACGCCACCGAAGGTGCCCGTGAATCGCTGCCGATCGTGCCGGGCGCGGCCTTGTGGGGGCGCTTGTGCGCGTATCTTTTCGAGATCGGGCACCCGAGCGCGAAGTGGGTGGCCAGCGGTTGCGGCATCCGGTTCGGGGACGCGAGGCCTCTTGCGCCGGACGGCGGTGCGACCTATCCCGCTCCTTTGTGCTGGCACTGCGACAAGACCGCCATCGAGGGACCGCTCCTGCGCCATGGCGTAGGCAAGCAACTGCGCGCCGACTTGGTCCTGAACGGCTTGCACGCCGACTTGTCTCGACTGGGTCAGGCACGCGCCTTGCCGCCCGGGTTTGTCGCATTGAACGGGGCGTACGTCATGCCGCGTCAGCAGCTCCGCCTGCGCACGACAGTCGTGGACGACGCGGAAGCGGACAACCAGCTCTTCGGCTACCGGGGCCTTGTGCCCAGACAGGGCTTCCGCGCCACGGTCTGGCTCGCCCCGGAGGCTGTCGCCGCCGGCCTGGAGGTGTCCATGCGCGCCGCCTTTCTGCCGGGCAAGGGCCGCGCCCCGGTCACGCTGGGGCGTTCTCGTTCGGCCGAGTACGGGCGTGTGGCCTGCGATCTGCGTGACGTCTCCGTCGGTGCCATGGCCGACGTCCTGACGCAGCCCAATCCGAGGTCCATGGATGTCTGGCTGCTGTCCGACGCCTGCCTGCGGGGGCCTCAGGGTGCGCCGACCTTGATTCCCACGCCCGAGATGCTTGGCCTGCCCTCCCGCGCGCGCCTCGACACGGGCCATTGTTTCGTGCGCCATCGCCGCTACGACCACTTCAATGCCCACCGCGGCGGTCCTGGCCTGGTGCACCAGTGTCTTGTTGCCGGCAGCGTGCTGCGCTATGTCCTCGACGATGGCGCCCCCTTTTCTCCAGACGACTGCAGGCGTGCGGCCGAGGGTCTGGGCACGTTGCGCGAGTGGGGGCTGGGTGAAGTGTGGGTCAACCCGCCCATGCTTGCCGGCGAACGCCCGGTCTTCACGGCTTCGGAGGTGGGCCCGAGCGATGCATCCGAGTTGGCGCGTCCAACCCCTGTGCCGTCGCCCGCGACGGCGCTTGTCCAGTGGGCGTCCGCTCGGCACGAAGCGTCGGCGGTGATCTCGTTCAGCGAGAGAGTGGCGGCGGCTGGGTTGGTCGAGCTCGCCGGGCAGCTTCGCGTGGGTCGCGCCATGTGCGCGGTATCGATTGGCGAGCGCTGCGGCCCCGGCCGAACGCAATGGGCTCGCCTTGCGCAGGCCGCGCGCGATGCGGATGAGGCGAGCGCGTTCTTCGAGGCGCTTTCCGGGCGGGGTGGCGTGCTTGAGCTGCAGCATCGGGTGGCTGATCGGTCGCGGCGTGTGGACGACCGCGCGTGGCACTTGCGGCTCGGCTCGGCCGAAGAGGAAACGCTCAATCGCTGGATGCTGACCACCTTGATGCGCTGGCAGGAAGAAGCCGCCAGCGTGAAGGGTGCCAGTGCATCCGCAGTGTGGGCGCGCCTGCAGCGGGCGGCCGTGCGCTTCGCCGACGAGGCGCGAGAGGCTGAACTCGACCGCCACGAGCGCCTGATGGCGGCCTCGCTAGCGGCCGAGTACCAGCACGGGGAGGGTACCAAGTGAGGCCCTCTATGCCGTTCGTCACCGTCTGGAGGGTGGTGGTGGAGGCCGCCTCGCCCCTGAGTCTGTCAGACGGCCACGGCGATGGCGTCGACGACGTGAGTCTCGTGCGCGGCGCAGACCGCCTGCCCCAGCTCACGGGGACGGCACTCGCAGGTACCTTGAGGCGGGCCGTCGGCGAGCAAGCCCTCGAACGGAGCCTCTTCGGTCATGGCGAGGGCCTTGTGCATCGGCCTTCAAGGGTGGAAGTCGGCACCGCCCTGCTGCACGACTCACAGGGTCGACCCGCCACCGCCTTGATGCCCGACCCGCGCGACCCGCTTCTCAAGCCGTTGCTCGAGCAGGCACCGGAGCTGCGGCGGCGCAACCGGCATGGCCCATTCGGCGGTGTCGAGACGGGGGCCTTCTTCGATCGGGCCTATCTGCCTGCCGGCCATCGATTCACCTTCGAACTTGCGCTGTGGTCGCCGACGCGTGCCGTTGCGGAAGGCGACGAGCAAGTGGTGGTCGATCTGCTGTGGCGAGGCTGGCGTGTCGGCGGCTGGACTCGGGCCGGTCTTGGCAAGGTCATGGTGGTCGAGATGCGCGGGCGCCGTTTCTGCCTGGGGCGGCGCGAAAAGCCCACCACCGGACTCGGTGGTGCCGAGGGAGAACTGAAGCACTACCTGGCCCTGCCGGTCCTGGGCGAGGCGCGCGCTGCGGACCTGCACGTGCTGCGGCGTCCCGGTGCGCTTGCCAGTTCGTCGCCCCGCACGCACAGCGCATGGACCGCCACGCTCGTCATCGAGGGGGGCTTGCGCGTTGGCGGAGGCACCCGCTCCGTGGGCCAGAGTGCAGCAGCGTCCGAGGCTGACGACACACCCTACAGCGAGCCGTTCGTCGACTGGCGCGGACCGACCGCGGCAATGGACTGGCGTGTGGTCTTGCCCGCTTCCAGCATCAAGGGTCCCCTGCGCCACCGGGTGAGCTTCCACGACCGGCGGCTTCGCGGGCAGGTCGCCGAACAGCTTCTCGCGCCGGGTGCCGGGCCGCTGCCGCCGAGTCGGGCCGAGCAGGCCTTCTTCGGGCTTGCCAGCGACAACGACCGCGGCCATGCGGGTGCCATCTGGGTGGACGACATTGCCATCGACCGCGCCGTCGCGATGGGCCACGCGGCCACGATGCGGCACCTCTCCATCGACAGGCTGACGGGCGGCGGCCGCGAGGGGCTGCTCTACACCTTGGAGAATCTCTATCGGGTCGAGTTGCCGCTGCGCCTCGAGTGCGACCCTGCCGCCGCGGTGGCCAACGGTGCCGATGCGACCGCATTCGGCGCACTGGAACTGGCACTTGACGACTTGCGGCGCGGCTGGCTGGGCCTGGGTGCCGACTGGGCCGCTGGCTTGGGCGTGGGTGTGTGCGGTGGTGCTCCGCAATGGCGGCCTGCCTTGCCCGCGCGGGGTGAAACGAGCAATGGCGCTGCATCGGCGCCCCCGGATGTGGCCGCATGAGCATCCGGGCACAAGACGGCGGCCCCGCCGAATCCGATCAAGCATTGCGTCAGCACCTGGGCGCCGTGGTCAACGCCCTGCGCGCGGCGGGGTTCGCGACATCGACCACGCAGATGTGCGGCCTGCGGGTGGAGGGCCTGCCGGTTTCCGGCGACTCCGAGGCCTGGGCCCGGCTGGCGCCCGGGGGCGTTGCCGCCGGTGATGGTTGGGTCGAATGCACCGACCGCGTTTTCCCCCTGCGCCGAGGTGAGGCCTTGCCGAAGGACCTGGCCACGTTCCCGTTGCTGAGCGCCGAGCTGGTGTTGGCCGACGTGAAGCTGCCTGGCCACGGGGGGGAGGCGGCTGCGCAGTCGCTGCATCTTCGCCGCGACGGCGAGCGTCTTTTCCTGACATCGTTCATGGAGACCCAAAGCCCCCATGTCGAGTCGTTCGCGCCGCGGCTGTTCCGGCAACGCCGGCTGCAGGCCCACGAGGGCGTGGTGCTCGTCTATCACGTCTACTGGGCGCCTTCGGCCATTGCGCAGCATGCGCTGCGCCCTGATATCGCGCGCCTGGCGAGTGTGGAGTGGAGCCCAACCGATGGCTGAGCAAGGCTTCTTCAGCGCACCGTACAACTTCGTGCCGCTTGCCGACTGGGTGCTGCGCCCGCCGTGGAGCCATCTCGTCAGCCAGGACGTTCCCCTCTCCGAGGGTCTGTGTGCAGAGATCGGCATCCGCGTGACCAACGACACACCGCTCCTCGTGGGAGGACCGCAGTCGCGCGAGCCCGGGCGCGCCCGGGAGGTGACCTTCTTTCGCCACCCGGACGGCACGCCGGCGCTGCCAGGCTCATCGCTGCGCGGCATGGTGCGTGCGGTGCTGGAGGTTCTGTCGTTCTCGCGCGTGCAGGTCTTTGACGACCGGCAACTCGCCATCCGCGACGTGCGCCCTGGCGCGCCCTACATGGATCGCATGGTCTCGAGGAAGGGAGGGCTTGCCCGGCCGCTGGCCCACACGGGGTGGCTGCGCTTCGACCGCGGCCTGGACGGCTGGGTGGTGCAACCCTGCGAGCACCTGCGGGTCGCGCACGAACTGCTGGCGCAGGAGCAGCCCGACGGACTGGGAGTCGACATCCAGGGCCTGTGGGAGCGCAAGAACGAAGACTGCCGCACGGTGGGCTGGAAGTACGGGCTCTTCAATCCGGCCTGTGCCGCTGGCTTTGCTGTCGACGTGAAGGCGGCTGCCGCGCCCGTGAGACGGCGGCGCGGTGATGTCCACATCGAACGCCGGGAGGTGGAGGCCATCCGTGCGGCGGCCGCGGACGGCCCCGCAAGCGGGTGTGTGCGTGGCCGCCTGGTCCTCAC
>JAEUPE010000080.1 GCA_016790435.1 Rubrivivax sp. | reverse complement strand
GACCCCATCAACGCGCTGCAGGCGGCGATGGAGGGCTTTCGCGTCGTGACGATGGACTGGGCCGCCGACAAGGCCGACATCTTCGTCACCGCCACCGGCAACAAGGACGTCATCACCTTCAAGCACATGGCCGCGATGAAGCACAACGCCATCGTCTGCAACATCGGCCACTTCGACAACGAGATCCAGGTCGCCGCGCTCGACGCCTGCAAGTGGGAGGAGATCAAGCCGCAGGTCGACCACGTGATCTTCCCCGACGGCAAGCGCATCATCATGCTGGCCAAGGGGCGGCTCGTGAACCTCGGCTGCGGCACCGGCCACCCGAGCTACGTGATGAGCAGCTCCTTCGCGAACCAGACGATCGCGCAGATCGAGCTCTTCAGCCACAAGGATGCGTACGACATCGGCAAGGTCTACGTGCTGCCCAAGCACCTGGACGAGAAGGTGGCGCGGCTGCAGCTGAAGACGCTGAATGCGCAGCTGACGGAGCTCAGCGAGGAGCAGGCGGCGTACATCGGCGTGCCGAAGATGGGGCCGTACAAGCCCGATACGTACCGGTACTGAGTTGGGAGACGGGGGCCGGTCGTCGCGGCCTGGGGTTTTCGCCCCGGGTGGCGACTGGCTTCAGTTGAAGCAGGCCGGGTCTCGCCCCGGCGGGCGACCTACTTTCTTTGCTGGTGCAAAGAAAGTAGGCAAAGAAAGCACCTTGATGTCCTGAGACGATTGATTGCTTTCTGAGGCGGGCCTCTATTTGGCCGGCTCGCTTCGGCGCGAAACACCATCGATCGAGCATCTCGCTGCGGCTCACGCTCGTGAGTTCGGCCAAGCCCAGCGAGCGCCAGCGTTCGTGCCCAAGCGAGCGCCAGCGTCCGTGCCGAACTCTTGAGCACGGGCCGTTGCGCGCCAGAGCTTCGTTGGTGTTCTTGGCCGAAGCGCGCCGGCCAAATAGAGGCCCGCCTCAGAAATCAATCCAGCTGTTCAGGACATCAGGCCCTTTGCTTTGGTTACTTTCATTTGGGCCAGCAAATGAAAGTGACTCGCCCGCCGGGGCGAGACCCGGCACGCTGAAAGGTCAGATGCCCCCGCCGGGGCGAGACCCGGCACACAGCAAGCTCAACCGCCCCTCGAAGAAGCACCGAACCGAGCAAACCCAGGAGGCGCTCCATGACAAGCACCGACCCCACCCCCATCAGCTTCGAATTCTTCCCCCCCAACACCCCGGCTGGCAGCGAGAAGCTCAAGGTCGTGGTGAACGAGCTTGCCACGGTGAACCCCGAGTTCTTCAGCGTCACCTACGGCGCCGGCGGCAGCACGCGCGAGAAGACGCTGGCCACCGTGCAGGACATTGCCGCCGCCGGGCACGAAGCCGCACCGCACCTGAGCTGCATCGGCAGCACGCGCGAGAACATCGCCGAGATCCTCTCGACCTACCGTGCGCAGGGCATCCGCCGCCTCGTCGCGCTGCGCGGCGACCTGCCCAGCGGCACCGCCAGCGCCGGCGAGTTCCGCTACGCCAACGAGCTGATCTCGTTCATCCGCCAGACGCAGGGCAAGGACTGGATCATCGAGGTCGCGGCCTACCCCGAATACCACCCGCAGCAGCGCTACGCGCGGCGCGATCTCGAGCACTTCGCGGCCAAGGTCAAGGCCGGCGCCGACGCGGCGATCACGCAGTTCTTCTTCAACCCCGACGCCTACTTCCACTTCGTCGACGAGGTGCGCAAGCTCGGTGTCACGGTGCCCGTCGTCGCCGGCGTCATGCCCTTCCACAACTACGCCAAGGTGGCGCAGTTCGCGCTGCGCGACGGCATCGAGATCCCCCGCTGGGTGGCGTTGAAGATGGAGGGTTACATGGACGACATCGCTTCCATCCGCGCCTTCGGGCTCGACGTGGTGACGCAGCTCTGCGAGCGCCTCATCGCCGGCGGCGTGCCGGGCATCCACTTCTACACGTTGAACCAGAGCGCGCTGTCGCTGGAGATCTGCCGGCGGCTTCGGGGCTGATTGCCGGGGGCGGCCGTGCCGCCCTTCGCCGCGGGCCGTGCGGCTTGTCGCGAATCGCCGCAGGGAGGCCCTCAAGATCCGGGCGTCGCGGCCGATACGGGAGAACAGCGCGTTCAGGAGTTCCCGTGATGACCGCAAGACTAGCCCTGTGCGCCGCGCTCGTCGCGGCGGCTGCCCTGCCCGCCGCCGCCCAGGTCCATCGGTGGGTCGACGAGCAAGGGCGGGTCCACTACGGTGACCGCCCGATGAGCGCCAGCGGCACGACGCTGCGCATCCGCGCGGAGTCCGCTACGGCACCGGTCGCGGTGCCCGCCGTGCCCGCGGCCACTGCGCAACGCCCGGCCCCGGCCCCGGTGGCCGCGCCTGCGAAGCCGACGCCGGGTTCATCCACCTCGACCGTCGACCGCATGCTGGCACGGCAGCGTGCGGCAGACGCCGCTTCGCAGACCGCGCCGACTGCCCAGACCCCGGGCATGGCCGCCCTCATCGCCCAGTGCAAGGCCAACCGGGGTGTCGACTGCGACACACCACAAGGCATGCGCAACCTGCAGCGCGAGAACACGCCCATCACGCGCGAAGAGCAGGCGCGCATCGCCGGGCTGCGCGCGCGCCGCGCCAGTTGCTCCCGGGCACAAGGGTCGCTCGGCTGCTGATCTGGCCGAACGTGGGCGCCCTCAGGACGGCGCCCGGAAGCCCAGCTGCGTCGACAGCCCCTGTGCCGCCTCGCGCAGTGCGCTGGCCACCGCACCCTCGCTGCGGCTGTCGAACACGGCCGAAGGCCCGATGGCCGTGAGGGCCAGCACGATGGTGCCGCGCGCATCGAACACCGGCAACGCCAAGGCGCTCACGCCGGGCAGCAGCAGGTCGGCCACGCGCGCCAGGCCTTCGCGGCGCACCTCTTCCAACCGGGCGGCCAGTGAAGGGTCGATGCGCGCGTCCACCTTGCCGGCGCGGCCGGCCATCGCCGACGCGGCATCGTCACGCAACGCCGATTGCACCTGGGCGCGCGGCAGGTAGGCGGCGAACAGCAGGCCCGAGGCCGTGCCGCGCAGGCTCAGCACGGTGCCGTGGCGCATCGACACATAGACGGCGCTCGCCGGCCGCGCCACGCGCACGATGGTGGCGCCGCGGCTGCCCCACACCGCAATGGCCACCGTGTGCCCGGTGCCCGCGGCGAGCGACTCGATGCACTCGGTGGCCAGCGCCACCGGGTCGAGTTGCTGCAGGCTGATGAGGCCCAGCTGCATGGCCAGCGGCCCGAGGCCGTAGCGGCCGCTCGCCGCGTCCTGCGCGATGAGGCCGATCTTGCTGAAGCTCACGAGGTAGGGGTGGGCCTTCGCGGCCGCCATGCCGGCCTCGGCAGCCAGTTCCTTCAGCGGCAGCGCGCGCCCGGCGTGCGCCAGCGCCTTGAGCAAGGCGCCGCCGACCTCGATGCTCTGGATGCCGCGCTGCCCGTTGCGCAGGGCGTTGCGGGAGCCGTTGCGAGGGGCATTGCGAGCGGCGCTGCGCACCATGCTGTCGATGGCCATGGCGCGAGTTTGTCTAATCTGAACCAATTAGACAATAGCAAACTGCCGCCGTATCATCCGCCGCTCGCGCACGCCACCCCCGAGAGGAGACTTCACACCATGTCCAGCCCGACCAAGGCCTTCGCCAGCCAGGCCGACCTCGAAGAGAAGAAGGTCACCTTCAGCAAGCTCAGCGAGCACGCCTACGCCTACACCGCCGAAGGCGACCCCAACACCGGCATCGTGGTGGGCGACGACGCGGTGATGGTCATCGACACGCAGGCCACGCCGGTGATGGCCGCCGACGTCATCCGCCGCATCCGCGAGGTCACCGACAAGCCGATCAAGTACGTCGTGCTGAGCCATTACCACGCCGTGCGCGTGCTCGGTGCCAGTGCCTACAAGCCGGAGCACATCATCGCCAGCGAAGACACGCTGTCGATGATCAAGGAGCGCGGCGAGCAGGACAAGGCGAGCGAGATCGGCCGCTTCCCGCGCCTGTTCCGCAACGTCGAGAGCGTGCCGCCGGGGCTCACCTGGCCCACGCTCACGTTCACCGGCAAGATGACGCTGTGGCTCGGCAAGCTCGAGGTGCAGCTGCTGCAGCTCGGCCGCGGCCACACCAAGGGCGACACCGTCGTGTGGCTGCCGGCCGAACGGATCCTCTTCTCGGGCGACCTCGTCGAATACGACGCCACGCCCTACGCCGGCGACGCCTACTTCACTGACTGGCCGCAGACGCTCGACAACCTTGCCGCGCTGAAGCCCGCCAAGCTCGTTCCCGGCCGCGGCGCGGCGCTGGAGAACGAGGCGCAGGTGGCCGCCGGCCTGAAGGGCACGCGCGACTTCATCAGCGACGTGTTCAGCAGCGTGAAGGCGGGCGCCGCGGCGGGCAAGGACCTGAAGAGCGTCTACCGCGACACGGTGGCGCAGGTGCGGCCCAAGTACGGCCACTGGGTCATCTTCGACCACTGCATGCCCTTCGACGTGAGCCGCGCCTACGACGAAGCGCAGGCGCACCGCGATCCGCGCATCTGGACGGCCGAGCGCGACGTGGAGATGTGGAAGGCCCTCGAAAGCTGAGCGGGAGCGGGCGATGTTGAAGACCTACACCTACCCGCGCTACGAGTACCGCAAGCCGCCGGAGATCGGCCAGGCGCGGGCGCCCGTGCGGCGCGTGCCGCTCGTGGTCGTCGGCGCCGGCCCGGTGGGCCTCGCCGCGGCGCTGGATAGCGCGCAGCGCGGCCTGCCCGCCATCGTGCTCGACGAAGACAACACGGTGAGCATCGGCTCGCGCGGCGTCTGCTATGCCAAGCGCGCCATCGAGATCTTCGACCGGCTCGGCCGTGGGGGCGATGCAAGCGGCGGGAAGGAAGGCGGGAAGGACGGCGGGACGGGCGGCAATGCGGGCCTCGGCCAGCGCATCGTCGACAAGGGGGTCACCTGGAACGTCGGCCGTACCTTCCACGGCGAGCGCGAGGTCTTCAGCTTCAACCTGCTACCCGAGAGCGGCCACCGCCGCCCGGGCATGGTCAACCTGCAGCAGTACTGGCTCGAGCAGTACCTGGTCGAGCGCGCCGAACAACAGCCCGGCGTCGAGTTGCGCTGGATGAACAAGGTCGTGCAGGTCACCCCCGAAGAGCGCGGCGGCGAGCGTTTCGTGACGCTGCAGGTCGAGACGGCCGACGGCCCCTACACGCTCGAGGCCGACTGGCTCGTCGTCGCCGACGGCGCACGCAGCGGCATCCGCCGCCAGCTCGGCCTCGATATCGAAGGCAAGGTCTTCCAGGACCGCTTCCTCATCGCCGACATCGTGCTCGAGCGCGAGCTCTTCCCGGCCGACCGCACCGAGCGCCGCTTCTGGTTCGAGCCCACGTTCTTCAACGGCCAGAGCGCGCTCATGCACCGCGAGGCCGACAACGTCTGGCGCATCGACTTCCAGCTCGGCTGGGACGTCGACCCCGAGGAGGAGAAGAAGCCGGAGAAGGTGATTCCGCGCGTGCGCGCCGCGCTCGACGGGCAGGGCTTCAAGGACGTCGGTTTCGAGCTCGAGTGGGCCAGCGTCTACGCCTTCCAGTGCCGGCGCATGAAGAACTTCCGGCACGGCCGCGTGATCTTCGTCGGCGACGCGGCGCACCAGGTGAGCCCGTTCGGCGCGCGCGGTGCCAACAGCGGCGTGCAGGACACCGACAACCTGATGTGGAAGCTGGCGCTGGTGGCGCAGGGCAAGGCGCCGGAGGCGCTGCTCGACACCTACGACAGCGAGCGCACCGAGGCGGCCGACGAGAACATCCTCAACAGCACGCGCGCCACCGACTTCATGACGCCGAAGACGAAGGTGTCCAAGCTCTTCCGCCAGGCGGTGCTCAGCCTCGCCGACGAGACGCCCTGCGGCCGCGCGCTCGTCAACTCCGGCCGCCTGTCGGTGCCGACCCTGCACCGCGACTCGCCGCTGTCCACGCCCGACAGCGAAGCCTTCGGCGGCTGGATGGCACCCGGCGCGCCAGCCGACGATGCGCCGTGGCCGGCGAGCGTGGGTGCTGAAGCGGCCAGGGCGTGGCTGCTCGACCACCTGGGTGACGGCTTCGTGCTCATGCTGTTCCGCGACGAGCCCGCCGCAGCCGAACGCGCCGCCATCGAGCGGCTCGCCAACGGGCCCGTTCCCGTGCGCACGCTGCTCGTTGGCCCCACTGGCCCAGCGGCCGAGCGCTACGACGCCCGCCCCGGCACCTGCTACCTGATGCGCCCCGACCAGATCGTTGCTGCGCGCTGGCGCAGCCTTGACGAAGCGGCCGTGCAGCGCGCGGTCGAGCGCGCGCTCGGGCGCGGCCTGGGCCTGGGCCCGGGGCGGGCCGATGCATCCGGTCGCCCCGCCACGACGCAGCGCGCCACGGAGGCCGCATGAACCACCTCAACATCCAGCCCAACCTCGGCGTGCCGGGCGAGCGCTATCGCCACGCCTACATGCCCGGCGACCGCTTCTACGAGATGCTGATCGAGGGCCACCGGGGCCTGAGCGACGAGCAGAGCGAGCTGATGAACGCCCGCCTCGTCCTGCTGCTGGCCAACCATGTGGGCGACCTGCGCGTCCTGCAGGAGGCCATCGACCTGGCGCGCGGCGGTGCCGAGAAGGCCGGCGCCGTCCCAGCCCGGGCCGCGGCCCAGGAGTGAACAGCATGCTGCAGAAGGCCGATCGCGTGACCTCCGAAACCCACCTCCTCACCGGCTTCGGCAACGAGTTCCAGAGCGAGGCCGTGCCAGGCGCGCTGCCCGTGGGCCGCAACAGCCCGCAGCGCGCACCGCTCGGCCTCTACGCCGAAGTCATCAGCGGCAGCGCCTTCACTGCGCCGCGCGCCGAAAACCGCCGCACGTGGATGTACCGGCGCCAGCCAAGCGTGGTGAGCGGTGCCCACGAGCCCTATGCGCAGCCGTTCTGGAAGAGCGGCGCCGCCGAAGGCGTGGCCATGCCGCCCGACCCGTTGCGCTGGGCGCCGGCGGACATTCCCGAGGCGAAGGCCACGCCGACCGACTTCGTCGACGGCGTGCGCACCGTCGTCGTCAACGGTGACCCCGAGGCGCAGACCGGCATGGCCGCGCACCTAGTGCTGTGCAACACCTCGATGCAGCGCGCCTTCGTCAACGCCGACGGCGAGATGCTGCTCGTGCCGCAGCAGGGCGCGCTCACGGTCACCACCGAGCTCGGCGTGCTCGAGGTCGAGCCGGGCGAGATCGTCGTGTTGCCGCGTGGCATGGCCTTCAAGGTGGGTGTGCACGGCCCGACGCGTTTGTACGCCTGCGAGAACTACGGCGCACCCTTCCGCCTGCCCGAGCTCGGCCCCATCGGCAGCAATGGCCTGGCGAATGCGCGCGACTTCATCGCGCCGCATGCCGCCTACGACACGGCGTTCGCTGCCGGTGCCGGCACGGTCGAAGTGGTGCGCAAGTTCGGCGGCAGGCTGTGGCGCACGCAGTCGGCCTCGACGCCCTTCAACGTCGTCGGCTGGCATGGCAACCTCGTGCCCTACAAGTACGACACGCGCCGCTTCATGACGCTCGGCACGGTCAGCTTCGACCACCCCGACCCGAGCATCTTCACCGTGCTCACGAGCCCGAGCGACACGCCGGGCACGGCCAACTGCGACTTCGTCATCTTCCCGCCGCGCTGGATGGTGGGCGAGGACACCTTCCGTCCGCCCTGGTACCACCGCAACGTGATGAGCGAGTTCATGGGCCTCGTCTACGGCCAGTACGACGCCAAGCCCGAGGGCTTCCGCCCCGGCGGCATGAGCCTGCACAACTGCATGGTGCCGCACGGGCCCGATGCGGAGGCGTTCGAGAAGGCCAGCGCCGCGCCGCTGGCACCGCACAAGCTCGACCACACGCTCGCCTTCATGCTCGAGAGCCGCTGGCGCTTCAAGCCCACGGCCTGGGCGATGGAGGGCGGCACCCTGGATCGGGGGTACGCGGCGTGCTGGGCGGGGCTGCAGGATCGCTTCAATCCGTGACAAACCCTGAGTCGGCGCCGACCTAGGGATGGCCCCTCGCGGGGCCGACCGGCACAAGATCGGCCGCACTGGAACCAGGATTCGCGATGCAACTCACCGATGCCACGCACGACCCGGCGCTGACCAGCTGGGTCGAAAGCGCCAACGCCCCGGGTCACGACTTCCCGATCCAGAACCTGCCGTATGCGCGACTGCGGGTCGCCGGCACGGACGACTCCTGGCGCATCGGCGTGGCCATCGGCGACCACGTGCTCGACCTGCAACTCGCCACCCAGCAAAGCCCCTGGGGCGAGGGCATCGGCGGTTTGCTCGAGCCGCTCGCGGCGGGCGACCTCGCAACCGTCATGGCGCTCGGCCCGCGTGCCTGGAAGCTGGTGCGCGAGGCCTTGTCGATGGCGCTGGCCGAAGGCAGCGACCAGGCGCCCTTCCTCGAGTTGTGCCTGCTCGACCCGCACCGGCTCGAGTATTCGCTGCCGTGCCGCATCGGCGACTACACCGACTTCTACGCCGGTATCCACCACGCACGCACGGTCGGCGCCCTCTTCCGGCCCGACAACCCGCTGTTGCCCAACTACCCATGGGTGCCCATCGGCTACCACGGACGCGCCTCCTCGGTGCTGCTCGAAGGCGGGACCATCCAGCGCCCGTTCGGCCAGACCAAGGGCGATGCCCCCGAGCCGGCGTTCGGCCCCATCCGCCGCCTCGACTACGAGCTCGAGCTCGGCCTTTGGATCGGCGCGGGCAACGACCTCGGCCAACGCGTCGACATGACGGCGGCGGAGGCGCGCCTGTTCGGCGTCACCCCGCTCAACGACTGGTCGGCGCGCGACATCCAGGCCTGGGAGTACCAGCCGCTCGGTCCCTTCCTGGCCAAGAGCTTCGCCACCTCGGTGTCGCCCTGGGTCGTCACGTTCGAGGCGCTGGCGCCGTTCCGGCGGCCGTTCCAGCGGCCCGCCGGCGACCCGCAGCCGCTGCCCTACCTCGATTCGACGCGCAACCGCGAGTGCGGCGCGCTCGACATCCACCTCGAGGCCTGGCTGCAGACGGCGCAGATGAAGGCGGCCCGCCAACCGGCCGTGCGGCTTTCGCAGGCCAACGCGCTCGAGGCTGCCTACTGGACCCCGGCCCAGCTTGTCGCGCATCACACGAGCAACGGCTGCAATCTGCAGGTGGGCGACCTGCTCGGCACCGGCACGCTCTCCGGTTCCCAGCCCGGGCAGGGCGGCAGCCTGCTTGAGCTCAGCAGCGGCGGCAAGGTGCCGCTGACGCTGCCCGATGGCGAGAAGCGCACCTTCCTCGAGGATGGCGACACGCTCACGCTGAAGGCCTTCTGCGAAGCGCCGGGCGCGGTGCGGATCGGCCTGGGCAGCGTGAGCGGGACGATCGCGCCAGCCGCCTGAGGCGGGCGGGCGCGGGGTCGGCGCGGGGTCGGCGTCAGGCCGCGGCCCGCGCCGGCCCACGCTGCAGCAGGGCCACGATGGCCGGCAGCGCCGCCTCTGTGGCGCGCCGGCCGGCCTCCACCAGCGCAGGCATGGCGGCCGTGTCGAACAGCCCGACGCGCCGGTGCAACTGGGGCTCGATGCGCATCAGCCGCTGGCCGCCGACGCGCGCCTCGGCCAGGCGGGACTGCATCAAGTTGTTCAGCAACGAGGACGACACCTGGGCCAGCAGCCGGCTGGGTCGGTCGATGCGATGCGGCATCGGTGCCGGGAAGCCGAGCGCCAGCACCGCCTGCGCGTCGGCGGCCGCGCTCACCGGCAG
>JAEUPE010000076.1 GCA_016790435.1 Rubrivivax sp. | reverse complement strand
TAGAGGAAGGCCTCGATCAAGAGCGAGGTGGCGAGGATCTTGTTGCGCGGGCTGTACAGCAGGTTCGCGCGCGGCACGTGCGTGGCGCACACCGGCTTGCACTTGCCGCAGCGCAGGCAGTCCTTGATGCTCTCGCTGATGCCGCCGATGTCGCTCTGCTGCATGATGAGCGACTCGTGGCCCATCAGGTTGAAGCTGGGCGTGTAGGCGGCGCTCAGGTCGGCGGCGTAGCTGATGTCGTGCGTGCCCTCATCTCGACCATCGCCTCGACCTTTGAGCAGCTTTCCGCGATTGAAGCGACCTTCCGGGTCGACGCGTGCCTTGTAGTCGGCGAAGGGCGCCAGCTCCTCGTCGCTCAGGAACTCCAGCTTCGTGATGCCGATGCCGTGCTCGCCGCTGATGACGCCGCCCAGGCTGCGCGCCAGCACCATGATGCGCGCCACCGCCCCGTGTGCCGCCTGCAGCATCGCGTAGTTGTCGCTGTTGACGGGGATGTTGGTGTGCACGTTGCCGTCGCCGGCGTGCATGTGCAGCGCCACCCAGACGCGCCCGCGCAGCACCTGCTGGTGGATGCGACGGCACTCGTCGAGGATGGGCGCGAAGGCGCTGCCGGCGAAGATGCCCTGCAGCGGCTTGAGGATCTGCGTCTTCCAGCTCGCCCGCCAGCGCCAGTCCTGCAGCATCGCGAAGCAGGTCTCGCCGGCACCTTGTTCACCTCCGCCTTGATCTGCCTGGACCGTGTCCAGGTGCGCCAGCCAGTGCGACCACAGGCCACGCACCTCGGCCAGCAGCGCCTGCGCCTGCAGCACGCGGTCTTCGAGCAACTCGGCGCTCGGGATCTCGCCCGCGTCGTCGCTCTTGCCCAGCGGGAGGCTGCCGCGTGCGAAGAAGGTGATCAACGCCTCGACGAGCTCGAGCTTGTTGCGCAGCGAGAGCTCGACGTTGATGCGCTCGATGCCTTCGGTGTACTCGCCCATGCGGGGCAGCGGGATGACCACGTCCTCGTTGATCTTGAAGGCGTTGGTGTGCTTGGCGATGGCGGCGGTGCGCTTGCGGTCGAGCCAAAACTTCTTGCGCGCATCGGCGCTGACGGCGACGAACCCTTCGCCGCTGCGCGCGTTGGCGATGCGCACCACCTCGCTCGTGGCGCGCGCCACGGCGGCTTCGTCGTCGCCGACGATGTCGCCCACCAGCACCATCTTCGGCAGACCGGAGCCGCCGATCGACGACAGCGCCCGCTTGCTCTTCGTCGTGTAGCCCACGGCACGCAGGTAGCGGTCGTCCAGGTGCTCGAGGCCGGCGAGCTTCACGTCGCTCAACCCGAACAGGTAGTCCTTGATCTCGACGATGCTCGGCACCGCGTCCTTGGGGTTGCCGAAGAACTCCAGGCACACCGTGCGCGTGTGCGCCGGCATGCGGTGCACGATCCAGCGCGCGCTCGTGATGAGGCCGTCACAGCCTTCCTTCTGGATGCCGGGCAGGCCGGCAAGGAACTTGTCGGTGACGTCCTTGCCCAGGCCCTCCTTGCGGAAGACGCTGCCCGGGATGTCGAGCCGCTCGGTGCGTTCGAGCTTGCGGCCGGTGGCGTCGAGGTAGCGCAGCTCGAAGCTCGCCACCTCCACGTCGTGGATCTTGCCGAGGTTGTGGTTCAGGCGCACCACCTCCAGCCACTTGGCCTCGGGCGTGACCATCTTCCAGCTCGCCAGGTTGTCGAGCGCGGTGCCCCACAGCACCGCCTTCTTGCCGCCGGCGTTCATGGCGATGTTGCCGCCGACGCAACTGGCTTCGGCACTCGTCGGGTCGACGGCGAAGACGTAGCCGGCGCGCTCGGCCGCGTCGGCGACGCGCTGCGTCACCACGCCGGCTTCGCTCCAGACCGTCGCCACGGCGGTGTCGACGCCGGGCAGCGCGACCGGCTCGACCTCACTCATGGCCTCGAGCTTCTCGGTGTTGATGACCGCGCTCTTCCAAGTCAGCGGCACGGCGCCGCCGGTGTAGCCGGTGCCGCCGCCGCGCGGGATGATCGTCAGGCCGAGCTCGATGCATCCGGCCACGAGGCGCGCCATCTCGGCCTCGGTGTCGGGCGTGAGCACGACGAAGGGGACCTCGACGCGCCAGTCGGTGGCGTCGGTGACGTGCGAGACGCGCGACAGGCCGTCGAACTTGATGTTGTCTTTGCCGGTATGCCGGCCGAGCACTTGCCGCGTCTTGCGGCGGAGGTCCCACACGGCGCGGAAGTGGGCCGCGAAGCGCTCGACCGCGGCACTGGCGGCGTCGAGCAGTTCGCCCACCATGACGTCGCGTTCGCCGTCGGCCTCGGGCGTGCGACGGCGCCCGACTTCGCCGAGGCGGTGGTGCAAGGCGTCGATGAGCATCTGGCGCCGCTTCGGGTTCTCGAGCAGGTCGTCCTCGAGGTACGGATTGCGCTGCACGACCCAGATGTCGCCAAGCACCTCGTACAACATGCGCGCGCTGCGGCCGGTGCGCCGCTCCTGGCGCAACTGGTCGAGCAGTTTCCAGGCACGCGCGCCAAGCAGGCGCAGCACGATCTCGCGGTCGGAGAACGAGGTGTAGTTGTAGGGAATCTCGCGCAGGCGCGGCGCCGTGGCGGCCTCGGTGGCGCCGGGCAGGGTCGAGAACGTGGGGAGAGGAGCATTCATAGGGTTAGTGCGGATGCTAACGGACGCCCCCTGCGTTGCACGGTCAAGGGGTTGTCGTCTTGGCGTCGCGCGCCGGGTTACTCCCGTTGCCGTGTCCCACCCGTCATGACAGAAACCGAAATGTCACGGAGGCCACCCACAATGTGCGGTTCGGCCCGTTGTTTTCTCAGGAGCAGACAGTCATGCACAACAAGTTCAAGCACCTTGCTTCGGCCCTGGCGGCCGCCGCCGCGCTCGTCGCGACGATGCCGGCGCAGGCCCAGGTCGAAGTCCAGTGGTGGCACTCGATGAGCGGACAGCTCGGCGAGTGGGTCAATGGCCTGGCCAAGGGCTTCAACGACAGCCAGAAAGACTACAAGGTCACGCCCGTCTTCAAGGGCACCTATCCCGAAAGCTTTGCTGCTGCGATCGCCGCCTTCCGCGCGGGCAATGCACCGCACATCCTGCAGGTGTTCGAAGTGGGCACCGCCAGCATGATGGCCGCCAAGGGCGCCATCGTGCCGGTCGACCAGGTGATGAAGACCGCCGGGGTGAAGTTCGATTCGTCGGTCTACGTGCCGGCGGTCTCGGGCTACTACACCGCGCCCAACGGCCAGATGCTGAGCCTGCCCTTCAACAGCAGCACCACCGTCTTCCACTACAACAAGGACGCCTTCAAGGCCGCGGGGCTCGACCCTGAGAAGCCGCCCAAGACCTGGCCCGAAGTGACGCTCACGGCGGCCAAGCTGAAGGCGGCCGGCCACAAGTGCCCGTTCACGACGAGCTGGCAGAGCTGGACGCAGCTGGAGAGCTTCAGCGCCTGGCACAACGTGGAGTTCGCGACGCTGCGCAACGGCTTCAACGGCCTGGGCACCCGGCTGGCCATCACGACGCCGCTGCACGTGCGCCACATCGAGAACCTGGCCAACATGTCGCAGCAAGGGTTGTTCGTCTACAAGGGACGCAACAACAGCGCCGACGCCACCTTCGTCTCCGGTGAGTGCGCCATGACCACGGGCAGCTCGGCGCTCTACGGTGCCGTGAAGCGCAACGCCAAGTTCCAGGGCGGCATCAGCACGCTGCCCTTCTACCCCGACGTGCCCGGCGCGCCGCAGAACACGGTGATCGGTGGCGCCAGCCTTTGGGCCATGGCGGGCAAGAAGCCCGACGAGTACAAGGCCGTGGCCGCGTTCTACAAGTACCTCTCCGACCCGCAGGTGCAGGCCAAGAGCCACCAGGAGACGGGCTACCTGCCGATCACCACGGCCGCCTTCGGTCTCACCGAGAAGAGCGGCTTCTACAAGGCCAACGCGGGCACCGATGTCAGCGTGACGCAGATGATCCGCAAGACCACCGACAAGTCGCGTGGCATCCGGCTGGGCAACTTCGTGCAGATCCGCACCATCCTCGACGAGGAACTCGAGCAGGTTTGGTCCGGCAAGAAGAGCGCCAAGCAAGGACTCGAAGACGCCAAGAAGCGCAGCGACGTCGAACTCGAGAAGTTCGAGAAGGCGAACAAGGGCTAGCGCCCTTGTTCGCCTGCGGCCGTATTGGGGCACCCCTCCCCAGTCCCCTCCCCGCCGAGCGGGGAGGGGGTCTAGTCAGAAAGACGAATCCTTGGCTGTAGAGAAGCGCGTCCGCTTCAAGAGCTGGTGGCTGCCGTGGGCGCTGATCGCGCCCCAGATGGCCGTCATCCTCGTGTTCTTCTTCTGGCCCGCGGCGCAGGCGCTGTACTTCAGCGTCCAGCAGCAGGACGCATTCGGCACCAATGTCGTCTTCGTGGGGCTCGATAACTTTCGTGCGCTGCTCGCTGACGAGAGTTATCTGGCGTCGTTCCAGACCACGGCGGTCTTCTCGGTGGCCGTGGCGGCGCTCGGCCTGACGTTGTCGCTGGCGCTGGCGGTGATGGCAGACCGGGTCGTGAAGGCCTCTCGCCTGTACAAGACGCTGCTGGTCTGGCCCTATGCCGTGGCGCCGGCGGTGGCGGGCGTGTTGTGGTTGTTCATGTTCGCGCCCTCCATCGGCGTCGTCAGCTACGGCCTGCGTGCGCTGGGCCTGGACTGGAACCACCTGCTCAACGGCACGCACGCGATGATCCTCATCGTCTTCGCGGCGGTGTGGAAGCAGATCTCCTACAACTTCCTGTTCTTCCTCGCTGGCCTGCAGAGCATTCCGAAGAGCCTGATCGAGGCGGCGGCCATCGACGGCGCCGGCCCCTGGCGGCGCTTCTGGACGGTGCAGTTCCCGCTGCTCACGCCGACGACCTTCTTCCTGCTCGTCATCAACATCATCTACGTCTTCATCGACACGTTCGCCATCGTCGATGCGGCGACGTCGGGCGGGCCGGGCAAGGACACCGCCATCCTCGTCTACAAGGTCTACTTCGACGGCTTCAAGGCACTGGATCTCGGCGGCTCTGCAGCACAGTCGGTGGTGCTGATGGCCATCCTCGTGGCCCTCACAGTCATCCAGTTCCGCTACGTCGAGCGGCGTGTGCACTACTGAATAGCGGGCGAACGAGATGATCGAGAACCGCCCCCTGGCCACCTTCATTGCGCACCTCACGCTGATCATCGGCGTGCTCGTGGTCGCCTTCCCGGTCTACATCACCTTCGTCGCCAGCACGCAGACCGCGGAGGAGATCGTGCAGAACGTGCCGATGTCGCTGCTGCCCGGCAGCAACATCGTCGAGAGCTACAAGCTGGCGCTCTTTGGCGGACAGACGCAGTACGGCAGCAAGCTGCAGGCCGCCGGGCCGATGCTCTTCGTGAGCCTGGTCAGCGCACTCGTCATCTCGATCGGCAAGATCGCGATCTCGCTGCTCTCCGCCTTCGCGGTGGTCTATTTCCGGTTTCCGGGCCGCAGCCTCGTGTTCTGGATGATCTTCGTGACGCTGATGCTGCCTGTGGAGGTGCGCATCCTGCCCACCTACAAGGTCGTGTCCGACCTCGGCATGCTCAACACCTATGCCGGCCTCACGGTGCCGCTCATCGCCAGCGCCACGGCCACGTTCCTGTTCCGGCAGTTCTTCCTCACCGTGCCCGACGAGCTCGTCGAGGCGGCCCGCATCGATGGCGCGGGCCCGATGCGCTTCTTCAAGGACGTGCTGCTGCCGCTGTCCACGACCAGCATCGCGGCGCTGTTCGTCATCCAGTTCATCTATGGCTGGAACCAGTACCTCTGGCCGCTGCTCATGACCACCGACGAGAGCATGTACCCGGTGGTGATGGGCATCAAGCGCATGATCAGCGGCGGTGACGCGGCGACGGAGTGGAACGCGGTGATGGCCACGGCGATGCTGGCGATGATCCCGCCCGCGCTGGTGGTCATCCTCATGCAGAAGTGGTTCGTCAAGGGCCTGGTCGACTCGGAGAAGTAGAAGAACATGGGTGCCATCACGCTCCGCAATGTCGAGAAGACCTACGCCCCCGGCACCAAGGCCGCGGTGAAGGTGATCCACGGGGTCAATGCCGAGATCGCCAACGGGGAATTCGTCGTCATCGTCGGGCCGAGCGGCTGCGGCAAGAGCACGCTCTTGCGCATGGTGGCCGGGCTCGAGGAGATCACCGGCGGCGAGATCGACATCGGCGGGCGCGTCGTCAACCAGCTCGAGCCCTCCGAGCGCGACATCGCCATGGTCTTCCAGAACTACGCGCTCTATCCGCACATGAGCGTGTACGACAACATGGCCTACGGGCTGAAGATCAAGAAGGTGCCCAAGAGCGAGATCGACACCCGCGTGGCCAAGGCAGCGCAGATCCTGCAGCTCTCGCAGCTGCTCGACCGCAAGCCGCGCCAGCTCTCCGGCGGCCAGCGCCAGCGTGTGGCGATGGGGCGCGCCATCGTGCGCCAGCCGGCCGTGTTCCTGTTCGACGAGCCGCTGTCGAACCTTGACGCCAAGCTGCGCGCGCAGACGCGCCTGGAGATCCAGAAGCTGCACGGCGAACTCGGCATCACCTCGCTCTTCGTCACGCACGACCAGGTCGAAGCGATGACGCTCGGCCAGCGCCTGATGGTGATGAACGGCGGGCGCATCGAGCAGATCGGCACGCCCGAAGACGTGTACGGCAGGCCGGCCACCACGTTCGTTGCCGGCTTCATCGGCAGCCCGCCGATGAACCTCATCCAGGGCGAGGCCGATGGTTCGCGCTTCACCGTCGGCGGGCCGAAGCCCGAGACGCTCCAGTTGCCGCAGTCGGCCCCGCGCAGGGGCCCGCTGATGTTGGGCGCACGGCCGGAGCATGTGGAGATCGATCCGCAGGGGCTGTGGTCGATGACCGTGGACGTGCAGGAGATGCTCGGTGCCGAGCGCCTCGTCTATGGCCGCATCGGCAGCGAGCCGTTCACGCTGCGCATCGACGGCACGATGGCGCCGCCGAAATCTGGCGACGTGTTGCGGCTGGCGGTTTCGCCTGAGCATGTGCACTGGTTCGACGCGCAAAGTGGTGCCCGGGTCTGACCGCGGTTGATCGGCCCTGGCTGAGCGATCTGGCAAGGCGACCGAGCGAAGCGAGCGAGCAGCGACCGAACAAAGGGACTGAGCAGACGATGGCGCCCTGGCCTTATCCGTTGTGGATTGCGCACCGTGGCGCCGGCAAGCTGGCGCCGGAGAACACGCTTGCCGCATTTCGCGTCGGTGCCTCGTACGGCTACCGGGCCTTCGAGTGCGACGTGAAGCTCTCGGCCGACGGCGTGCCCTTCCTGTTGCACGACACGACGCTCGAGCGCACCACGCCCGAGCGTGGCGCGGCCGGCGAGCGGCTGTGGAGCGATCTCTCGCGCATCGACGCCGGCGGCTGGCTGAATCGCATCTACGCGGGGGAGCCTCCGCCCAGCCTGGTGGCCATCGCCACCTATGTGCAGCGCAACGGCTTCCTGCTCGACCTCGAGATCAAGCCGACGCCCGGCACCGAGCACGCGACCGGCGTGGCCGTGGGCCACGCCTGCCGCGAGCTGTGGAAGGGCGGCGCCACGCCGCCGCCGCTGCTCACGTCGTTCCGCCCCGAGGCCCTGCAGGGTGCGCGCGAGGCCGCGCCCGAGCTGCCAAGGGCGCTGCTGCTGGACACGTTGTGGAACGGCTGGTTCGACATCGCGCAGGCGCTGGGCTGCGTCGGTGTGGTCACGAACTACACCCTCATGGACGCGGCGCTCATCGGGCGTCTGCACGGGGCCGGCCTGCGCGCGCTGTGCTACACCGTGAACGACCCGGCCGAAGCGCGGCGGCTGCTGGGCCTGGGCATCGACGGCATCATCACCGATGCGGTCGATCGCTTCTCGCCCGACGCGGCGGGCGTGTTCGAGTGAGCGCCGCCCGCGCGTGACGCGGCTCGATTCACTGCTCCGGTCGCCTGCCTTCCTGCTCGCGGCCGTGGGCGGGCTGCTTGGCTTGAACTTCCCGCTCGGCAAGCTGGCTGCCGCAGCCGGTGTGCCGGCGGTCCTGTGGGCCACCGTCATCGCCGGCTCGGCGGCCCTCGTGCTGGGCTCGATCGCGCTCGTGCGCGGCACGGCGATGCCGCTGCGGCCGCGCGTCCTGCGCTACTTCGTGATCACGGCAGTCATCTCGTATGCGCTGCCCAATGCGCTGCTGCTGTCTGCCATTCCGCACCTGGGCAGCGGGCTCACGGCCGTGTTCTACACGCTGTCGCCGGCGCTGACGGTGCTGCTCGCGGCGGCGGCCCGCCTGTCGCGGCCGGCGCGGCTGGAACTGGTGGGCATCGCGCTCGGCTTTGCCGGCGCGCTGCTGGGGGCCAGCGGCCGCGGCGAGGTGGGCCGCCCCGCCGCCATCGGCTGGATCGCCGCGGGGCTGCTGATTCCGGTGAGCCTGGCGTGCGGCAACGTCTATCGCACCCTCGACTGGCCCGAGGACGCCGATCCCCTCTGGCTGGCCGTGGGCAGCAATCTCGCTGCGGCAGTGGTCCTGCTGTCCTGGGCGGCGGGCACCGGTGAACTGGCATCGCTGCCCCGGCTGGCCGCCCTGCCGTGGGCCGTACTGGCGCAAGGGGTGGCCAGCCCGGTGATGTTCGTGCTCTTCTTCCAGCTCCAGCGCCATGGCGGCCCGGTGACGCTGAGCCAGATCGGCACCGTGGCCGCCGGCGTGGGCGTGGCCGTCGGCGCGGCAGTGCTCGGCGAACGCTACGCGGCCGTCGTGTGGACGGGCGTGGCCGTCATCGCCGTGGGGCTGGCCATGACGGCCATCAGTCGGCTGCGCAAGACCTGAGCCGCGCCCTACCTGCCCTCACGCGCGGGTTGGCCAACGGGCGTTTGGTCTTCACCTGTGCGCCCTCCGGTGATCTGTACCCGAACGTCACCGCCGGCCCGTGCGGCGGGGAGAGCGGTTACGCCGCTGACACCAAGGCGCCTAGGCCGCACGGACGCGCGCAGGTCCACTGCGTCCCATGCAGTTCCTTTCCCGACCGGGTGGGCAGGCCGGTGCCGCGTCCGCTTGCCGCGTTCCGCAACGGCTCGCCGTCTGCTTTACGGCATTCGTGTTGGCTGCCTGTGGCGGCAACGAGGGCAGCACGCCGACAGCCGCCGGCAATGGCCAGGCGCCGGCACCTGCGGCGCAGCCTGCATTGACGATCACCAGCTTCACACCGACCACTGGCGCGGCCGGCACCGTGGTGTCGGTGCGCGGCACGGGGCTCGATGCCACGACGTCGGCTTCGTTGGGCAGCACAGCGGCGAATTTCCGCATCGTCTCGGCCGGCGAGTTGCAGTTGACGGTCCCGGCTGGCGCGGCCACTGGCCGCGTCGGCGTGAGCGGCGGCGGCCGCGCGGCCGCATCCAGCGTCGACTTCGTCGTGCCGGCCCCGGCGCCGACGCCTGCGCCTTCGCCGGCCACGCCCGCGGTGACGACGGTCACGCCGACGAGCGTCGTCGCCGGCAGCGGCCGCCTGACGCTGGCGGGCAGCGCGCTCGACCAGGTGGCCAGCGCGCGCCTCGCGACCGTGACGCTGCCCATCGCCGCCCAGAGTGCGACGCAGCTGCTGCTCGATGTGCCGGCGAGCGCGGCTTCGGGCACGCTCACGCTCGTCGACCGAGCCGGCACCGCGCGCACGGTGGCGCAACCGATCACGGTGCTCGCGGCCCTGGCCGTCACGGGCTTGAACCCGACGACGCTGGCGCGCGGGCAGACGCTCACTATCAGCGGCCGCGGCCTTGATCGCGCGACCGACGTGCGCTTCGGCGGCGGTGCGTCGGCCGGCATCGCCGGGCGCACCGGCAGCACCGCGCTCACCGTGGTGGTGCCGGGTACCGCGACGAGCGGCGCCGTCACCGTGCTCGCCGGCGTCACCGAGCAGGTGGTGTCCGCAGGCTCGCTCACCGTGTTCGAGCCCATCGTCGTGACACCCCAGGCCTATGCCGTTGCCGCCACGGGCCTGCCGGTCACGGTGGCCGGCACGGGGCTCGCGCAAGTGAACGCGGTTCAGGTCGGCTCGGCGGCCGCGGCGATCACGTCGCAAGGCCCCACGACCCTCACCTTCACGGTGCCGGCTGGCGTGACCTGCGGCGCGCTGACGCTGCGCGCCGCCGGACTGCCGGATGTGAACGCCGGCTCGGTGGTGGTCGGCGCCGGCTGTTCGGTGCGCGCCGCCGGCGTGGAGTTTGCGCAGGTGATGTCGCAGCCGGCGGGCGACAGCTACCAGCGCCTCTCGGCCGGCCGCGAGACCTGGGTGCGCGCGTTCGTCGTGGCGGCGTCGGCGGCCACGCCGGCGCCGGCAGTGCGAGCTGTCGCGATGGACGCAGCCGGCGCCACGCTCGGCACCGTGACGCTGGCCGGCCCGGCCACGCTGCCCGTGCTCGCGCCGGCTGCGGCGGTGACCGACGCCATCCGCTACGACGAGGCGCAGTCGTTCAATGCCGAGCTGCCGCCCGCTTGGGTGCGGCCCGGGCTGCGCGTGCGGGTCGAGGTGGGAGCCGCCGGTGCGCCCACGGCCAGCACGGAGGCGGCGCCCACGGTGGCCGCGAGCGGCGGCCTGCGCATCGTGCTCGTGCCGCTCGTCTCCGGCGCCAACGTGCCGGTCATGCCCGCCTTGGCCGATGTGTTGAACGAACTGCAGCGTCGGCTGCCGCTGCCCGCCGGCGAGATCACGGTACGGATCCGCGCGCCCTACACGCTGACCTCGGTGACGGCCGGCGTCACCGAGTCGGCACAGTGGTCGGCGGCGCTGTCCGAGCTCGAGCGCCTGCGCGACACGGAGGCACCCGACGATCAGTACTACGGCATGGTGAAGCCGATGGTGACCTCGGGCATCGCCGGCATCGGCTACGTGAACACCATCGGCTCGCGCTCGCCGAGCCTGGCGTCGCTGGGCTGGGACGCCTCGCGCAGCAGCTGGCCGCGCACGATGGTGCACGAGCTCGGCCACAACTTCAGCCGCCAGCACGCGCCGTGCGGCAGCGTCTCGGGGGCGGACGCCAGCTATCCCTATGCCAACGGGGCGCTCGGGCCGACGCCGCTGTTCGACGTGCTGGCCAACGACGTGCTGTCGCCTGCCGGCCAGTCGGACATCATGGGCTACTGCAATGGCCGCTGGTTCTCGGACTACAACCTGCACGGCGTCATGCGCTTCCTCGAAGCGCGACCGCAGGCGCTGAAGGACGTGGCGGCGACGGTCGAAGGCGACGTCGCCGGCGAGTGGATCATCGTCTCGGGCACGGTCGATGCCGCGGGGCCGGTGCAGCTCTCACCGTTGCGGTCCACGCGGGCGGGCGCGCTGCGCGCTTCGAGCCTCGACAGCGCGGCCGGCGGCGTCTACCTGCTGCGCATCGTCACCGTCGACGGCCGCACGATCGAGCAGCGCTTCGATGCCACGGCGCTCGACCACGCACCGGGTGTCGGCCACTTCGTGCTGAGGCTGCCGCACCCCGGAGCGCGCATCGCCCGGGTGGAGGTGCAGCGTGAGCGCCAGGTGCTGGCCGCGCGTGCGGCGACGAAGGACCGGTCGGTGACGCGGCAGGCGCCTTCGGCCCCGGGCGCCGGAGGGGCGGCAACGCCCACCGCCGGCCCCTGGGCCGAGGTGACGGGCGAGGGTGACTCGCTCGTGCTGCAGTGGGACGCGGGCGAATGGCCGTGGGCCAGCGTGGCGCTCGTCACCGGCTCGGCGCGCCACGTGCTGGCGCTGGAAGCGACGGGCGGCCGCTGGCGCATTCCGGCCGAGGCATGGCGCGCGTTGCCGTCGGGCGGGCACTTCGAGGTCAGCTTGTCCGACGGGGCCGACTCGACGCTGCTCGTCGTGCCACGGCGCTGACGGCGGCGCTGGACGGCGCCCGGGCTGGCTCGATCAGCCCGGCCGCACGTCGGCCTCGAGCCCCAGCCAGTCGGTGGGCTCGTCGGGGCGGGGCAGCTGCCGCAACTCGCGGATGAGCGGCAGCCGCCAGGCCACCAGTGCCAGCAGCAGCGTCGACCCGGCCGCGAAGAACAGCGCCGAGCGCAGGCCGACGTGCTCGCCGAGCCAGCCGCCGAGCAGCGCGCCCGGGCCGGCGGCAAGCAGTGTCAGCCAGCGCATCGTGCTCGTCATGCGCCCGAGCAGCGGCGAGGGCGTCACCGCCTGGCGCAGCGCCAGGAAGTTGATGAAGATGAAGACCGCACCGCCGGCGAACATCATCATCATCAGTGCGAAGGCGGCCACGCCGAAGGGGCCGGCGGGTGTCGCGGCCACCAGCAGCCAGCCGCTGCCGGTGACGACGTAGCCCATCACCAGGCAAGGCCCGGGGCCGATGCGCTGGCTGATGCGCCGCCCGAGCAGGCTGCCGGCGATGGTGCCGACGCCCACGCCCATGTAGCAAAGGCCCACCTCATGCTCGGAGAGCCCGAGCGTGCGCGTCGCGAACAGGATCTGCACCGTGACGGCGGCGTAGTGCGCCATTTGCCAGACGGCCATCAGCACGGCCAGCGTCACGAGCAGGCGCTGGCCGGTGACGAAGCGCAGGCCGGCGACGAGGTCGCGCCAGAGATGCGCGGCCTGCCAGGAAGTGGGGGAGGCCGAGGAGGCATCGCGTCGCTCGTGCACGCGCACGCCCTTGAGGATGGCGGCCGAGCCGACGAGCAGCACGGCGTTCACGAGCAGTGTCACCGGCGCCCCGAACAGCTTGACGAGCAGGCCGGCGAGGCCCGGCCCCACGACCTCGGCGCCGGAGGAGGCGAGTGCGTTCTTGGCGTGCGCCTCCACCAGCCGCTCGCGCGCCACCACCTGCGTGAGCACGATCTGCGCTGCGCTGCCCGCCACCGTGTGCACGGCACCGAGCAGGAAGCCGATGAAATACAGCCAGCCCATCGTCAGCCAGCCGAGCCACCACGCCACGGGCACGCTCACCGCGGCGACGGCCACGAGCAGCTCACCCCACACGTACACCGGCAGCTTGCGCACGCGGTCGAGCCACACCCCCGAGGGCAGCGAGAACAGCAGGAAGGGCAGCAGCTCCACGGCCGTGAGCAGACCCATCTGCGTGGGCGTGGCCTGCAGCAGCACCGCCGCGGTGAGCGGCAGCGCGAGCAGCATGACCTGGTTGCCGAACGAGCTCGTGAGGATCGAGCTCCACAGGCGCAGGTAGCTCGCGTCGCGCCAGAGGTCGCCCGGCGGCAGGCGAAGGCGGTCGGCGAGGCTCAGCTTCGGTAGTCCGCGTTGATGCTCACGTAGTCGTGCGAGAGGTCGCAGGTCCACACGAGCGCTTCGGATCCGCCGCGGTGCAGGTCGACGCGGATGGTGATCTCGCTTTGCTTCATCACGCGCTGGCCCATTTCCTCTCGGTAGTCGGCGTGGCGGCCGCCTTCGCGCACGACGTGCACGTCGTCGAGGAAGAGGTCGATGCGGCCCTGGTCGAGGTCGGCGATGCCGGCGTAGCCCACCGCGGCGAGGATGCGCCCGAGGTTGGGGTCGCTGGCGAAGAAGGCGGTCTTCACGAGCGGCGAGTGCGCGATGGCATAGGCGGCCTGCCGGCACTCGGTCACCGTGCGGCCGCCCTGCACGCGCACGGTGATGAACTTGGTGGCGCCCTCGCCGTCGCGCACGATGGCCTGGGCGAGCTGCTCGGCCACTTCCGTGACGGCCGCGCGCAGCGCCTGCCCTTCGGCGCTGTCGAGCGAGGTGATGGGCGCGTGCCCGGCCTTCTGCGTGGCCATGAGGATGAACGAGTCGTTCGTCGACATGTCGCCGTCGATGCTGATGCGGTTGAAGCTGCGGTCGGCCACCTCGCGCAGCAGCGGCTGCAGCAGGGTCGGCGCGATGACGGCATCGGTGGCCACGAAGCCCAGCATCGTGGCCATGTCGGGGCGGATCATGCCGGCGCCCTTGGAGATGCCGCTCACGTGCACCGGCTTGCCGCCGATCGCGATGCGGCGCGACGCCGCCTTGGGCAGCGTGTCGGTGGTCATGATGCCCTCGGCGGCCTCGGCCCAGGCGGCGCCGTCGGCCGGGCGCAGCGCGGCGAGCGCGCCCGGCAAGCCGGCCTCGATGCGTTCGACCGGCAAGACTTCCATGATGACACCGGTGGAGAACGGTAGAACCTGCCGCGCCTGCAGGCCGAGGTGCGCGGCGAGCGACGCGCAGGTGCGGCGCGCTCGCGCCAGACCGTCGGCGCCGGTGCCCGCATTGGCGTTGCCGGTGTTGACGACGAGCGCACGCACGGCGCTGCCGCCCTGGCCGGCCAAGTGTTCGCGGCAGAGCTGGACCGGCGCGGCGCAGAAGCGGTTGCTGGTGAACACGCCCGCCGCCGCGGCACCCTCGTCGAGCACGAACACCACGATATCGCGCCGGTTGGCCTTGCGCACGCCAGCCATGGCGGTGCCGATGCGCAGGCCGGCGACGGCATGGAGGTCTTTCGGATCGGGGGCGCGCAGGTTGACCGGCATGGCTTGGGCAGTGGAGGTTGGGCGGGCCCACGAGTGTAGGAGGCCGGGACGTGACAACCGCACCGCCCGTCCTACACTGCCGGCATGGAACGCTTTTCGTGCGGCGCCGCGCTCATGATCTTGGCGCTTCCTTGGCTGGGGGGGTGTTCCGGCACCGGCCGGGAGGCGACGCCGATGGCCTCGTCGGCGCCTCCTGCGCAGGTGGAGGCCGCGCAGCCCCGCCCCCCATCCGGTTCAGTGGGTTCAGTGGGCTCCGTGCCGGCCGCCGCTGCCGAAGGCCACCCGGCCGGCGCACCGACTCCGCCACGGGCTGCGGCACCTGCCGACCCGTCGATCGAACTTCGCGCCGAGATCCTTCGCCTCATTGGGACCGCATCGTGCCGCGATGACAGCCAGTGCCGCGCACTGCCGCTCGGCAGCAAGCCCTGCGGGGGGCCTGAAGGCTACGTCGCCTGGTCAACCGCGACCACCGATGCGCGCCAGTTGGAGGTACTCGCGGCACGCTACAAGGGCGCGCGCGAGGCGCGCAACCAGCGCTTGGGTTTGATGTCCGACTGCGCCGTCGTGCCCGAACCGGCGGTGCGGTGCGTGCCCGTTGCAGATTCGACGACGGGGGGCCGCTGCCAGGCCGTGGTGGCCCGCGGCGGGCCCGTGCCGGCCACCCGCTGACCCGCGGGGCACGGGGTTCCGTGGCTCCCCCTTGAACGAGGGTGCCCGCGCAAGGAAAACACCAAGACAGGTGGGTGCATTGCCATGCAGCATCACGGCTCTGTTGCCGCTTTGTGTCCGCTTGTCGCTCCACGTCGCCGGAGTCCGCTCCGCTCGACGTGGTGCGCCAGTGCGCTTCCACGGCGGCGTTGTGCAACGGTTCGAGGCGCCCGTTCCACGGAGGGACCGGGCCCGCATTGACGGAGTCACGACTGTGAAGAAGAAGCTCGCTTCGCTCGCCATGGCGGCCACCGCCGCCTTGACGGTCTTGGTCACCGCGCCGGTCTTCGGCCAGGTCTCGGTACCGGTGGACGCCGCCGAGAACGGCCGCCTCTGGTTCGTTGAACTGATCGGCGCTCCCAGCATCGAGGGTCGCGCTGCCCGCACCGTGCAAGCGGACCACGCGGCGTTCCGCGCGGCGGCCAAGAAGGCCGGCCTCACGTTCACCGAGCGCCGTTCGTACAGCACGCTGTTCAACGGGTTCGCCGTCTCGATCAACCCGAACGACCGCGCGAAGTTCGGCCGCCTGCCGGGTGTGAAGGCGATGCACCCGATCGAGACCGTGCAGGCGCCGACGCCCGAGCAGTCTGCGGGGTCGGCGGTCGATCTCGCACGGGCCTTGGCGCTCACAGGCGCCAACATCGCGCAGACCGCGGGCCTGACGGGCAAGAACATCAAGGTCGGCATCATCGATACCGGCATCGACATCGACCACCCGGCTTTCGGCGGTAGCGGTGTGCCCGGCACGACGCCATTCCCGAGCACGCGCGTGGTGGCGGGCTGGGACTTCGTCGGCGACAACTACAACGCGGCCGGCAGCGGCGCCGCGCTCATTCGGGTGCCCGACGCCAACCCCGATGACTGCGGCGGCCATGGCACGCACGTCGCCGGCATCGTCGGCGGCAACGGCGGCGGCATCAGGGGCGTGGCACCGGACGTCAAGTTTGGCGCTTACCGGGTCTTCGGCTGCGTGGGCAGCACCGACTCCGACGTCATCCTCGAGGCGCTCGAGCGCGCCTACGCGGACGGCATGCAGGTGATCAACCAGAGCCTGGGCTCCGGGCGTCAATGGCCGCAGTATCCGACCGCGCAGGCCACTTCGCGCCTCGTAAAGAAGGGCGTCGTGATGGTGGCGTCGATCGGCAACAACGGCCCGGGCGGCTCCTCGCCCGATGCGCTGTTTGCCGCCGGCGCGCCCGGTGTGGGCAAGGACGTGGTCGGCGTCGCCTCGTTCGACAACGCACAGACCTCGTTCACCGTCAACGGCACGCCTTATGGCTATACGCCGGCCAGTGGGGCGCCCTCGGCGCCAACCAGCGGCAGCCTGCCGATGGCCAAGACGGGCACTCCGACCTCGGCGGCCGACGGCTGCACGGCGCTGCCTGCGGGCAGTCTGGCCGGCAAGGCCGCCCTCATCCGGCGCGGCACGTGCTCGTTCTTCATCAAGGCCAGCAACGCGCAGAATGCGGGCGCCGCTGCCGTCGTGCTCTACAACAACGCCGCCGGCGCGGTGAACGCGACGGTGGCCGGATCACCTGCGATCACGATCCCGGTCGTCGGCATCACGGCGGATCAGGGTGCCGTGCTCGACGCCGCCATCGGCGCCGGTGCCACGACGATGAACTGGACGGCCGACGCGGTCGGGTTCCCATTCGGCACGGGTGGCCTGATCTCCAGCTTCAGTTCGTACGGCCTTGCCGCCGACCTGAGCTTCAAGCCGGATGTCGGCGCGCCGGGCGGCGGCATCTTCTCCTCGTATCCGCTCGAGTTGGGCGGCACTGCGACGCTGAGCGGCACCTCGATGTCGTCGCCGCACGTGGCCGGCGCAGCGGCACTGCTGCTGGAAAGGGCGCCGGTGCCGGCCCATCTGATGGCCGCGCTGATGCAGAACTACTCCAAGCCCAAGCCTTGGTCTGGCAACCCCGGGCTCGGCTTCCTGGACTTCTCGTTCAGGCAGGGCGGCGGCATGCTGGACATTCCGGCCATCCTGGCCGCCGATGCGTTCGTGACGCCGAGCGACCTGTCGGTGGGTGACAGCGACCCGGCCGATGGCGGCCCATTCCCCCGAACGGTCACGGTGGACAACCGCAGCGGCGTCTTGACCAAGTGGACCATCACCCACGAGCCCGCGCTGGCGAGTGGGCCGAACGTGCTGGGTGAGTGCACTGCGCCCTGCGCGCTGCCTGCGGCGTACGGCACGACCGGTACCTTCGCCGCGCCAGCCGACGTGGTGTTCGACAAGACTGAGCTGATCACGCCTTCGCGCGGCATCGGCACCTTCGTCGTCACCATCACGCCCAACCCGGCTCTGCCCGACCGCAGCCTGTACGGCGGCTACATCAAGCTGACGTCGGAATTCGGCAAGGTGGTCCGCATCCCCTACGGCGGCATGAAGGGTGACTACCAGTCGACGCGCGTGCTCACCGGCGCCGCCAACGGCTTCCCGTGGCTGGCCAACCTCTCCGGCGGTTTCTTCAACAACCAGCCGGGAGGCGCCACCTTCACGATGGCCGGTGACGACATCGCCTTCTTCCTGATCCACCTCGACCACCTGTCGCGGCGCGTCTGGCTGGAGGTGACGGACGCCAACACCGGCAAGATCGTGGGCAAGGTCAGCGACGACGAGTACGTGACGCGCAACTCCACGCCGGGCGGCTTCTTCACCTTCGCATGGGACGGCATCGTCTTCCAGGGTGACCCGGCCAATCCGAAGAACGTTCGCGCCGTGCCGAACGGGCAGTACGTGGTGAACGTGCGGGTGCTGAAAGCCAACGGCAACGTCTGGAACTATCGCGACTACGAGAGCTGGACGAGCCCGGTGATCACGATCGCCCGGCCCTGACAGGGCACGCGTCTCTGGCGACTTCCGTCGCCTGAATTGACGAGGCCCCCGCGGTGCAAACCGCGGGGGCCTCGGTTCTTCCGGGGAAGCTGCCCCCTGCGCCTGTGCCTGTGCCCTGGCCTATTCGGCGCTCAGGCCAGCTTGCCGTGGCACTGCTTGTACTTCTTGCCACTGCCGCCGGGGCTGGGGTCGTGGCGGCCGACCTTGGGGATGTTGCCGAGCGAGGCAGCGGCTGCGCCGGTGCGTGCGGCCACGGCGGCCAGCGCTTCCGGCTCGCTCTCCTGCGAGATGCTGCCGTCCTCGTTCGGATGCGTGTAGGTCACGTTCGAGACGTTCCCCACCTGCTCCTCGAGCGCCTGCGCGGCTTCGGCCACCTGCTCCTCGGTCTGGATGCGCACCGTCATCAAGATGCGCGTCACTTCCATCTTCACCGTGTCGAGCAGCTGCGAGAAGAGCTCGAAGGCCTCGCGCTTGTATTCCTGCTTCGGATTCTTCTGCGCGTAGCCGCGCAGGTGGATGCCCTGGCGCAGGTAGTCCAGCGCCGCGAGGTGCTCGCGCCAGTGGCTGTCCAGGCTCTGCAGCAGCACCATGCGCATGAAGGGCGTGAACTGTTCCGCGCCGACGAGATCGAGCTTGCTCTTGAAATGCGCGTCGGCGGCGGCGACCACCGCCTCGACGATGTCGTCGTCGGTGATGGAGTCGCTCTGCGCCACCTTGGCCTTGAGCGGCACGTCGAGCTGCCACTCCTCGCGCAGCACCTTCTCGAGCGCGTCGAGGTCCCACTGCTCCTCGAGGCTCTCCGGCGGCACATGCAGGCGCACGATCTCGGTCATCGTCGCCTTGCGCAGGTTGGCGATCTGGTCGTCCAGGCTGGTCGCCTCGAGGATCTCGTTGCGCTGCTGGTAGATGACCTTGCGCTGGTCGTTGGCGACGTCGTCGTACTCGAGCAGCTGCTTGCGCATGTCGAAGTTGCGCGCCTCGACCTTGCGCTGCGCCGATTCGATGCTGCGGTTGACGATCCCTGCCTCGATCGCCTCGCCCTCGGGCATGCGCAGCTTGTCCATGATGGCGCGCACGCGGTCGCCCGCGAAGATGCGCATCAGCGGGTCGTCCAGGCTCAGGTAGAAGCGGCTGGCGCCGGGGTCGCCCTGGCGGCCTGAGCGGCCGCGCAGCTGATTGTCGATGCGGCGGCTCTCGTGGCGCTCGGTGGCCACGATGCGCAGGCCACCCTGCGCCTTCACGGCATCGTGAAGGCTCTGCCACTCGTCCTTGAGCTTCTGAGCGCGCGCCGCGCGCTCGTCGGGGGAGAGGGACTCGTCGGCCTCCAGGAACTGGATCTGCTTCTCGACGTTGCCGCCGAGCACGATGTCGGTGCCACGCCCGGCCATGTTGGTGGCGATGGTGATGACGCCCGGCCGCCCGGCCTGGGCCACGATCTCGGCCTCCTTGGCATGTTGCTTGGCGTTGAGCACCTGGTGCGGCAGCTTGGCGGTTTCGAGCAGCTTGCTGATGAGCTCGCTGTTCTCGATGCTCGTCGTGCCCACCAGCACCGGCTGGCCGCGCTCATGGCAGTCGCGGATGTCGCCGATGACGGCGTCGTGCTTCTCCTTGGCCGTCTTGTAGATGAGGTCGTTGTCGTCCTTGCGGATCGTCGGCTTGTTGGGCGGAATGACCACCGTCTCGAGGCCGTAGATCTCCTGGAACTCGTAGGCCTCGGTATCGGCCGGGCCGGTCATGCCGGCGAGCTTGCCGTACATGCGGAAGTAGTTCTGGAAGGTGACCGAGGCGAGCGTCTGGTTCTCGCTCTGGATCGTCACCTGCTCCTTGGCCTCGACCGCCTGGTGCAGGCCGTCGCTCCAGCGGCGGCCCGTCATCAGGCGGCCGGTGAACTCGTCGACGATGATGATCTCGCCGTCCTGCACCACGTAATGCTGGTCGCGGTGGTAGAGGTTGTGCGCGCGCAGGGCCGCGTACACGTGGTGCATCAGCGAGATGTTGGCCGGGTCGTAGAGGCTCGCGCCCTCGGCCAGCAGGCCGGCACGCGTGAGCAGCTCTTCGGCCTTCTCGTGGCCGGCCTC
>JAEUPE010000071.1 GCA_016790435.1 Rubrivivax sp. | reverse complement strand
GCTGATGCTCATCGTCATCCTGGCGGTGATCTTCGTGCTCGGCTGGCCGCTGGAGTGGGTGCCGATCGTGCTGATCGTGCTGCCCATCGTGCTGCCCATCGTCACCGCGGCCAAGATCGACCTCATCTGGTTCTGCACGCTCGTGGCCGTCACCTTGCAGACGGCGTGGCTCAGCCCACCGGTGGCGCTATCGGCCTACTTCCTGAAGGGCGTGGTGCCGCAGTGGGAGCTCAAGGACATCTACGCCGGCATGGTGCAGTTCATGATCCTGCAGCTGGTGGCGGTGGCGATCCTGCTGCTGTTCCCGGCGATTGCGACCTGGTTGCCGGGCGTGAACTGAGGGGGCCGAAGCCCCCTGGTTCGGTGCGGCACTCGAGGAACCTCCTCTGGGTTGAACCGTCGCGAGATCGACAGCCTCACGACCGACCTGCGCTAGCGCCCTGGCCGGCAAGAAGCTCGTCGAGTTGGTTGAACGTCTCGTTCATGTCGCCGCTCGTGCTTCCGGAGGCGATGGCTTCGTCCAGCACCGCCTTCGAGGGATAGAGGTCGTGCATGACGAGCAGCGTCTTGCCGGCCTTCTCCTCGAACGTGACCGTGGTGACCTGCCCGCTGCCGAACGCTTCTTCGTTGGTCCAGGCGAGGCGAGAGGGCGGCGTCACTTCGAGGTACGTGCCGTGGAACGCCATGGGCTGCGGGTCGGCCTGGAACACGAGGCGGTACTTGCCGCCGACACGAACATCCATTTCGCACGACAGCAGCGTCAGGCCAAGCGACTTCGGAACCCACCACCGCTGGAACAGCTCGGCCCGGGTCCAGGCCTCGAACACGATGCGCGGCGGGGCGTCGATGGTGCGGGTGACGACCAGCTCACGCTCGGACTTCCGTTCCGCCGTGGTGCGGTTGTTCGTGGGGCTCGGCTCTTTATCTCTTCCTTCGTCCATCGGCTTTCTCCTTGCGCTTCAGTTCCTCGACCACCTGGTCCAGCTCGTCGAAGCGGGCGTCCCAGAGCTGGCGGTACTTGTCGATCCACATCGCTTCTTCCTCCAGGCGGCGCCGGCCCAGCTTGCAGGTCCGCACGCGCCCGACCTTCTCCGTGGTCAGGAGCCCGGCCTGCTCCAGAACGCCGACATGCTTCTTCATCCCCGTGAGGGTCATGTGGAACTTGTCGGCCAGCTCCGTGATGGTGGCGTCAGCGCGCACGAGCTGCTCCAGGACCCCGCGCCGGGTGGTGTCCGAGAGCGCGGCGAAGGAGGCATCGAGGCGGGCTGAATACTGAACCATGTGGTTCACTATAGCGCCCGCGTGGGCGACTTGCAAGCCGGTCCGGCGTCGGGGCGATATCGGCAGCGTCTTCTCGCGGCTGGGAAGTGCCGACTCCCTGCGTGAACCAAGGGCTGAGGCACCTTTCGCGATGCTGCACTCCACGCTGCGCACGGCAAGGCAGCGGGCCCGAGGGCGGTGGCGCTTAGCCGCGGCGGCCCTCGCTGGCGCTCGGGCTGCCCTGCGCTGCTCGGTCTTGTGGCCTGCGCGCTGCGCTCGTTGCACTCGCTGCGCTCGTGCCACTCAGACACCGGCGCGAGTCAGATGGGGCAGCTCGCTTCGCTCGCAGGCCACGAGACACTGCGCTGCTCGGCGCCGCTGATGCGCGCCACCGCCCTCGGACCCGCTGCCTTGCTGGGAGCGATGACTGTCTGTCAAGTGGGTTGCGCGGAGGGACACGCGGGCTTGCACGCTTTGGCTCACCGGCCAGTCGGGTCTGGAGTGGAATCAGTGCCAACAAGCAAGGGCCGCTGTCGGCAGCGGACCCTCGCGCTCGGCGAAACGCCGGGAGTTCCCCCAACCGTCCCGCTCAGGCGCGGGTGGGCCAGCCGCAGCCGCGCATGTGCGGCGCCGAGCAGCACAAGGCGCATGGCCCGCGAGCGCAGCGAGCGTCCACTTCTGGCTCGCGCGGGTGTCTGAGTGGCGCGAACGAAGTGAGCGCAACGAGTTCCGCGCGTGGGCCATGGGCCTGAGCAGCGCAGGGCAGCCCGAGCGTCAGCGAGGGCCGCCGCACCTAAGCGGCAGCGGCTGGCCCACCCGCGCCTGAGCCGCCACGATGCTTCGATGGGCTCAACGCGGCGAGTGCCAAGTCACCCCGGGAGGCGCGCCAACGAGTCCGCGCGCCGTGCGCCGTCAGAAGGCCCAGCCCAGTCCACAAGGCGCAGAGCCCTGCCTCAAACCCCAGGACCGTCGGCCACGCCCATCCGCTGCGCGGCCGCCGCCAGCGGCAGCAGGTCCGCCTCGCTCAGCGTCTCCTGCGCCAGCAGCTTGGCGGCGCCCTCGTCCAGCAGCGCGCGCCGCTCCGTGAGGATCGCGGTCGCGCGCGCGAAGGCCTCGTCGACGAGCGCGCGCACGGCGGCGTCGATGCGGCGCGCGGTGTCTTCCGATAGGCCACGCTCCAGCCCCGCGCCTTCGGGCAGGTCGAGGAAGCGTGGCTGCACCCGCTCGTAGACCACCTGCCCGACCTCGGGCGACATGCCGTAGCGCGCCACCATGTCGTGCGCGATGTCGCTGGCCTTCACCAGGTCGTCGGCCGCGCCGGTGGACACTTCGTCGAGCACCAGCGCCTCGGCGGCCCGCCCGCCCAGCAGCACCGCCAGGCGGTTGCGCAGCTCGCTGCGGCTGGCCAGGTAGCGGTCTTCGCTCGGGCGCTGCATCGTGTAGCCGAGTGCGCCAATGCCGCGCGGGATGATCGAGATCTTGTGCACCGGGTCGGTTCCGGGCAGCGTCATGGCCACCAGCGCGTGGCCCATCTCGTGCACGGCCACCGTGCGGCGCTCCTTGTCGCCGAGCACGCGCTGGTGGCGCTCCAGCCCGGCCACGATGCGCTCGATGGCGGCGGTGAAGTCGGCCATCGCCACCGCCTCGGCACCGCGCCGGGTGGCGAGCAGCGCCGCCTCGTTGACGAGGTTGGCGAGGTCGGCGCCGGCGAACCCCGGCGTCAGCGCGGCGACCGCGTCGACGTCGATGTCGGCGCCCAGCGTCACCTTCTTCAGGTGCACGCGCAACACGTCGGCGCGGCCCTTGCGGTCGGGCCGGTCCACCAACACCTGGCGGTCGAAGCGGCCGGCACGCAGCAGCGCCGGGTCCAGGATCTCGGGCCGGTTGGTCGCCGCCAGGATCACCACGCCGGCGCTGACGTCGAAGCCGTCCATCTCGGCCAGCAGCTGGTTGAGCGTCTGCTCCTTCTCGTCGTGGCCGCCGGAGAGCGGGCCGATGCCGCGCGCGCGCCCGAGCGCGTCGAGCTCGTCGATGAAGATGATGCAGGGGGCCGCCGCGCGCGCCTGCTCGAAGAGGTCGCGCACGCGCGCCGCGCCGACACCGACGAACATCTCGACGAACTCCGAGCCGGTGATGCTGAAGAAGGGCACGCCGGCCTCGCCGGCCATGGCGCGCGCCAGCAGCGTCTTGCCGGTGCCGGGCGGGCCCACCAGCAGCACGCCCTTGGGCATGTGCGCGCCCAGGCGGCCGTAGGCCTTCGGGTTCTTGAGGAAGTCCACCGATTCGCGCAGTTCGGCCTTGGCCTCGTCGACGCCGGCCACGTCGTCGAAGCTGACCTTCACGTCCGTCTCCGAGTGCAGCTTGGCGCGGCTCTTGCCCACCGAGAGCAGCCCACCCAGGCCACCCGGGCCCGCCATGCGCCGGCCCATGAGGTGCCACACGGCCAGCAGCAGCAGTGCCGGCACCACCCACGACAGCAGGTCGCGCAGCAGCGTGTTCTCGACCACGCCCTCGAAGCGCACGTCGTAGGCCGCGAGGTCACGCGCCAGCTCGGGCGCCACCCGCGTGGTGACGATGCGTGTGCGGCCATCAGTCGCCGGCGCCTTGAGCTTGCCTTCGATGAACTGGCTGCCGACGGCGATCGACTCCAGCCGGCCTTCCTTCAGGTGTTGCAGGAACTCGCTGTAGGGGATGGGCTGCACCTGCGTCGAGGTGACCCACAGGTCGCGCATCCAGAACAGCGCCACCAGCGCGAACATCAGCAGCCACAGGTTGGCCGGCTTCCATTCCTGCGGCGCCTTCGATGACGGCGGCGGCGGCGTGGATGGCTGGGTGGGTGTCATGCGGCGATTCTGCCGATGGTGGGCGAGAGCCGGGGGTCAGAGACTTGTGCGCTTGATGCACCTCAATGCCGGCACGTCGAGGGCGCACAATGAAACCACGACCTGTCGCGCAACACGGCGGGTGAACGCTTCGATGGCCCACCGATGGACACCCCGATGACCGCACCCGTTCGCCTGCACTTCTCGGAGTTGCGCGTGCCGCTGAAGACCACCTTCCGCCAGGCGTCCGCCGCACGCACGCATGGCGAGAGCCTGTGGGTGGAGGCCTCACGTGGCGAGCATGGCGGCGAGCACCGCGGCCATGGCGAGGGCTGCCCGCGCTCCTACGTGACCGGGGAGACGCGCGAGTCGTGCCGCAAGTGGCTGATGACCTGGCAGGCGTCGATCGAGGCCGAGTGCACCGGCCTGGAAGCGCTGCGCGGCTGGATGTCCACGCACCGCGCCGATGTCGATGCCTCGCCCTCGGCCTTCTGCGCCATCGAGCTGGCGCTGCTGGACCTCTTCGCGCGTGAGCGCGGCGAGAGCGTGGAGGCGCTGCTCGGCCTGCCCGCGCCCGGCGGGCCGCACCGCTATTCGGCCATCCTGGGCAACGACGCGAGCTGGAAGACGCGCTTCCTCATCGACCAGTACTGCATGCTCGGCCTCACCGATTTCAAGGTGAAGCTCGAGGGCGACCTGGAGCTCGACCAGGGCAAGCTGCGCAGCATCGCCGAGCTGACGCGCTGGCACGGCGTGGGGACCTACCGCGTGCGCGCCGACGCCAACAACCTGTGGGCCGACGAGCCCGAGCGGGCGCTGCAGCACGTGCGCGCGCTCGACTTCGAGCTCTTCGGGCTCGAAGAACCCGTGACGCCGCGCGACGTGGCCAGCCACGCGCGGCTGAGCGTGGAGCTAGGTATACCGATCATCCTGGACGAGAGCCTGTGCACGCTGGCCGACCTCGAGCGCTACGACGGCCAGCGCGGGCGCTACATCGCCAACCTGAAGGTCTCGCGCGTCGGCGGCGTGTTGCGTGCGCTGGAGCTCGTCGAGGCACTGCGCCAGCGCGGCTGGCCGATCATCATCGGCGCGCATGTCGGCGAGACCTCGGTGCTGACGCGCGCCGCCATGCTGGTGGCCGCCGCCGCCGGCGACTTGCTCACGGCGCAGGAAGGCGCCTTCGGCTCGCGACTCATCGAGCGCGAGCCCGCCAGCCCGAGCCTCAAGTGGGGCCGCGGCGGCGTGCTTGACCTGCGCGGGCCTTACTACGAGGTCACGAGCGAAGGCCTGCAGGTGACGAAGCCCGAGGCCTGGCAGCAAGGCTGGGGCGTGAACTGCCGCAGCGCGCGCAAGGCCTGGCCGCCCTCGGCCGACGAGGCGGTGCCGGTGCAGACGATGTCCGACGGCTACGCCATCCACGGCCGCCTGTGGGGGCCCGAGACCGGCTCCGACGTGCTCGTGGTGCTGCACGGCGGCATGAGCCACAGCGCCTGGCAGCGGCCGCTGGCCAATGCCGTGCGGCGCGGCTCGACGATGTCGGTCTACGCGCCCGACCGGCGCGGCTGCGGCCTGAACGAGGGCCGCGGCGACCTGGGCAGCGTCACGCGCAGCGTCGAGGACGTGGTCGAGCACCTGCGTGCGCTGGCCGGCCGCTTCACGCGCGTGCACCTCGCCGGCTGGTGCCAGGGCGGCCAGTACGCGGCCATCGCCGCGCAGAGGCTGCAGGATGAGGGCTCGCTGGCGACGCTGCTGCTCGTGACGCCGGGCCTCTTCTGGAACACGCGCTTCCGCTCCGTCATCGACATGGCCGAGCGCGTCGTGCAGAACCAGCTCACGCATTTCGACCTCGCGCCAGGGCGCGAGGAGGCGTTCGCGCCGATCCCGCTGCAGGCCACCGACTTCACGCAGGGGCCCGACGGCCTGGACTTCATCGACGCCGATGCGCTGAAGACGACCGAGGTGACGCTGAAGTCGGTGGTCGTGATGGACGAGGTGCAGGAGCGCTCGTGGGAGGCCATCCTCGGCGTGCGCCTGCCGCTCTTCGCCATGACGGCGACGCAGGACCGCATCGTCGACAACGTGAAGGTGCGCGGCTACCTCGCCCCGCTCCTCGCTAGGCCGGGCAACCGCTTCGCCGAGATCGAGGCCGGCCACGCCGTGCAGTTCGAGCGGCCCGACGAGCTGGCCGCGGCGCTGCTCGGCTTCATTCGTGAAAGCGGATCACCCGTGTAGCCAGCACCTGGGCGAGGTTGCGCCACACCTGCGTGCGGTCTGCCGGGTCGTCGAGCCGGTCGAGGCAGGTCTGGCTCAGCATCAGCACCCGCGTGTCGTCGCCCACCGCCACCAGCGTGGCCGTGCGCGTGGTGTTCATGACCACCGCGATCTCGCCGAACAGCTCGCCCTCGCCGACCATCGAGACCGTGCGCCCGCCGATCTGCGCCTGCACCGCGCCGCTCAGCACGAAGCCCATGTTGCGCCCGCCGTCACCGGCCGCCAGCACCACGTCACCAGCATGGCACGGGATCTCGATGGCGTTGTGCAGCACCGCGGCGCGGCCGGCCGCGGAGAGGCCGCGGGTCAGCGGCGCGTGCACCTCGATGCCATCGCCGCCCTCGCCGGTACCGTCGGCGCCCGCGTTGTCGGCATAGAACGCCACGCCGGGGTCGATCGTGCCCGTGCGCGCTTCGAGCGTGCGGTACCAGAGCAGCGCCTCGCGCGAGGCGGGCCCGGCGGTCGCCTCCGCCTGGGCCGACAGCGGCGCCAGCATCGGCGACTTCACGCGCCGATAGTGCTCCAGGTCGTGGTTCATCAGCACCATCGGGATGCGGAAGCCGCCGCTGGAGCCCTGGTGCACGCTGCCCAGCGGCCGGAAGCCCAGCCGCAGATAGCTGGCGTAGAGCCCGGGCTCGCACGACAAGAGCGTGGTCACCATGCCGCCGGCGAGCGCGTCTTCGCCCAGGCGGCGGAAGAGCACTAGCGACGCCGCCGTCTTGCGATAGTCGCGCAGGATGGCCAGGCGCGTGAACACCTGCGAGCGTGCCAGCAACTCGGGCGGGAACTCGTCGAGGTGGTACTCCTCGCGGCTCTGCGCCAGGGTGGCGATGTGGTCGGCGCGCGTCACGCGCACGCAGCCGATCACCTGATCGTGGCGCGTGTCCTTCAGCGCATAGAGCTGGTAGGGCACCTCGGCGTCGACGAAGGCGGCCGACTCGAGTGCGCTGCTGCCGTGCACGCGCTTGAGCTCCTTGCGCCGCACTTCGTCGAGCACCTGCATCACGGCGGCGCGCAGCGTGTCGTCGCGCACGGGCAGCGCCTCGTAGCGGCCGCTCAGGTAGTCGACGTGCTTCGCGATCGTGCCCAGCCAGCTCATCCGATTTGCCTCTGCCGAAGGGGTGGTGACTTCAGGCTCTCATCAATCGTCGGCGCGCACAAGCGCGGACATGCCCTGGGGCGCCACACGTCCTGGCGCCTTGGCGTCCGGGCTAACGCGCTCTCAGCAGCGGCAGGTCGCTCAGCGGCACGGGCGCCACGATCTGCGGCGTCTGCGCGCCGGTGCGCTTGTCGCGCAGGCGCTCGACCACCGGCTGCGCGGCCGCGAAGACTTCGCTCAGCGACACGACGCCGTCGCGGTTGCTGTCGGAGTCCGGCGTCAGCGCCTGCAGCAGAGCGTAGGTGAAGAGGCCGTGCTTGCCGGGCGGGTACTCCTGCGACTCCTCGTCGCCCTTGGAGGCCACCACGAGCGAGAAGAGCGACGCGGCCGAGCGCTTCATCAGCGAGTGCGCCTCGAAGCGGCCCTCGATGCTGCGTGCCTGGCAGGTGTCGACGATGAGCAGCCGCCGCCCGGCGGTGCCGCGCAGGGCGTCGAAGAAGGCCGTCCACGGCAGCAGCGAAGGGGCATTGCGGGCCTTGTCCAGCGCCTGCACGTCCTCGGGGCGGGCGTCGCGCGGCACGAAGTAGTAGTTGCCGGCGGCGTCGCTCACGCCGTTCGAGGCGAGGAAGACGACGGCAGTGTCCTGCGGCCGCGCCTGCTGCACGAACTCGAGCGCGCGCAGCACCGCGGCGCGGTCGGGCTTGACCTCGCTCTCGTCGGTGAGCAGGCGCACGTGCACGCGCGCGAACTGGCCGGCGCTGCGCGCCTGCAGCGTGCGCGCCAGCTCGGCGGCGTCGCGCACGGCGTAGGCCAGGTGCATCTGCGCCGGCAGGCGCGGGAAGACGTTGACGCCCACTGCCAGCACGTAGAGGTCGCCGGGCGGTGGCGCCAGGCGCACGATGTCGGGCCGCGCGACGAAGGTTTCGGCCACGCCCATGGCCACGCCGTTGAAGGCCTCGACGCGGATCTGGTTGGCGCTGTCGGCGAGCTCGACCACGAGGCGGCGCACGAACTGCTGCGTCTCGGCGCCGCGCAGGCGCCGCTCGCCGGCGGGCGTGACCGGGATGTTGTTGACGAAGACGCTCAGGTCCTTGATGTCGAGCTTGCTGCCCTCGGCGCGCAACTCGAGCACGGCGCGCTGCCGGCCGTCGGCGCCGGTGGTCAGCTCCACCGGCTGCAGGCGCAGCCGCGGCGGCGCGATGTCGGCGAGCTTGCGGATCTCGAACTCCGCGCCCAGCGCCTTCAGCGCCGCGCCGCGGGGCGTTGGGGTATTGGAGGCGCGGAAGGCGGCCGCTACGGCGTCGGGGCGGTAGAGGATGCGGTCGAACTGCACGGCGCGGAAGAAGTCCGCCGCCAGGTCGCGGCCTCGGTTCAGGTGCCAGCCGACGAAGTTGTCGCCGCTCACCGACGACATGTAATAGCCGTCAGTCACCCAGGCGATCCAGTCGCGGCCGTTGCGGTGCGGGAAGTAGGCGAGCTCCTCGCGGCCGTCGCTCATGCGGAACCAGCGCAGCGTACCGTCGGAGAGCGCCGCCACCGCCAGCCGGCCGTCGCGGCTGATGTTCACGGCGCTGGCCACGGCGGGCAGCTTCACGCTCCAGAGCTCGCGCGCCTGCTCGTCCAGCAGCCGCAGCGCCCATTCGGTGCCCAGCAGCACGGCGCGGCGTTGCGGCGCGAGGGCGTAGCTGCGCGACATCTCGTACTCGTCCAGGCGCGGCTTCTGGCCGTTGACCGTGGGCGTGAAGCTGTCCTTCCAGGACTCGACCACGAGCCCGGGAGCCTGCGTCACCGGCGCGAAGAGCTCGGCTTTCGGGATCGCGCCGAGCGGCTGGTCGCCGGGCAAGAGCGGCGAGAAGCTGTGCAGGCTCACCGGCCCGGAACCTGTTTGCCGCTGCAAGGGGTAGCGCACGACCGCGCCGTCGGCCGAAAGCTGGATCTGCGCCTGCGCGCCGCTGAAGTCGAGGTTCTCGGGGCCGCGCCACGCGCTGCGCTTGCCGTTGGGGCCAACGATGCCCAGGCCCGGGTCCTCGGCGGCGAAGGCGATGGCGCCGCCGGGCATCTGCTGGATCTCGGTGATGCGGTTGTCGGCCAGCGGCAGGGCCTGCAGGGCGCCACGGCCGCCTTCGTCCCAGCGGTACAGCGGGTTGGCTCCGCTGCCGCGGTAGTCGCCGCCGGCATAGAGGTGGCGGCCGTCGGACGACCACGCAACGCTCGTGAAGCTGGCCTGGTCGCGCAGGGCGGGCGCGCCTTCGGCCGCCGGCCGGAAGGCCTCGCCGAGGTCGCGCGAGTTCAGCACCGTGAGCGCCGGGCGGTCGATGAAGCCCACCGCGAGTTGCCGGCCGTCGGGCGAGAAGCGCGCGCTCGAGGGCTTGCTGCCGCCGGGCACCGGCCGCCGGCCGAGCAATGCCAAATCGCGGCCGTACAGGCGCGCGTTGCCATCGAGCGCGACGACGGCGACGAGGCCGTCCGAAGGCCGCTCGTCGATTTCCATGATCTTGTCGAGGTACTGCGTGTCGCTGGCGACGATGCGCCCATCGGCCACGCGCAGCCGGTGCAGGCCGCCGCGCCCCTGCAGGCCGACAAGCAGGTGCTCGCCGTCGCGCACCCAGTGCAGCGCGTGGATCGCGTCCTTGAAGCCGCCGACGCGCTTGACGAGGTCGCCGCTGGCGACGTCGAAGAAGTAGAGCGAGGCGCTGCCGTCCCAGTCCCAGCCGGTCCAGCCGCCGGTGACGACGGTCTTGCCGTCGGGCGAGACGGCGACGGCGAAGAGCTGGCCCTCGTGGCCGGTGTCGATGGGCGGGCGCAGCGTGGCGACGAGGCGCGCCTCGGGCATCTGCCACACGCGCACGGTCTTGTCGTCGGAGCAGGTGACGAGGCGGTTACGCGGCGCGTCCACCGCGATGCGGCGGATGAGCGTCGTGTGCATGCCGGCTTCGACACGCAGGATGGGCTCCGCGCTCGGCTCGCGCGCCGTGGCCGGCAGGGCGCAGGCGAGCAGGAGGCCGAGCCCGAGGCCGGCGGCCCGTGCGGCGCGTAGCGCCCATGCCGACCACGGCGCCACGGTCAACCATGGTGGCCGCGCCCACGCCGCCGCGCGCGCCGCTGCCCGCGCCACCGGCATCGCCAACCCCACTGCGCGATGCCGCATCGGCACCTCAGCGCTTCTTGGCCGCTGCGGCGCGCCGTTGCCGCTTGGCCTCTTCGCTGTCGTCCTGCGGTGCGCGCGCGCTGCCGTAGTTGCCGCTGCGGCCGAGGTCGGCGCTCTGCGCCGCGCCGCGCCCGCCGCTGTAGAGCACGATGGGCCGGGCCGTGGCCGTGGCAGCGCCCGCTGTCCCCGCGGCTGCGGCTTCGTCATCGGCGCCCTCGACGCTGCTGTCGGACCGCGCGGCGCGCACGGCGCCGGCCGCCTGCTCGGCCGTGGTCTCCCCGGAGCCGGATGCACCTTGCCCCGGCGCGGCAGCCGCGCCAGCGTCGATGGCGCCGGGCGCGCTGACGAGGATCTCCGGCAGGCCTGGTGCGCCCGGTGCCGGGGCGGCGGGGATCAGCGGCCCATCGGGGCCGGCGCGCAGCGGACCGGGTCCGATCGCCGGCGAGACGGCGCCGGGCTGGCTGGCGCGCAAGCCCGGCGGGATCGGCGTCGCGGAGATATTCTGCGTCGGCGCAATCACGGTCACCGTGCCGGCCGACGAGGTCACTGCGAAGGCGGAATTGACGGTGCCGCCGTTCGGCGCGACGAGGCTGACGTTGCCGACGCTGCGCACGCCCTGCAGGCTGATGACTGCGCCCGTGCCAGGCGCATTGATGGCCAGGGACCCGACGCCGATGTCGGTGGGATTCCATACCCCCTGGGCCGGTGCCAGCGCGCCCACCGGACCGCCGAGCGGCGCCGCGAGCGTGACGTTGCCGGAGGTGGCGGTGAGGCTCACCGGCCCGACGGTCTGCAGCAGGTCGAGCGAGATGTGCCGCCCGGCGCCGATCGTCGTCGGCTGCAGGCTGGCCTCGATGCCCGTCTGCAGCGAGTCCGACACGTGCACCGGGTGCGGCGCCGTCACGTCGCGGCCGGCGCTGAGTACCAGGCCGCGCAGCGTGGCGGGGCCGGGGCCGGCCGGGTCGCGCAGCGTCAACGTACCGCCGGCGCCTTCGATCCACACAAGCGCCTGGTTTGGCGCAAACGGCGTACCGGTGAAGCGGATGTCGCGGCCGGCGGCGGCCGAGAGCGCGTTGATCTGCACTGCGCTGTCGAGCCGGAAGTCGCGTCCGGCGTTGACGCGAAGCAGTCCTGCCGCCTGCACGCCGCCGAGCAGCACGTCGTTGCCCGCGACAAACTCCACCTGCGAGCCGATCCAGCCGCTGGTCGTGATGTCCTGCGCCGCCTGGATGTACAGCCGCTGCGGCGAGAAGACGGAGAGCGTCACCGAACCCTGCGACGAGCGCGCCTCGACATCGGGCGAGTTGCGGGTGTCGAACGAATCGATGCCGAGCGCCCCGGCAAGCTGCACGCGTTGCGGCATGCCGAGCGTCACCATCGGCGAGCTGCGGCTCTCCCAGACCGTGCCACTGAGGATTCGCCCCTCGGTCGAGGTGATGCTGAGCGTGCCGGCCGTGCGCACCGAGGGCGCGTTGATGTTGCCGCGGGCCAGCAGCGTGAGGTTGCCGAGCTGGGCGTCGGTGTCGCTCTGCACGACCGAATAGACGAAGTTCGTCGCCGGATCGACGACGTCGATGCTGGCCGGGTTCATGACGATGCCGCCAAGCCCGGCGGTGATGGTGATGTCCTGCCCGTTGGAGTAGATGCGCTCATTGACGCGCACCGCGTTGCCGCCGTTCAGCGACACGCGCCCGGTGGTGTTGGGGATCGGCGCTTCGATGAACAGCGTGCCGGCGGTGGACGAGAGGTTGAGCGCGCCGGTGGTGATGAAGGGTGTCTCGGCGTTGGGCCGCGGCGCGGCCGGATCGCCGACGTAGAAGTCGGCGCCGGCCGTCACGGTGAGCGTGCCGCTGCCGGCGCGCACCTGCGGGCGCACGCCCGGCTGCCCGGGGATCTCCGGCGCCACGGCCACGGTGCCCGTGGTGGCGGTGACGGTGAGCGGCGCGTCGCGCGTCACCACGTCCTGGCTGATGGCCACGTTGCGCCCGGCGGTGAGGCTGATGGGGCCGGTGGCGGTGGTGGCGTCGCGGTCCTGGCCGATCTGCCCGCCGACGACGATGTCGCGCCCGGCCGTGACGGCGAGCGCGGCGCCGGTGCGCACGTTCTCCACGCGCACGTTCGCCGGCACGATGACGTCGACGGCAGCGCTGATGGTGGTGGCGCCGACGGTGTCGTAGACCGACTCGGCGAGGAACACCGTGCCACCGGCCGAGCGCAGCGACAGCGCGCCGGTGGTCACGTAGCTGGCGGTGGTGAGGCCGGTGCCGGCGCTCACGTCGATGGGCGCGGCGCCGGTGCGCAACTGCACGTCGGCGGCCTGCGTCACCGTGCCCGCGGTGGCGGTGACGTTGATGGCGCCGTTGTTCGTGGCGACCGAGTCGAGCAGGTTGACGTGTCGCCCGGCGATGAACGCGGCGGTGCCGCCGGCCGCCGCGCCGGCGCGGCCGTCGACCTGGGCGCGCACGTGGATGTCGCGCCCGGCCGTCACCAGCAGCGGGGCACCGCTGCGCAGGTTGACGATGTCGGTGTCGAGGTTGGCGTCGGTGGCGGCGGTGATCGTCACCGCGCCCACCGTCGCATCGATGCCCTGGCCGATGGTCACCGCGCCGCCGGTGGAGGTGAGGCGCAGCGCGCCGGTGGTGCTGGCGACGCCGGTGGTGAAGTCGGCACCGGCGCTGAGGTCGATGGCACCTGCCGGCGTGCCGGCCGGGGCCAGCGAGAACAGCCCCTGGCCGGCGGCGGTGACGATGGAGCCAGTGATGGCCCGCGCACGGATGTCGGCCAGCTGCGTGACCACCGACTCGTTGAAGCGCACGCTGCCGCCGGCGCTCAGGTCCACCGCGCCGCTGGCCGCGCCCGCGTTGGCGCTGCGGCCGTCGATCTGCGCGTTGACGACGATGTCGCCGCCGGCCAGGGCGGTGAAGCCGCTGCCGTTGCGCAGGTTGAGCACCGGCTGGTTGATGCGCACGTCCTGGGCCGCGGTGACGGTGACCGCGCCGAGGGTGGCGTCGAGCGGCGTGTCGAGGTCGATGCTGCCGCCGGTGGAGCGCAGGCTGAGCGCGCCGGTCGTGACCAGCGCCCCGGCGGAAAGGTCGCCACCGGTGTTGACCGTGATCGGCGCGTTGCCGGTGAAGATGCCGCGGCCGGCGGCGATGCGCACCGTGCCCGTGGTCGCGTCGAGGCGCACGGCGCCGTTGGCGGTGACGATGAACTCGTTGACGAGGATGTCGCGGCCGGCGCTGAGCGTGAGGCCACCGCCGGCCACGCGGCCGCGGCCGTCGATGGTGGCGCCGACGAGGATGTCCTGGCTCGCACTGACCGTGGCGCTGGTGCCCGTGCGCAGCACGCGGCTGATGAGGCTCGCCTCGGCCAGGCCGATGTTCATCACTTCGGGGTCGAGCAGCAGCGAGCCGGCCGCGCCGCCCAGGCCCGGTGCGGCGCCGGCATCCACCGTGCCGGCGAAGTCGAGCGTGCCGCGGCCCGAGACTTCGACACGCCCGCCGTCGCCGCCCGCGGCGCCGCCGCGGGCGCTGATGCCGCCGGCGTAGGCGGTGCGGCCGTCGGACCACACCACCACCTCGCCGCCGGCGCCCTGGCCGCGTGCGTCGGCGGCGATGCTCGCGCCAGCGGCCACGGTGGTGGTGCCGGCGCGTGGCGTGTCGCCGCGGCCCTGCCAGTCGCCGCCCACGTGCACGGTGCCGCCGCCGGCGGTGCCGCTGGCGTCCAGGCGCGCGCCGGACGCCAGGGTTACTCGGTCGCCGAGCACCTCGATGCGGCCACCGGCTTGGCCGGCCCCGTGGCCTTGGGCGCTGAGCTCACCGCTGACGGTGGCCGCGCCGCCGCCGGCCATGAGCACGATGCGCCCGCCTTGCTGCTGCACGGTGTCGGCACGCACGGTGCCCGAGAGGTTGATCACCTGGTCCAGCGCAGTGCGGGCCGTGGCCGCGCTCACGAGCACGACGCGCCCGCCATCGGCCTCGATGCGGCCGGGCTGCGAGATCAAACTGGCCACCGGGCGGCCCTCGGCGTCGGTCATCGGGCCGGTGCGGGTGGGATCGACGGCCAGGCTGATCAAGCCGTCGCCGTAGAGGTCGAGCGTGAAGGTGTCGCCGGCGCCGAGCGTGACGCGGCCCAGGCGCGCCTGGATGACGCCGTCGTTGCGCACGTGCGGCGCCACCAGCGCCACGAGGCCGCCCTCGGCGGCGGTGATCTGCCCCTGGTTGAGGATGCCGGCGCCGGCCCGGCCCGGCTCGCGGAACTCGAGGCGTCCGGACATGAAGTCGGCGTTGCCGACGTTGGCGGTGCTGGCGACGAGGCCGCCGACATTGACCTGCGCGCCGCGGCCGAACACGACGCCGTTGGGGTTGACGAGGAAGACCTGGCCGTTGGCGTCGATGCGCCCGAGGATGACGCTCAGCTGCTCGCCGGTGACGCGGTTGAGCGTCGCGCTCTGCGCCGACGGCTGCACGAAGAGCACCTGCTCGGCGGCGCCGACACCGAAGGCGCGCCAGTCGATCACCGCGCGCTGGCTGCTCTGGTCGATGCGCGTCTGCGCGCCGTTGTGCTGGATGGTGGCGCTGCCGGCGCGCACCGTGCCGCCCTCGGGCGCGGCGGCGGCGGGTAGGGTGCCGAGGCCGCCGAAGCCGCTCAGGCCCGCGGCGAAGAGGGCGGCGGCGAGCGCCGTCAGGCGGGGCCGCGAGGAGCCGGAGCGGGGGCGGACGCACGGGGTGGTCATGGGAAGCTCCTTCGACGCACGCGCGGGTGGGCGGTGCAAGGAATGGGGGGCAGTCGGAATGTGGGGCAATCTGGGCGGTGAGGCGTCCCGCGGTTGAAGGGCCGTCTTGGGGGGGTGGGGGGGGATGCGGGCTGGTGCTCGGCACTGGCGGGCAGGGCAGGGCAGGGCGGTAGCAAAGGGCGGGTGAGGCGGGTGGAATCGGGCGGCCGCTCAGAAGCGCAGCGACAGGCCGCCGTACGTGCGCGGGTCGCGGTGGCCCTCGGCGGCCACCACGCGCGTCAGCGGCTTGGCCACCTCGAGATAGCCCGAAAGCAGCCGCCCGGCCTCGAAACGCACGCCGAGGCCGGCCGACGTGGCCGACTGCCGCGCGTCGAGGCCGCCGGGCGAGCGCTGCTGTACGACGCCGGCGTCGTAGAAGCCGTAGACGGTGGCGCCGAGGGCCAGCGCGCCCTCGGTGGCGAAGGTGTAGCGCAACTCGAGCTTCAGCGCCGCGCCATGGTCGCCGACGAGCTCGGAGGGGTCGTAGCCGCGCCCGAACTGCTCGCCGCCGAAGCTGTAGAGCTCGGGCGACAGCAGGTCGTTGAACGCCACCTGCCCGCTGAAGGCGGCCAGCAGCGACCAGGCCGGCCACAGCGATTGCAGCCGCGCCGCGTAGAGACCGAACTTGGTGAAGGCCGGCTTGCCGTTGGCGCGCGACAGGAAGGGGTCGTTGGCGCGCGACGAGCCGGCGCCTTCGATGCCCTGCGACAACTCGACGTCGACGATGTTGACGCCGCGCGCGCTGTCGGCGAGGTCGAAGGTGAGGCCGAGCCGCACGGCGCGCAGACGGTCTTCGGTGTCGCGCGTGTTGAAGAGCAGCGTCGTGCCGTTGTGGCCCGTGAGCGCGCCACGCAGGGCGAGGTTCTGGTTGCGGCTGCGTTGCACCGGGTGGCTGACCGTGAGGGCCAGCGTGTCGGACTCGGTCTCCAGGTCGAGCGGGAGGAAGCTCGTGCCGGTGTCGGGCCGCGAGCGCACGCGGCTGTAGCCGAGGCCGGCGCGCGTGCCGTCCTGCCCGATCCCCTGGTCGTGCGAGAGCGACAGGTACTTCATCTCGCCCTTCTCGGCACCGACGAAGCGCACGGCCGTGCGGTCGCCTTGGCCGAGAAGGCCCCGCTGCTCGAGGTCGACCGTGCCGCGCAGCGGACCGAGCGCGCGCCCGCCGCGGTTGTCGATGCTGATGCCCCCCGACACCGGCTGCTGCGTGACCTGCACGACGAGGTCGGAGGCGCCCTGCTGCGTGGCCGAGGGCACGAGCAGGGCGCGCGCGAAGGCGCCGGGCACGTCGTTCATGAGCAGCAGGAAGCGCTCCAGCGTGGCGGCGGTGAGCGGCCGCTCGGCCCGGATGCGCTCGGCGTAGGTGCGCAGCAGCGGGGTCTCGGTGCTGGGGGTGCTGGCGGGGCCGCCGGTGCCCTCGAAGCGCACCTCGGCGATGTAGCCCTCTACAGCTTGCAGGCGCACGTAGCCGTCTTCCACCGTCTGCGCTGGCACGATCACCTGCGAGAGCAGGTAGCCGTCGTTGCGGTAGCGCACCGTGAGCGCGTTGGCGAAGGCATAGAGGTCGGCCAGCGACACCTGGCGGCCGAGCAGGCGGGAGTAGTCCTCGCTCCACGACTCGCTGCCGTAGACGGTCATGCCTTCGAGGGCCAGCCCGCGCAGCCGGAACTTCACGCCCTCGCTGCCCGGTGGGGGCGCCTGGGCCGGCAGCGGTACCTGGAAGCTGCCCGCCTGGCTGCGCGGCTGCGGCGGGGCCTGGAACTGGCGCTCGATCTGCCCGGGCTGGGTGCCGGGCGGGGCCTGCGCCAGCACGGATGTGGCCAAGCATGCGCCGAAGACTCGCACGAGGGCACCGGAGACGCCGAACACGACAGAGCGCAGAACCATCGTCCCATCCATCTGCCCGCGGAGCACGGAAGTGGCGCGGAGGACGCTATCACAGGCGGTGGCGGCGAGCATTCGCGTTAGTCGGGAGGCCGGCGTCAGGCGCGCGCGGGCCCAGGGGCCCACGTAGGCGGGGAACGCGGGCTCTTGAGCCTGCTCAATGTCCGCGCAAAGGGTGGCGCAAAGGGTGGCGCGCCCAGGGCCTGGGCGTGAATTGCTACGCCGCCGGGGGCGGCACAGGGGCGTAAGCTGCCCAATGAACCTGCTGCACCGAACCCGCACATGATCGAGACCCCGGCACGACCCGAAGCCCGCATCGAGGTGCTGGTGGGAGGCACCTGCGAGTTGCATACGGCCGACGGCCGCGTGCTGCGCGGCGAGTTGCAGCCGGCGCGCGACGACGCCGAGCGGCTGCAGGTCCTCACGCCCGGCGGCAGCGAGAACGTGCCGCGCGCACTGGTGCAGTTGCTGCGCCTGCCCACGGCCCGGCGCGAGGCGCCGCAGGGCGGGCGCCGCCTGTCGATCGACCTGCCGGCCCTGGACACGCTGACCGTGGCCTGCACGGGTACGCACAGTGCGCCGCACGGCGGGCTGTGGCTCGACGTGCAGTTGCCGGATGGCGCCAACGAGACCTGGCACGTGCCGCCGCGTTCGCTGCCGCTCCTGCACTGGCTGGGCCGTGCACCCGCCGCGCCGCCGGCGCCGCCGCGCAACGCGGCCGAGTTGTGGGCGGCACTCGACAAGCCGCCCACCCGACGCGCCCGCCACCTCGGCATGGCGCTCGTCGAAGCCGGGCAGATCACGCCGCAGGCGCTGGCCAAGGCGCTGCAGGCGCAGGCCGAACGGCGCGAGCGCGGCGAGCCGCACCTGCTGATCGGGCAGATGCTGGTGCAGGCGGGGGCCGTGGGCCCCGAGCAGCTTTCCGCTGCCTTGTCCGACTGGATGGGCGTGCCGGTGGTCGACCTGCGCGAGTTCGTGCCGGAGCCCGAGGCACTGCAGCGCGTGCCGCGCGCGCTCGCCGAGCGTGGCCAGGCCCTGCCGCTGGCCCTGCGCGACGACCTGCTCGTCGTGGCCATGGCCGACCCGTGGAACCGTGCGTTGCTCGACGAGTTGCGGTTCGCCAGTGGCGCGCGCCTGCAGCCGGTGGCCGCGGCGCCGCAGGCGCTGGCTGCGGCCCTGCTGCGCGCCTACGGCGTGGTGGTGCCTTCGGCCGCGGACCTGGGTTCGGCCGCGGCGGACCCGTCGGAGCGGACGCCCGACCAGGTGCCGCTGCCCACCGTGACGCTGCGCACCGGCCTGCACGAACTGGCCGCCGAGCTGGTGGCCGGCGGCAGCGGTGCCGAGGACCAGGAAGCCGCCGCGTCGGAGTCGGACAACACGCTCGTGCGCATGATCAATGCGCTCATCACCGAGGCCGTGCGGCTGCGCGCCTCGGACATCCACGTCGAGACGGGCCCGCCGCCACGGCCCGTGCGCGTGCGCCTGCGTGTCGACGGCGAGCTCGTGCCCTGCCTGGAGCTGCCGGCGCGCCTGCGCTTTGCCATGGTGGCGCGGCTCAAGATCATGGCCGAGCTCGACATCTCGGAGCACCGCAAGCCGCAGGACGGCAAGATCGCCTTCGCGCGCTTCGGCGGGCCGAAGGTGGAGCTGCGCGTCGTCACCGTGCCGACGCACGGTGGGCTCGAGGACGTGGTGCTGCGGCTGCTGTCGGGCCTGCGGCCGATGCCGCTCACCGAGATCGGCCTGGCCGAAGCCAACCTGGCGGCATTGCGCGAGACCATCGCCAAGCCCTACGGCCTGGTGCTCATCTGCGGCCCCACGGGCTGCGGCAAGACGACGACGCTGCATTCGGTGATGCGCGAGCTCAACACCGACCAGCGCAAGATCTGGACAGCCGAGGACCCGGTGGAGATCGAGCAGGAGGGCCTGCGCCAGGTGCAGGTGAACCCTCGCATCGGCTGGACCTTCGCCGCCGCCATGCGCACCTTCCTGCGCGCCGACCCCGACGTGGTGATGATCGGCGAGATGCGCGACGAGGAGACGGCGCGCATCGCGGTGGAGGCCTCGCTCACCGGCCACCTCGTGCTCTCGACGCTGCACACGAACTCGGCACCGGAGAGCATCACGCGGTTGCTGGAGATGGGCCTGGACCCGTTCATGTTCTCCGACTCGCTGCTCGCCATCCTGGCGCAGCGGCTGGTGCGGCGCCTGTGCCCGCACTGCCGCGTTGCTGAGCCGATGCATGCCGAGACGCTGCGCGCCCTGGCCGAGGAGTACCGCGCCAGCGCCAACGGCCACGGACCGGGCGTGGACGAGACGGTGGCGCGCTGGCAGGCGAACTACGGGGCCGAAGGCGGCCAGGTGCGCACCTGGCGCCACCAGGGCTGCGTGCATTGCGACCACCACGGCTACCGCGGTCGCCTCGGCCTGCACGAGTTGATGCGCGCCGACGAGCCGCTGCGCGAGGGCATCCGCCGGCGCGCACCGGCCGCCGAGCTGCAGGCCTCTGCGCTGCAGGCCGGCATGCGCACGCTGCGCCAGGACGGCATAGAGAAGATGCTGCAAGGGCTCACCGACCTGCCCGAAGTCATTGCCGCGAGCAACCAATGAACCTGCCCACCGTCCGCGTCGTCTACCTCACCGATCCAGCGCCCCCTTCGCCCGGCCGCGATGCCTCGGCGGGCGCTGCCGCCGTCCCGGCGACCGCGGCGAATGCAGCGAATGCGGCGAACGCAGCGGGCCGGTCCGGCGTGCGCCCGCTGCCCGTGCAGGCCCAACTGCCGCTGCCCTTGCTCGCCGCCATCGGCGAACGACTCGCGGCCAGCACGGCCGCGATGCAGGAGCGCGCGCGCTCGTCGCCGCCCTGCGGCACGGACCTCGACGAGCTCTCGCGCCTGGAACAGTTCGGCCTGCAGCTGCAGGAGCTGGCGCAGGTGGTGGCGCGTGCGCAGCAATTGCGTCACGAGACGGTCGATCTCGGCCTCGCGCTGGTGCAGACGGTGGCCGAGTGGAGCGCGGAGGCCGATCGCCTGGGCGTGGAACTGCACGGCCCGGCCTGCAGCGAGCCCGTGCATGCCAACCCGGCGGCGCTGAAGCACCTGCTCGACCTGATGGTCGAACACGCGCTGCAGCAGGGCCGAGCCGTGCGGCTCGAAATCGAAACCTCCGCTGGCGCCACGGGCGTGCGCGTCGTGGCCACCGTGAGCAGCGAGCCGGCAGCGCAGAGCCCGGCGCGCGACACCCTCGCCTGGATGATGCTGCAGTGGTTTTCGCGCGCATTGGGGCTGACGCCGGAGCGGGTGGCGGTGCCGCGGGGTGAGCGGCTTGCCCTGTTGTTGCCTGCGGCGTAGGTTCTGGCTCCAGAGGGCGTGCTGTGCGGCAGACGGCCGCGGTGAAGGGCTGTGCGGGCTCGGCGCGGCGCTGGGCTGCAGCGCCGACCGCCACAGCTAAGCCCCGCCGCTCTGCCACCCACGGCCTTGCCCGCGCCGATCGTCGATCTCAGCCTTTCCAGCCGCGCTCGTAAGCAACGCGCCGGTCCGCGCGGCGCAACCCTACATCCGCCCCTTCCAGGGCACCAACCACTTCTCGACCTGGCGCATGAAGAGGTCGAAGAGGAATGCCACGACGCCGATGACGACGATGCCCATCATCACGATGTCGGTGCGCAGGAAGTTGGCGGCGTTGAGCACCATCTGCCCCAACCCCACGTTGGCGGCCACCATCTCCGCGGCGACGAGCGTCGTCCAGCCGAAGCCGATGGCGATGCGCATGCCGACCAGGATCTCGGGCAGCGCGGCGGGCAGGATGACGTGGCGGATGACCTGCGTGTAGGTGGCGCCCATCGAGTACGCGGCGTTGATCTGCTCCTGGCTCGCGGTCTTCATGCCCGAGCGTGCCGCCAGGGCCAGCGGCGCGAAGCAGGCGAGGTAGATGAGCAGCACCTTCGGCAGTTCCTCGATGCCGAACCAGATGATGATGAGCGGCAGGTACGACAGCGGCGGCAGCGGCCGGTAAAACTCGATCGGTGCGTCGAAGATGCCGCGCGCGACGCGGCTCATGCCCATCGCGATGCCCACCGGAATGGCCGTCAGCACGGCGAGCCAGAACCCCGCCGCCACGCGCAGGATGCTGGCCAGCAGGTGCTCCCACAGCGGCTTGTCGTTGGCGGCGCCCGTGAGGTACTCGACGAACACCTTGAACACCGTCTGCGGCGTCGGCAGGAAGAGCGGCTTGATCCAGCCCATGTTCGACACCAGCGCCCACAGCGCCAGCAGCGCGAAGATGGTGACGACGCTGATGGCCGCGCTGTTGCCCTCACCGGGCACCTTGAAGCGGCTCGTCTTCATCGGCGCGTGGGGGGCTGTCATGTCGCGCGGTGGTGCACCAGGGCCAGCACTTCCTCGCGCAGGCGGATGAAGTCGGGGTCGCTCTTCACGCGCCGCGCGTCGCCATGCTCGAGGAAGCGGCGCGAGAACGGCAGGTCGTCGTAGACATGCGTGATGCGGCCCGGGCTCGGGCTCATCACGACGAGCCGCGTGCCGAGGAAGAGCGCCTCCTCCACCGAGTGCGTGATGAAGAAGACCATCTTGTGGCTGGCCGCCCAGGCCTGCAGCAGGATCTCCTGCACGCTCTCGCGCGTGAAGGCGTCGAGCGCGCCCATCGGCTCGTCCATCAGCAGCACCGCCGGGTCGCTGGCCAGCGCGCGCGCGATGCCCACGCGCTGCTGCATGCCGCCCGAGAGCTCGTACACGGCGCGTCCGGCGAAGTCCTGCAGGCCCACGAGTGCCAGCTTCTCGCGCGCCACCTTCTCGCGCGCCGCGCGTGGCACGCCGCGCATGCGCAGGCCGAGCGCCACGTTGTCGGTGACGTCGAGCCAGGGCATCAGCGCGTGTTTCTGGAACACCACGCCGCGGTCGGCGCCGGGGCCGATGACCGGCTGGCCGTCGAGCAGGATCTCGCCCGTGGAGGGCGAGAGGAAGCCGGCCAGGCAGTTCAGCAGCGTCGTCTTGCCGCAGCCCGAGGCGCCGAGCGCGACGACGAAGTCGCCGTGGTGCATCGTCAGGTCCACCGCGGCCAGCGCCTGCAGCGTGCCGCCCTTGACGGCGTAGTTCACCGTCAGGGCGCGGATGTCGAGGGTGGGCATCGGGTCGGCGTCGGCCGCGTTCGCTCTGGTGCAGGGCTCGGACTCAAAGAAAAGGGCTGCGCCGGTCCGCAGCCCTCGCGCTCGAGCCGGCGAGGCTACTTGCCCATCGCCTTCTTCAGGTAGACGTCGGTGACGTAGGCCTTGTAGTCGGGCTTGACCTCGGTGATGCGGCCCTGCTCCTTGAGGAACTCGGCCGTGCTGACCATCGCCTTCACGGCCGCGCCGCCCAGCCACTTCGGGCCGAGCTGCTCCTCGATGGTCGGGAAGGTGTACAGCGCCATCGCCGGCGGCACGTCCTTGGCGTCGGCCTTGGTCCACTTGGCGATGGCCTTCACCTCGGCGCTGTCGGCCGTCCACTTGGCCTTGTTGGCGCGGTACTGCGCGTCGGCCTTGGCCAGCGCCTTCACGAGCGCGACCATGAAGCCTTCGTGCTCGGTGGCCCACTTGGCGTTGACGATCATGCCGTCGAAGGTCGGGAAGCCCTTGGCACCGATCGTCTTCGAGGTGTGCAGCACCTTGCCGTTGCCCTTGATCTTGCTCAGCACCGGGTCCCAGATGAAGGCGGCGTCGATGTCGCCGCGCTCCCAGGCGGCGGCGATCTCGGGCGGGCGCATGTTCATCACGTTCACGCCCTTGGCGTCGACACCCTCGACCTTCATGATGGCCATCAGCTGGTAGTGCGCGGTGCTGACGAAGGGCGTGGCGACCTTCTTGCCCTTCAGGTCCTTGAGGCTCGCGACGCCGCTGCCGTTGCGCACGATGAGCGCCTCGGCGTCGGCGATGTCGTCGAGGATCCAGAAGACCTTGATGTCCTGGCCCTGGCTGGCCGCCGCGACGATGGGGCTCGAGCCCGCCTCGCCGATGTGCACGTCGCCGCTGGCCATCGCCTTGATGACGTCGCCGCCGCCGCCGAACATGCGCCAGTTGATCTTGTAGCCGGTGGCCTTCTCGAGCTCGCCGCTCTCCATCACCGTTCGGAAGGGCACCAGCATATCCTGGTGCGCGATGGTCACTTCCTTCTTCGGCTGTGCGAAGGCGCCGCCGGCGGCCAACGACAGCGTCAGGGCCAGCGGCAGCGCAAGGGCGCCGGCCAGCGGTTGCAGGCGGCCGGCGATGCGGGACTTCAGTGACATGGGCTGCTCCTCTTGATGGTGGTGGCCCGGTGGCGCGCCGCGCCCCTTGGCCTGTGCGAAGAATAGTGTGCGCATTCAAATCCCCTCGCCGGGCCGGGATGGGACTTACCCGCACCGCTGGAACCATCCGCAAGGCGAGGGGGCTTGTTGCGCTGGCATGCTTCGTGCTGGCGCACTGACTGGTATACCAGTCCGTGCACTCATGTCCTTCAGCCCGCCCCTCCATGAAGCGAGTCTGCTCACCATCGCCGACTGGCGAGGTGCGGTGCGGGCCGGTGCCGACCTGCCGGCGCTGCTGCGCGCGCGCCTGGCGCGGCTGACGGCGGGTGCCTCGGCGCATGCGTGGATCGCGCTCGCCGACGAGGCGCGGCTCGAGGCACGCCTGGCCAAACTGCAGGCGCTGGCCGCGGGGCGCAGCGTTGACGATCTGCTGCGCGCCCACCCGCTCTTCGGCGTGCCCTTCGCCGTCAAGGACAACAT
>JAEUPE010000277.1 GCA_016790435.1 Rubrivivax sp. | reverse complement strand
GTGCGTGACCGGGCTGTGCGGGTCTTCCACGGTCTCGCACTTGGCGTGGTGCTTGCGGTGGATGGCCACCCACTCCTTGGTGACCATGCCCGTCATGAGCCACAGCCACAGGCGGAAGAAGTGCGACGGGATCGCATGCAGCTCGAGCGCCCGGTGCGCCTGCGCACGGTGCAGGAAGATGGTGACCGAAGCGATCGTCACGTGCGTGGTCGCGAGTACGAACAGCACGATCTGCCACCATGACCAGTCGAGCAGGCCGTTCGCCAGCCAGTCGACCAGAGCGTCATGGAGCAGCCAGAGGTGGTTCATCGAGTGTCCGGTCGGCAGACCGGCAAGGGTTGTCAGGAAGCCCCATTCTACCGGCGGGACCTGCCACTCGATGGGGGGCTCACCCGAGGGAAAAGCCCTTGAAAACCCCCTGATTCGCCGGTGTCTTCAGCGGCGTCGCCAGACGGCCGCGAAGAACCCGTCGGTCTGGTGCCGGTGGGGCCACAAACGCAGCCAGTTTCCCGCCACCAGGCTGTCGGCCTCGGGAACCTTCAGCGCCTGCAGAAGTTCCAGCACCGGCAAGGATTCGAAATCCCCCGCCATCTCGGCGTCGAACGCCTGCACCACTTCCTCGTTCTCGGCCGCCAGCAGGCTGCAGGTGGCGTAGACCAGCCGCCCGCCGGGCTTGAGCAGCTTCGCCGCGGCGGCCAGGATCTGGCGCTGCTTCTCCTGCAGTTCCTGCACCGCCTTCGGCGACTGGCGCCACTTCAGGTCGGGGTTGCGGCGCAGCGTGCCCAGCCCCGAGCAGGGCGCATCGACGAGCACGCGGTCGATCTTGCCCCCCAGGCGCTTGACGCGATCGTCGCGCTCGTGCGCGATCTGCACCGGATGCACGTTGGACAGCCCGCTGCGCGCCAGGCGCGGCTTCAGCGCATCGAGCCGGTGCCCCGAGACATCGAACGCGTAGAGGCGCCCCGTGTTGCGCATCGATGCGCCCAGGGCGAGCGTCTTGCCGCCGGCGCCGGCGCAGAAGTCGACCACCATCTCGCCGCGCTTGGCGTCGGTCAGCAGCGCCAGCAACTGGCTGCCCTCGTCCTGCACCTCGACCCAGCCGTCGACGAACGGGGCGGCCTTGTTGAGGGCCGGCTTGCCCTCGACGCGCAGGCCCCAGGGCGAGTACGGCGTCGACTGGGCGACGATGCCCGCCGCCGCCAGCGCCGCCTGGGCCTCCTCGCGCTTGGCCTTGAGGACGTTGACTCGCAGGTCCAGCGGCGCCGGCCGGTTGAGTGCCTCCGCGAGCGGCCAGAACTGGTCGCCGAGCGACCCGTGCAGCGCCCCCGCCAGCCAGTCGGGCAGGTTGTGGCGCAGCTTCTCTGGCAGCGCAGCGCGATCGACGCGTTGCACCTCCTCGAGCCACTGCGCCTCGTGCGGGCCGAGCGCCCCGCGCAGGAAGGTCGGCGACCCCTGCCAGGCGAGCATGGCGAGGCGCCGTTCCAGCATGGCGCCTGCGCCCTTCTGTCCCTTCTGCCCCTTGAGAGCCTTCACGCCCGTGCCGCCCTTGCCGCCCTCGCCCGTCTTGCCGAGCCCGGCCAGGTGCTGCAGCAGCAGCCGCTCGCGCAGCACAGCGTAGGCCGTCTCGGCCAGCGCGTGCCGTTCGCGCGCGCCGAGCGCTCGGTGGCCGCGGAAGAACGCCGAGACCACGGCGTCGGCCGGTTGCTCGAACTTCAGCACCGCGTGCAGCAGGTCGGTGGCCAGGTCGAGCAGGGCGCCAGGGTGCATGGGGTCCGGTGGAAGAGAGTACAGAACCGTGGGTCGTGCGGCCGCGGGCGCGTGGAGCGTCTCGGCGAGCCCTCAGGCCAGCAACTGCGAGGCGCCGCGCCGGTGGCGTACCAGGCCGCCCTCGACTTCCAGCTCGCCTTCGACGAACCAGCGCACGCTGAGCGGGTAGATCATGTGCTCGGTGGCGAGCACCCGCGCGGCCAGCGCCGCCTCGTCGTCGCCGGCGCGCACCGGTACCACGCTCTGCATGACGATGGGGCCGTGGTCCAGTTCGGGGGTCACGAGATGCACCGTGGCGCCCACGGCCTTGCAGCCCGCCTCGAGCGCGCGCCGGTGGGTGTGCAGCCCCGGAAACGCCGGCAGCAGCGAGGGATGGATGTTGAGCATCCGACCCTCGTAGCGGCGCACGAACTCGGCCCCGAGGATGCGCATGAACCCGGCGAGCACCACGAGATCGGGCGCATGCGCGTCGATGGCCTCGGCCAGCGCCGCGTCGAAGTCCTCGCGACGGCCGTAGGCCTTGAACTCGACCGCCGCAGTGGCGATGCCCTGCTCCGCCGCCCAGGCCAGCCCCGCTGCCGAGCCGCGATCGGCCAGCACGGCCGCCACATCGGCCGGCCAGCCCTCGCTGCGGCAACGCGAGACGATGGCCTGCATGTTGGAGCCGCGGCCGGAGACGAGGATGACGATGCGCTTCATCGGGCGCGAGAGTGTAGTGGCGCGCACCGGCCGCCCCGCGCGAGGCCGGCGCTGCGACGGCCTCGGAACGCTCTGAGAGAATCGCAGCCCTTCGTTGCCCGACCCGCCACTCGTCATGCGAACCCGCGTCCTCTCCGGCATGCGCCCCACCGGCAGCATGCACCTCGGCCACTATCTCGGCGCGCTCAAGAACTGGGTGCGGCTGCAGGACGAGCACGAGTGCTTCTTCTTCGTCGCCGACTGGCACGCACTCACCACGCACTACGAAGAACGCGAGGTCATCGGCCAGAGCGTCTACGACATGGTGATCGACTGGCTCGCCGCGGGCCTGGACCCGGACAAGAGCACCATCTTCCTGCAAAGCCGCCTGCCCGAGCACGCCGAGCTCTTCACGCTCTTGGCCATGGGCACGCCGCTCGGCTGGCTCGAGCGCGTGCCGACCTACAAGGACCAGATGGAGAAGCTCAAGGACCGCGACCTCGCGACCTACGGCTTCCTCGGCTACCCGCTGCTGCAGGCGGCCGACATCCTCATCTACAAGGCCACCTACGTGCCGGTGGGCGAAGACCAGAGCAGCCACGTCGAGCTGACGCGCGAGGTGGCGCGCCGCTTCAACCACCTCTACGGCCGCGGTGCCGGCTTCGAGGGCGGCGTGGCCGCCGCGCTGGCCAAGTTCTCGAAGGACGACCAGCGCTACTACGACAAGCAGCGCAAGGCCTTCGGCGAGACCGGCTCGCAGGAGGCATGGGCCAAAGGCGAGGCGCTCGTGCGCCGCAACGCCGCTGCGCTGGCCGCCGGCACCCTGCCCGGCGGCTGGAGCGAGATGGAGACCGAGCTGCTGCTCGGCCACCTCAAGGGCGGCGGCCGCAGCGTGCTCGTCGAGCCGCAGGCCCTGCACACCGAGGTGCTGAAGCTGCCCGGCCTCGACGGCGCCAAGATGAGCAAGAGCTACGGCAACGCCGTGCTCATGCGCGACGATGCCGAGACGGTGACCAAGAAGATCCGCGGCATGGCCACCGACCCCGCGCGCGTGCGCCGCACCGACCCCGGCGACCCCGCCAAGTGCCCGGTGTGGCACTTCCACGTCTCCTACAGCGACAAGAACACGAAGGACTGGGTGCAGCAGGGCTGCAAGAGCGCGGGCATTGGCTGCCTGGAGTGCAAGCAGCCGGTCATCGACGCCGTCGTGGCGCAACAGAAGCCCTGGCGCGAACGCGCCGCAGCACTGATGGCCGAGCCGAAGAAGGTGCACTGGATCGTCGAGAACGGCACCGAACGCGCGCGCGTGGTGGCGCGGCAGACGATGAAGGACGTGCGGGCGGCGATGGGGCTGGACTACTGAACAGAGCGAACGGCGCGTAACAGTTTCAAGCGCGACCGATCAGCGGGACTCGCTTGTCGATGGGTGCTCCGCTTTGACGCAGCGAACACTTGTCGACGCGTGTGTGAGGGTTTAGGGAAGGTCCGCATAACGCCGTGCTGACCCCGTGTGGTGCCGTGGGACGTGCTTGTGCAGATCGTCCAGCCGCACTACCCAAGGCCAAGACCGGCCGCCCTCCATTCGGCATCCAGACGATGCTGCGCGTCCACTACCTGCAGCAGTGGTTCGGGCTGAGCGACCCGGCGATGGAAGAGGCGCTGCACGACGTGCCGCTGTACCGCGAGTTCGCTCGGCTGGATGGCGCGCTGGACCGGCTGCCTGACGAGACGACCGTGATCTGCTGCGCTGCAATCGCTTGCCAATCTGCAACGGTGTGGTGCTCTTGCCGGGCGGCTGGCTTCCTGTCGTTCCGTGCCATCAGACCATCCCTAAGAACGCGAGTCAATTCGTCGTCATTCTGGACCTCGGAAGAGAGATGCAAGCCTCGCAACTAACTCGCGTATCCGTTCGGCCAAGAAGGTCACAACGTCGACTTCTGCCGGTGCTGCGTTTCCCACCTGCGCTCTGACATCGGCTGCCCGGTTGGGACGAGCAGGAAGCGCTCTAACCTGCTCAGGCTCTGCGGCGCCCCGTTGAACGACCGAACACTGAAGCGGGGTGCGCGATAAATGGTACTCACCTACAGCGCTTTCACGCTGAAGGGGTGCCCTGCCCACATGGGCTTCTGCTGGAGGCGTGCGGTCTGTTCGCGCCACCTTGTTTTCGTGAGTCGATGACGCCTTCGCCCCCATCGCGTCCGCTTCTTGTTCCAAGGCCGGTTCGTCGTTCACCTGGACCCCATCCTTCATCTGCCTTGTCGGCCGCACCCGCCCCTGCCGCTGCTGCACCACGTGCCACGCCTCATGCGGCAGGTGCTGCTCCTGCCCCGGCGCGACATGGATCTCGTTGCCCTGCGTGTAGGCAAGCGCCTGGATTTCCGCCGGCCTTGACGAACCGGTGTGCACCCGAACGTCGGACAGGTCCATGCCCGAAAGGCTCTCGATGCCTTGTCGTAGGCCCACAGGCAGGCCGCCCGGGCTGCTCGCGGCCGATGTCGGGCCCGGCGCGGGCCCGGCCTCGGCCCGCGCCTGCAGCGGCTCCTCTTCCTCGGTGTCTTGCCGCTGCGCCGTGCCAAAGCGGCCTTGCAGCGGTTCCTCGTCGTCCTCCCGCCGTTGCATCGTGTCTGCGGTCCTCCTTTGCAGCTCGTCTTCGTCCTCCACACGCTGCATCGGGCCGCCGAACGCACGGTCGATGCGCTCGCGCTGTGCGATGTCACGGGCGTGCCGGCTGGCGTTGCCAGTCGTGCCGTGCGTCATGTCAGGCGACGCAGCCGGACGCCGCGCTGGCGCCGCGTGGCGCCCGTCAGAGAAAGTCTTCATCACCATCCTCCTGCAACAAGTTGGCGCACCGCGCGCAATCCACCTGCGTCTTGCGCATAGGCATCGTCACGGCCTCGCCCTGCGCAGCCTGAAGCTCCAGTAGAGCCCACCGGCGAACAGCAACGCCACCAGGGCCATGAGCGGCACGTTGCTCTCGCTCAGTTCGTGCAGGGCCGGGTCGCACTCCAGCATCGCCAGCGCCAACGGCACGGTGACGGCGCCGCCGATCCAGAGGAACGCTTCGTAGCGCACGCCCCAGCCGCGCACCGCACAGTTGAAGAACCACAGCGAGAACGCGACCACGCCGGCCGCCACCAGCGCCTGCAGCAGCACACGCAACCACAGGCGCTGCGGGCAGACCACGTCGCACAGGGCCGGCAGCCTGCGGTTGTCGACCCTGTAGAGCTTCCTCAGCGTTTCGGCGCGTTCTGGGTCGCCATCGGCCCTCCCCGGCAATTCCCAAAGGGCCGTGCCGAGGAAGTTCCACTTCATGTAGGCCACGTCGTCTTCGTACTGCTGTTTGGGCGGCTGCCTGCTCCAGGGCGGCTGCCCAGCCGGCGAGCGCAACAGCACGGGCACCAGGCTCTCCAGCAACGCCACGCGCCGCCCACCCTTGGGAGGGTCCGCTCGGTCGATCCGCTCCCGCAACGCCTTCTTGTGCACGCTCGCGGGCTCGGGCAACAGCACCAGGTAGGTCACGGTGATGTCGGTCTTCCCTTGGTACAGCGACTTCTCATTGGCATCGACCCTCTTGCTCGTGCGCACGGGCTCGGCCTTCTCGACCAGATCGATCAGTTTCTCGAAGGCGTACGGGCCTGTCTCGGCCATGCGCTCCGCGGGCACGACGACGTTGAGCCCGTAGCGTCGCTTGCGGGCCTGCATGCCGGAGACGAGGCGCTCGAGGAAGGCCTCGCGGAAGGCCAGGAACGGCTCGGCCATGTCGCCTGTCGGCACGTTGTCGAAGAAGACCGTGATGCCGTCGTAGGCATGGGTCTCCTCGCGCCAGAAGGGGAGCAGCAGCTTCTGCCAGCCGGAGGGCTGCCGGTCGCCAAGCAGGCCGATGGCGCTGTTGGCCGCCCTGGCAGCCAGCCGTGGCAGATCGTCGCGACGCAGGAACGTCTCCCAGTGGCTGCGGTGAACCACGAGATCCACCCGCGTGCCATGCCGATGCGCCTCGTCCGCCAGCCGCCACCCTGGCGGGCCCACCTTCTCAGGCAATTCGACGAGTCCGTCGTCGTTGAGCACCGCACCGAAGTAGCTGATACGTGAGAAGAGGCTGAAGTCGACTTCGCGCACCTGCGCCGTTTCGCCTCTGGTGGGGGCCGAAGCCGCCGCCGCGGCGGCTCTCCACGCCTGCTGCTGCTCGGTCGTGCCCCAGTAGGAAACGAACCCCATCACCTCGTCTTCGCTCCGCGGCGGGACACAGCCACAACCGGGCGTTGCACGCAAGGAGAAGTCGCCCTGCCGCTCGGGCGGGTGTCCCTTGCGCGCGCGATCCACGATGGCGTCGACCCGACGGAGGCCTTCTTCCGACATCGCCTTCCGGCACGCAGCCAGGTCTGCGGCTTCGTAGCCCACACCGCTGTCCCCGGCCGGGGAGGTGCCTGTTGCTCGCGGCGGTTTCCCGTAGTGGGCACACAGCGCCAGTTTCAGCGCGTCGCGGAAGAGGTCTTCCGTCGGGTAGTCGATGTCCTTCAGCGGGGCAAGCAACTTTTCCAGGCGGGGGGGCTCGCCACCTTGGCCCTTCGGCCCTGGGCCAGCCCGGCCGGCCTCCATTTCGCGCCGGGCCAGGGCTTCCCACGTGGCGTACTTCGCCCGCTCATCCGGCTCTGCCGCGGCGGTCTGGGCCTCCCGGGCCTCGCTGATCAAGGCCTCGAGCGCGGTCCTGGTCTTGGGGGCCGCAGCCAGTTCCTTCAGGTGGTCCTCTTCTATGCGATAGGTGAAGGGCCCTCCTCGCAATTCGGGGCGGGTCACGGCTTGCGCCGCGCGCGGTTTCGGTGCTGCCACGGCCGCTCGACCGGGCCCCGCCGCCGGCAAGACTTTGAGGCTGTAGCTCTGCGAGATGAACTGGTCCGGCTTGCCCAGCGGCTCCACCTTCAGCTCGAAGGACCAGGGCCCGCCCACTTGCGTCGGCTTGCCGTAGAGCATGCCCTTCTCGGCATCGAGACTCAACCACTGCAACTCCGGCGGCCTGTGCTCGAAGGTCATGCGGAAGGGAGTCGCGCCCGGCTCGAGCATCGGCTGCGGCTCCCAGGGCTGGCCGAGCACCAGGTCGGGCAGCTTCGCCGTGCGAAACCGCCACTTGGGTGGCTCCACCGCCGCTGAACCCGCCGTGCTGGCAGGGCCCGCTTCAGGAACCGCAACCGCCGCTCGGGCCGGCGCGGGAACCGCTGCCTTCGGTGGCGCGGGCGCCTCGGCCGACACCGCGGCCGGCGCCGGCGTCGAGCCAAGGGTCGCGCCAGATGCCAGGGCAGGCACCGCGCCGGAGGCCGGGGCCGAAGGGGCTTCGGCTTTGGCCTTGGCCCGGGGGAAGAACGGCGGCATGCCCGTCGGCGCCATCAGCGCCAGCACGGCCAGCGCGGCGATGAACGCGAAGGTGCGCGGCAGCAGCGCCACGCGAAGTGCGCGCCCCGCGGCGCGGATGAGCGCGCACAGGCGGCACGGAGGGGTCGATTCGATGGTGTTCATGGCGGCACCTAGGCCGTACGGCCTTCCTTGCGCATCTCGCGCGCAATGCCATTGCGCAGGTCCGCCGCGCCGATGGTCTGCCGGCCGGCCTGCAGCGCGGCGATCGCCGCGGCGCGCACGACGTTGGCGATGGCGCCGCCGGAGAGCTCGTACTGCGCAGCCAGCCGCTCCAGGTCCACATCGGCAGCCAGGCGGCCGGTGTGGCGAACCATGCCTTCCCACAAGCGCAGACGCTGCCCGGCATCGGGCATCGGAAAGTACACCAGCGACTGGAAGCGGCGCGCAAACGCCTCATCGATGTTGCCCTTCAGGTTGGTGGCCAGGATCACCGTGCCGGGGAAGTCCTCCACGCGCTGCAGCAGGTAGCTCACCTCCTGGTTGGCGTAGCGGTCGTTGCTGCTGCTGGTGGCGGTGCGCTTGCCGAACAGCGCATCGGCCTCGTCGAAGAAGAGGATCCAGTGCCGGTTCTGCGCCTGATCGAACACGCGCGCCAGGTTCTTCTCGGTCTCGCCGATGAACTTGCTCACCACCATCGAGAGGTCGATGCGGTAGACGTCGGCCTTTGCGACCTGGCCCATCAGCGTGGCGGTGAGCGTCTTGCCGGTTCCCGGCGGTCCGAAGAAGAGCGCGCGGTAGCCGGGCTTGACTGCCTTGGCCAGACCCCAGCCCTCGAGCAAGGTGTTCGAATGCAACAGCCAGGTGGTGATGGCCGAGATCTCGTCCATCACCTCGTGGCCCAGCACCAGGTCGTCCCAGCTCAGGTGGGTGGTGGTGAGGCGCGCCGGGAACGAGGGGCTGAAGTCAGGCTTGTGCTGCTGGCCGGTGGTGAGCAGCTCGCGGTACTCGTCGTGCAGCAACAGCGCGGCGCTGAGGGGGGGCTCGCCGGGGGCGTCGTGCTCCACACGCAGGATGCCGCGCGCTTGCAGCCAATGGTCGGGCTGGAAGAGGTGGCAGGCTTCGAAGCGCCGCTCGAGGTCTTCGCCGGCCAACAGGAAGGCGCCGGTTTCGCAGGTGGGCAGGAAGCCGCCATGCGTGCGCCCCTTCCACCCACCGAACTCGGTGTAGCCACGGTCGAGGTTGGTGTTGCGCACGAAGAGCAGGTCCAGCAGCTGCGGGCGCACGTGCGGCGCGAGCGCCAGCACCAGCAGCAGCCGTTCGTCGAAGCCCCACTCGGGCGATCGCACCAGGCGCGCGTAGGCGCTGTCGTCCTGCGGCGACGGCGGCGCGATCTGCCGCACGTCGGCCACCTCGCAAGGCTGGCCGAAGTGCAGGCACAGGCGTGCCTGCAGCACGCGGTCGAGCCACTGCAGCTCGCGCTCGTGCATGCCGCCGCCCCTCTCGGGTTGCCGTGCGCCGGCCACGGGCGGCGGTACCACGCGCAGCTCAGCGCCACTGGACATGCAGCACCTCGGGCATCCAGGGGTAGCGGACCGTTGCAAAGCCCCAGGGCAGGCGATCGATCAGCATGTCGAAGGTCTGGCTGGGCACCTGCAGGTGCCAGGCTTCCTCCTTGTGTTCGAGCCGGCCTTCGCGCTGCAGGAAGGTCTGGCGCAGCCCGGCCACGGAGGTCTGGCCGAGCGCCTTCCAGTGGCCGATCACGGCGCCGAGCATGCCGTCGACGGCTCCGCGCTCCGATGGCCCGAGCTCCACGTCGCGCGGCAACGGCGTGTGCAGCGGCAGCCCGCACAGGAGCTTGTTCAGCGGCAAGAGCGGCTCGGGGGCCGCGGCCTCGCCCGTGACGGCGTACTGCATCACCGCAGCGGCGCGCTCTGCAGCCTCGGCATCGACAAAGGCCTTGTCGTTGGCCAGCCCGAGCACAGCGAACAGCCGCGGCAGGTAGGGCGCCAGAAGCACGACGCCGGCGTTGGCGACGAACAGCGGCTCGTCGGGCAACTCCAGCGCCCAGCCCGGGGGCGGCGGCCGGGGCGAACCCCGCACGGCCAGCGCGGCGCGCTGCAGCAGCGCCGCAGGCATCAGCGGGCGGTCCTCCTCGCACATTTCGCGCAGCACAGTGCGCGCCACCCGCGGCCACGCCTGGGTGCCCAGCCCCTCGGTCAGAGCCTGCAAGCGCGGCCAGGCTTGCTGCAGGCCCGCGGCATCGGCGGGCCGCAGCCAGGCCACGAGGCGCAGCAATTCATCGGGCGTCAGGGTCCGGGCCAGCAGACGCCCGGCCTGTGCCGACTCGAGCTCGCGCGCGATCACTTCGCGCACCGACGCCGAATCGCGATCGGCCATCGCCATCAGCAGCGCACGTTCGCCGGCGTCGAGGTCGAGGCTCGCACCTGCGCCGCGCAGCGCCGCGATCACTCGGGCGACGGCCTCGGCTTGCGACAAGTGCCGCGGCGTTGTTGCTTCGTCGGCCGCGTCCGGGCACGTGCGCTCGGCGATGTGCAGTTCGGCCCGTTCTTCGGGCTGGGCCACGAACAGGTCCTGCTCCTCGCGCGGCAGGTGCCGCAGGAGCACATCTGCGCCGAGCCCGGCGCGACGCGCGCCCTGCTCCAGGAGATGGCTGGCCACGTCGTCGGCAGAGGCCCCGGGATGCCATAGCAACTCAGCGAGGGCCCACGCGCGCAACTCCGCCTCGCGCTCGCCCAGGTCGGGCGAGTCACCCAACGCGCGTTGCAGGACCTGCTGGGCGCGTACCACCGCCCGCGCCTGGCCGGGGGCCAGGAAGGCCTCGAGCAGCTGCAGCCATTGCTCGCCGCTCAGCTGCCGGACCAGGCTTGTGCGCGCCGCCGTCGCATCGCCCAACTGACCCAAGGCAGCGCGTGCCGCCCCCGCGCCCTCGGCGAGCAATGCCGACCAAGCGGTCTGCAACGAGGCGAGGTCGCCATGCCGCAGGGCTTCGGATACGACTGCCGCGGATGCCCGCGCCGAGCGCGGCTTCGGTTGCGGCAGCCAGTGCGCCCAGGCGCTGCGGCGCGCGGCCTCGGCGCCGTCAGCGCCGGCCTCGTGCAAGGCGCGCAAGAGCTCGTCGGGGCTTCGCTGCAGTTGCACCGCGATGGCACGCCACCAACGGGTGACGAGACCTTGCGCCGTCCAGTCCGTATCCGCCGCTCCCTGCAGTGCCTGCAGCGTCCGGTGAACCAGCCTCTCGGTGTGGGGGAACGGTTCAACTCCCCGCAACCAGGCCTGCGGAAGCGGCGCAAAGGCGAGTGCCGCCAGCGCTTCGGCTTCCAGCGCGGGACTCCACACCGCCAGCGCGCGAGCGAACTCGGACGCCGTGATGGTGGGCGCCAGCCGCCAACGTCGCTGCGCGGACGAGAGCGCTTCACGCAGAGCGAGCCGGCCCGCCACGTCACTGGCGCCCGACAACCATGCCTGCCATTCCTTCCGTGCCGAATCGGTCTCCAGGGGCGCTTGAGGCTGCGGCAAAGACGCCTGGCCGCTGCCCGGTGACGCACGCGGAGCTGCCACCGGCTGCCTCTCGCTCTTGCCGCGCATGGCGCTTTCCAGTGCAGGCGCATCGATGCGCTCGACGTCCGGCCCGGCCCACAGCAGGCGCAGCAAGGCCGCCCAGCGTTGGCGCCGCCCGCCGGCAGAGACGTCTGCCGACGTGCCCTCGAGCGCTGCCAACGCCTTTCTCCCCTCTTCCTCGCCGAGCCACAGGAGCGGCAGCTGTCGCAACAGCGATTCCGGCCACAACCGGGCCATGCGCCGCCGCACGCCCGCACGGGCGCCCAGCGTCCGCAGGTCCTGCAGCAGACCGTCGGGGTCCTCGTGCTGCAGGCGCTGCCAAACCTGCATCAGTTCGTCGAGGTCGCCGTTCGAGAGCTCGGGCGCATCGTCCACCAGCAGGGCCCGCCAGCGGCGACGCGCGGCGCGTTGCTCGGGCGTCGCTCGACCCGCCGCTGCGGGCGCCGCAGTCGTGCGCAGGGCCTGCAGCAGCAGCTGCTCGACCGTGGCGACAGCCGAGGACCCCAAGGCGGCGGTCTCGCGTCCAGGCGCGGCATCGGCGCGCAGCTCCTGGGCCAGCTGCCGGCACCAAGCGGCAGGAAACTGCCTCGCCATGCGCCGCGCCGCAATCTGCCCATCGGGCCACTCGCGCAGCCGGGCCATCAACGCTCCCGGATCGTTCTGCCAGACGCGCTGGGCCAGCGCTGCCGGGTCGACGGCGGCGGACACATGCCACGGCCACACGCCGCGGCGCAGGTAGTGCAGCAACACCTCCAGTTCGGCTTCCCGCACAGTACCTCGGCGTACGGCGTGTGCGGCGCCGGCTGCCTGCGGCGTGCCCGCCGCGGCCACCAGGTCGACCAACGCGCGCTGCAGCTGCTCGCGCAGGCGCTCCTCCCACTGCTGCTCGAGGTCTCCGGGATCGACCGTTCCGAGGTCGAGCTCCAGCCGCTCCAGTTGCAGCAGGTCTGGTTCGGCGCAGGCCTGGTCGAAGGCCTCGGCGACGATGCGCAGCGCCGGGCCGTGCGCAAACTCGCTCAGGCGCTCCTGCAGGCTGAATGCCTGCTCCTCGGACTCGAATTCGACCTCGAACTCGAGGTCTTGCACGGTGTGGGCAACGGCCATGGCGCTACTCCGACCTTGCGCCGCTCGCGCTCGGCGGTTCGAGCAGCCGGCCGATCACGCGGCAGGCCGCAGCGTCCAAGGACCGCGCGCACGCCGGGGTCGGGGCGCGGCACCACCGTTGCCGCAGCACCAACCAGCGCCGCCAGTCGCGCTCGAAGTGCACCATCGCCTCGTAACCCAGCCAGCGGATCGGCCGCGCTTGCAGGTGGGCAGGCAGGTTGAGACGCAACGTTTCCTCGGCCAGTTGCTGAAATGCCTTGTTCGCGGTGCGCGCCGTCCAGTTAGGCATGAGGACGGTCAGCTGTAGCCGATAGAAGTTCTCATCGGGCGCCGGGCTCAGTTGCGCATCCCGGTTTGCGCGGGTGTCCAACGGTCTCAACAGCACATGCTCGACGAGGTGCAGGCCCTCGCAGGCGTCATCGAGGCACAGGAAGGCCTGGCGCAGGCGCGCGGCCAGGCGGCGCGCATCCGCGCGGGTGTCGGCATGGCCGAGCGGCCACCATTGATCGGCATCGAGCGCCACCCCCACGGTGGTGCGCACCGGCGACGCGCCGCCCTCCGACACGGTGTGCACTCGGTAGCCTTCGTGGCTGGCACCGGCGCGCAACATCGCGGCAGGCGCAGGGCGCGGCAGGCGCGGCAGTTGCGCGGCCAGCTGCGACAACATGGCCTGGGGCGAACCGACGCGCACACCCGGTTCATCGACGACGTTGACGAACGAAGCGTCCTTCGGCATCTTCGCCAACCCGGGCGGGCTCGCCGCATCGGACCCATCAAAGACCGGCGACGGGCCTCTCCCCGGCCACTGCGTCAAGGAGCGCGCGTGGTCATGCTTGAAGCCCAGCAGCAGGCACATCCGCCGTGCCAGCCCGCAGGAGTTGGCCGGGTTGTTCCAAAGCCGGCGGCTGTAGTCGAAGGCCCCCGCACGTCCGCGGCCGAGCTCGATGATGGCCTCGACAAAGCGCGCCTTGTTGTCCAGGAGCCGACGGTCCAGTTCGTCGGCGCGCAGATGCGCGCAGTACTGCCGCAGCGCGCTCTGGGTCAAGGTCTCGCCGTGCAGCGCGAGAAGGTGGTCGAGCAGCCTGGACTTGCGCGCGCCGGAGCGATCGAAGAACGCACCGATCTCGCTGGCGACCTGCCCTGGCGATTGCATCAGCAGCTCGTCGATGCCGGGCACGCCCTCGGGGTCCAGGGCCTGCCACCAGTAGGTCTGGCCGCCGGCCTCTGTGGCGTCCTCGTCTGGTTGCATGGCCGGCACGCCCGCGCTAGGCATCGCCCCGGCACCGGGCGCCGCCGCGGCGACAGACGAGGAACCCTTGCCGCGCACGGCATAGAGGTCACGCAGGTGATGCAGCTGCGCATTGCCGTTGGCCAGCAGCTGGTCGAACATCGACAGGTAGGCGCGCAGCTGCTGCACGCGCGCCCGCCGCTGTGCCGTTGCCGACGCCGGCAGCGCCTGCTTGCCGAGTGCGTAGACGGCCGGGAAGTGATGCTGCACCGACAGGTGCGGTGCCAGCGGTCGGTGGGTTCCCCGAGGCCGGGCATCCCATTCCTCCTTGCGCAGAGCGCTTTCCAGGCGCGTGCGCTGCGCGAGGTCGGCGACACGCAGGTTGCGCACACGGCGCCAGAGCTCGTCGGCCCTGGGCAACGGAACCGGGAGCTCGCGGCGACGCGCGCCGAGGCGGAACTCGTCGGCCGCACGGGGGATGTGCAGGCGCAGCGCCCAGTCCAGCCCCCCCCAGGCCACGGAACCGCGCCCAGGGCCGGCGCGCGCCGGAGCAGCCAAATCGAGGGCGAGGTCGTGAACCTCCTTGACGCCGTCCACACCGCGCAGCACGTCCGCCAGGTCGGCGAGATAGAGCCTCCCGTCGAGACGTTCGTCGCGCCCCTCGTCCTGCACGAAGCCGGCCTGGACGGCCGGGCCGTCGTAGACCGCGTCCATGGTGCAGTGGCGCGCGAGCATCTCCTGGCGCGACAGCACCTGCGGGCCGCGGTCGATCCAGCGCGCGGCCCGGTGGTAGATGTCGGCCAGGATCTCGACCACTTCGCGCGCGCCCGAGATCTCGATGTCGCCGCGGAGGTCGCAACGCCGGCCTTGCACAAAGCCGACCTCAACCAGGTCTTCGCAAAGGTTGCGCTCAGCGCGATAGACGCGCAAGGCGTCCAGCCGCCTCGCCGGGTTCTCCGATGAATCGTCGACGGATGCGGGCGAGAACGGCGTGCCGCTGGCCACCTTGAGCTGCAGGCGGTAGACGCCGGCCTCCGAGGCGGCGCTGGCCGGCCGCATGCGGGCGTCGTCCAGGCCCGGCACCCGGTCGAGGAACAACCGACGGTAGTCGGCCACGGTGGTGGCCCGGCAAGGCAGCGCAGTCTCGGGCGGATGCAGGGCCAGGGCTTGGAGGTCGATGCTCCCGTCGGGGGCCGCGAGGTGGTCGGTGATCGGGAGGTCTGCGCGGTACGCCAGCTCGGTAAGCGCGAAACACAGTTGCTCGAGCACCGTGATGCCGGGGTCGTGCAGGTTGTGGTCGGTCCACGACTCGCCGCTGAGCTGCTGCAGCTGCTGCAGGCCCTGCGCGAGCAGCCGCTCGAAGCCGACGGCCCGCGCGGCTTTGTCGCTGCGACGAATGCTGGCGGGGATGGCGCTCATCGCGAGGCATCCGTGGCGGCGAACTCGCGAACGCGCATTGCGTTGGATCCGGGTTTGTTCATGGCGTCGGCCCGGAACCTGCATCGACGACGATGGGCCACAGTTGCGTGACGTGAAGGTGGATCGGCGGCGTGCCCTGGTAGCTGCAGCGGGTGCGGATTTGCAGCCGGAACGGCCGGGCGTCGCCCTGCGCCGAGAGACCGGCCCATTGCAGCTCGAGCCGGTCGCAGCGCTCGCCGAACCAGGCATGCTGGGAACGAATGCGCTTGCGGCCGTTGAGGCGCCGTTCGATCCAGCCGAACGGCCGGTGCTGTGCCAGCCAGCCCAGCAACCCGGTGAACGTCGGGTTGTGGGCATTCAAGGCCATCGCGTGCAGGGTGGCGTGATGCCCGCTGCCCGTGACACCGACGCTGGCCGTCACCTCGAAAGCCACGCACCCGTGCAGGGGGCCTGTCACGTCCTTCCATTCGCCGTCGGCCTTCACCGCGGCGGCGTCTGGGACCGGGTACGTGCCGACACGGCCGCGCGCCGCCACCATGCCCTGCACGTCGAGCATGTGGTCGGCCGCATGCTTGCCGACGCTGACCCGGCCATCCTGGTGCAGCGCAATCAGCGGCGGGATCTTGGACAAGCCCGCCGGATCGGGCTTCACGCCGCCTTCGCTCTCGGGCGGCGGCAAGGGCAGCACGGCCAGCGGATTGCGCTGCCGGCGGTCGCCGCCGCCGACGGCCACGCGATCCCCCGGCCGCGGCTCGCCGAGCCCGCCGTAGCGCACCGACCACAGGCCGTGGTCGCCTTGCTCCGCCCGAAAGAAGGTCAGGAGCGCCGGTTCGTTGACGGCCGACGTGACCTTCAGTCCGTCGTCCGGTGTCTTGGCGAAGCCCTCGTCCTGCATGTTGAGCATGGACTCGATGAGCTCGGCAAACTCGGCCGCGGTGGGCCTGCTGCCGCTCGCGAAGTACTTCCGAAGCGTCGCGCGATTGCGCGCTTGCGGAGCCGTGTCGTCCCGGGCCATGGCGAGGTCAGCTCACGACAAAGGTGCTGCCAACGTTCAGCAGCGACACGCCGGTGCCCCGCGGCCGTATGGCCACGTCGTTGGGCGCCACGCTCAGCAGGTGCTCTGCCATCGGCAAGGCCAGGCTCCACGGCGCTGCCGCGCGCGCGGTGTTCGCACCGGCGAAACCTGGGCGCGCGGTGTCGTGCAGGACAAAGTGATTCGGGCTGTCTTCGACCAGGTGCAGCAGCGAAACCCCGCCGACCGCGGCCACGCCGGGCACCGCACGAACGACCGCCTGGACTTCGTCGCAGCGCAGGAGCCAGCCGAACTGCGCACCGCGTCCCACATCGTGCCAAGGCGACAGGAACTCGACCAGCGTGCGGTTGATGCGTCGAAGGACCGAGCCAGCCTGCTCGCCGCGCTCGAGGCGCACGCGGCAACGCACCTGCACCCGCTCGTAGACGGCGTTGCACACCAGAACCCGGGCGAAGGGCGAGCTTCGCTCGGCCACGAAGTCCTGAATGCGCATCAGATGGCTCGCATCGAAGCGGGGCGCGCGCAGGCTGTCCTCTGGAACGCCGAGGCGCACCCAGGGCACCACCACGACGCGCAGGCCGCCGGGGCCGAGCTCGGATTCCTGCGCGCTCAGGCACTTGACCTTGAACACCTCAGGAAACGCCTCCAGGACCAGACGCTCGATGTCCCAGCCGAGGCTTGCGCGGTTCTTGTGGCGCAGCCGCTCGCCGGCGCGCATGCGGAACTGGCGCTCGTCTTCCGCGGGCCGCCAGCCCGTCGAGGGCTCCGGTTGCAGCACGCCGGCAAGGCCGGCCTGGGCGACCACAGGTTGCGTGATGCGCTGGGCCGGCAGCGGCGCGTCTGCGGCGCCCGCGGACCCCACCTCGCGCTCCAACGTCAAGGCCTGCGCATGCACCGCGACCAGCCGCGCCACGGCTTCCGGACGCTCGGACCGTGCCACGCGCAGCCAGAAGAAACCCCCTTCCAGCACCGTGTTGGTGTTCGTGCCGAAGTTGGGCAGGTCAAGACGGACCACGCCCGAGGTCAGCATGCCCTGTGTTCCATCGCTCAGCACGCAATGCGGCGGCAACGGTCGCCACTGGTTGGCCTCCAGGCAGCTCCACTGCAGCGCCGAGCGCGAGGTCAGCGCGTCGAGCCCGGTGGCATCGGTCTCGCGCAACTGGAACAGCAGGTTCAGGGGCCCGTCCAGCCGGTCGGCGCGCAGGCCGATGTACAGGTTGCCGTCGGGCCCGAGCGCAGGCAGGACGCCGTGGTGAGGCGTCTGCGCGTTGGACCGCAGTTCGGCCACGCCGAAGGGATGAATGTGCATCAGGCGTTCGCCGTCCGGGGCCGCGCCACCGCGACGCTCGGCATCGGGACGAATGCGCGCGCTGGCGCTGTAGTCCAGGCTGATGGACTCGATCACCGGCGTGTACGGCGCGTTGGGCAGGCTGACCGAGCGGCGTCGCCTCGCCCGCGCCGAAAGTGCGTCGGCGAGCAGCGAAGGGTACTCAGCGTGCCCGAAGGCGCCCCGCGGATGGGTGAGCTGCAGCCGCAGCAGGCCGTTGCGGGTGCCCGGCCCGATGGCCGTCAGTGGCACGTCGCTGGCCCAGGCATGCTGGCGCACCGAATCGCCGTCCACTTCGATGCGCTGGCGACCCGGCAGGCGCTCCTGCGCATCGAGGGCGGCAAAGAGCGGTTGGGCGGCAGACCGCCCGCCGCAAGACCGCCATTGGCCGTCGCGCAGGATGGACAGGGCGGCGGCGAAGGAGCCGGCGCGCTGTTCGGGGCCGTAGCCGCCGTAGTGCGCGACAAAGCCCCCGGGCTCCTGGGGCAGCCCGCCCCACTCGACGCGCAGGGCGAGCGTGTCGAGGCTCTTGCGCGCGGCCTCGGGCGAACCGAACACCAGGTACGACGACGTCGTGGGCAGCGGCCCGAAAGGGCTGAAGGTCTTCGTGGCGTCGAGCGGGCCGAAGTTGTTGTGCAACAGGATGTCCTTGGCCCCGCGCACGCGCACGCGCATCTCGGCTTCGACGAGACGTGCACCCTCGAGCAGCGAGTAGGGATGAATGCGCGCGCGCGGGTTGACCTGCAGCCGCAGCAGCGGCAACCGGGTCGGCCATTGCGCACCATGGACCCGGGCGTCACATCCGACGATGGCAGGATCCTCCGGCCGCAGATGGACCCTCAGCTGCAGCCCGCCCGAGCCGGAGCTCCCGCGCGGCGTGCGGGCCACCTGCACGCGCTCGGCAACGAACCAGCCGTGCTCGTGCGTCAGCGCCACCTCGAACAGCGCATTGGCATAGTTGAAAAAGGCCCTGTCACGCGGGCCCTGGGCCAGGCGTTCGAGCCGTTGTTGGTCCTCGGCGGCGAGTGCATCGACGTCGTCGCTGAGCAGCCAGAGGCCAAACAAGCCCTCCGGCGCCTCACAAAGCTGGCTCGCATGCTCCGCATCGCGCACCGTCAGTCCGGGCGCCGCCGTCCGCTGGCGCGCCATCCTGCGCGCTTGTTGCGGCCAACTCAGGCGCAGGTTGAGTTCGATCTCGCGAGCACCTTCCTTCAGCAGCAGCATCGGTGTCGCGACGGCGAGGCCGAGCGTGGCTTCGTTGCTGCCCGGGCCACCGCCGAAGGTCGGCACCGCGCTGGCATCCGGGGCCGGCAGGCCCAGCCGATGCGCCTTGATGCCGGTGACGTAGTGCAGATCGGCTTCCGGCTCGATCCGCCTGTCGCGTTCGAGCCGCAGGGTGCACAGCGACGCCACCCGCGCGCCGCTGAGGGTCACGGCCTCCAGCGACCGGAACAGCAGCGGTTGGCCGGCAATGTTCTTGCCGGCGACGAAGGTCGTACCGGCTGGCAAGTCCAGAGCCGGTGGCGCAAGCGGGTCGAGCCGGCAGGCCACCGACACCCGATCGGGCAGCAGGGCGCGCGGCTGCAGTCCAAGGCATCGGCGGTAGTAGAAGTCGATGTGCCGATCGGTGAACCGGTTGATCTCGTGCTGGACCGACTCGTACAGGTGGAGGAACGCAAGCAGCAGGCCGGCCGCCGGTTCGTGGCGCCCGCTGGGCAGCGTGTCGCGCAAGTGCTCGCGGGCCAGCGTGCGCACTTGCGCCACCGCCGCGAGGAAGGTGAAGAACATGCCGCGCAGGTGTTCGCGCCGCAGCGTCTCCGCCGGCGGGAGCGTCTCCTCGCGGGGTCCGTGCCACAGGGGTTGCAGCCCCTGATGCATCGCCAGCAGGCTGCGGCCGTCCCAGCTCGCCGCACTCACGCGTTCCGCCAGCCACTTGAGTTGCCCGCCCAGCGGACGCTCGATGAGCTGCAGGATCGCCTCGTGTACTGCCGCCGCAGGCTGGCCGCGACCCGACAACGCCTGCAGCCAGCTGTTCAGCAACTGGGCCAGTTCGAACACGTGGTGGGCCAGCTCGGCCAGCGGGGCCGAGCCTGCCTTGGCCAGGAAGGCCTGTTGCCGGCCATAGCGGTCGATGCTGGCGATGCGCGCCAGCACCAGCGTCTCGTCACCATCGAACCACGGTTCCCAGTTGCCCTGCTCATGGCCGTTGAGATCGACGAAGCGCAACCGTTCCCCCAGGCGGGCGCAGGCCTCGACCAGGCGGTCGAGCGACATCTCGTCGACCTTGAAGCCACCGTCGGCCCAGGCGGCGGGAAGGCGCTGGCGCTGCTCCGTGCCGTCGATCATGGCTCGATCCCGGGGCCGACACTGCCCTCTTCGAGGTACAGCGGGAAGACCATGTTGTGGCGCGAGTTGGTCGTGCGCACCGTGTACTCGAGCCGGATGCGCAGCACGCCCGCCTGCGCCTCCTCGAGGTCGAACTCCACACTCTCCAGCGTGATGCGCACCTCGAAGAAGAGCACGGCTTGCTCGATGGTGCTGCGCATCTCGGTAAGCGTGCTCAGGGTCAGCGGCTCGAACACGAGCCGGCGCAGGTCGCACCCGTAGGTCGGTCGCATCACCCGCTCGCCGGGCGTGGTGGAGAGCAGGATGCGCAGGCTCTCCTGCACGTCGTCCAGCTGCGCGACCATCAGCGCGCCGCGCGTGCGGCTGTCGAACGCCGGCGGGAAGGCCCAGCCTGTGCCCAGGAAGTGGGCCTCGAGGGTCTTGCCGTCGGCGCCTTGCATGTCAGCCTCCGATCATCACGGTCGGGCAGCCCATCACGACGCTGCCGCCATGCGCGGTGCTGTCGCCCATGCGCGCCGCGGGTTTGTTGCCGATCAGCACCGTGGCCGAGCCCTTGATGATCGAGTCCGGCGGCCCCACGCAGACCACGTTGTCGCCCACGACGGCAGCGGGCATCTTGCCGATCAGCACCGTGGGTACGCCGGGGCCGATGACCGGGCCGCCGACATGCGGAATCGGCGGCAACCCCGGTGTCGCCATGGGGCAGGCGTGCATGTCGGTGAGGCGGGCGGCGGGCGGCATGGAGTTCTCGTCGCTTCGGTCAATTGATCATCACCATGGCGCCCTTGACCGTGGTCTGGCCGGCGGCAGACAGTTCGGCCGAGGCCGAGCCCTTGGCGGTGAGGCCGACTTGCGCTTCGCAGGTGACGTTCAGGCCCTCCACCTTGACGTCGGCCTTGGCGCTGAGCGTGAGCGCGCCCACCGCCGAGACGGTGATGGCACCCTTGGCGTCGATCTTGATGTCCTTGGGGCTCTCCATCGTGATGCCAGCCTGCGCCAGCCTCACCTTGTTGCCGTTCTGGTCGGTGAGCACGATCGACTTGTCCTTGTCGCTGAGCACGACGGTGTTCGCGCCCGGCGTGGAAACCGTGATGACCTTGTCCTCCTCGTTGAACTCGAGTTTGGCCTTGCAGCGCGTGACGATGGACTTGACGTTGTTCTCGGCCGTCAGCGCCTGTGCCGGCGGGTGCCTGCTGCTGTACAGGCTGCCCAGCACCACGGGGCAGGCAGGGTCGCCCGCGAGAAAGCCGAGCAGCACTTCGTCGCCCAATTCAGGCACGAAGAAAGCGCCGAAGGCGTTCGAGGCGCTGAACTGCATCAGGCGCGCCCAGACGCTGTCCACGCCGGCGGCGGGCAGCTTTACCTGCACACGGTGCTCGCCGGCGGGGTCGGCGTCGAGCTTGAGCACCACGCCCACGTGCAGGCCCTCGATGCCCGGCACCCAGCCTGCGGCCGGCGGCGCAACGATGTCCGGCTGCTCGGTGAACCACTCCGCTGGCGTGCCGAACTCGACCTCGGTGCTCCAGGCCCCCTGCTCGATGCGGTGCGTGATCCCGGTGGCCAGCACGGGCCCGTTGAAGCGCTCGCCCACGCCGGCGAGGTCGACCAGCCCGCCCAGGGCGGCCTTGGCCGTGCCCCCGAAGCGCATGCGCCCGCGCAGGCGCGAAAGCCCCGACTTGACCTGCTGTGCCTTGGCCCAGCCGTCGAGAGCAGCCTTCGGCAGCGCGGCACCGGTCTGCAGGTTCACGGTGCCGACGTCCAGCACCTGGGCCAGCGCGCCCGAGTCCAGGTTGCCCTGCTCGTTGAGTCGGGCCGGCCGGGCCGTGGCGCCCTCCACCAGTGCCTGCGTCTTGGCGTCCCAGGCCTTGGCCTGCACCTCGGCGTACTGGTGACGTGCGTCCAGCTCGGCCTCGAACTCGATGAGGTCCTCGCCGTAGGTCACCTTCAGCGCCGCGGCGGCGCTCGTCGCGGGCTCGGCGACAGCGACCTTGCCGTCGGTCACGATGACGAGGCAGCCGCTGGCCTCGGCACGCGCCAGCAGGAAGTCCCAGTCGGTGCAGTAGTGCTGGATCAACTGAGCGTGCACCAGTGTCGCGCCCGAGATGCTGGCGGCCAGGCCGTGCGCCGACACCAGCGCCCTGAGGATGTCGGCGTCGGTCTGTTCCTCGTAGCGCGCGTTCCGGCGGCCCTCCGTCATCTTGATCGCCTTGTCCCGGCACTCGATCACCAGCCGCGCATCGTTCGCGCCGCTGATCGTGAGGCCATGCTTGACGACGATGCCGGAGAAGATGGCCGTTTCGTCGTCGCCATAGCCGGCCTTGACCGTGATCTCGACGCCGGGCTTCAGTTTCGCCGAGTCACTGAGCGGGAACCTCCGCTCGGGCATGTCGCCGTCGCTGAAGACCAGCGTGGCCGCGGGCACCTTGTTCACGGCGCGCCGCACCGTGACGCTGATGAGCGAGGCCGCGTCTTCGGCGCCGACTCCGCCGCCGTCGAGCACGACCCGCACCGGTCGTTCGGAGAGGTCCCTCTGCAACGCAGGCATGGCCGGTCTCACTCCAGCGGCGGGAAGTGGAGCTGCCGGCCCGGCTCCAGTCGCCGGAAGTCGCTCAGACCATTGAAGCGCGCGACGTCGATGTAGTAGCCCGGGTCGCCGTAGATGCGCTCACAGAGCAACGGGAGCGTGTCACCCTCGCGCACGAGCACGCGATGGCTCATGTCGGGGGAGGAGCGATTGGAGACGAATCGCTCCCTTTCCTTGCTCATGGCGCCAACGAAACGAAGGTCGACCTCGGCGCGCAGCGGGGCACCACTGGGCTTGAACAGGGTGTATTTCGTCGTCATCGACTCCATGCGGCAGAAGAAGATCAGGCCGCCCCACAGCAGCCGCACGTACCCCGGCTCGTGCTTGTTGCCCACATAGCTGTAGACGACCTTGTTCAACTGGGCCAGACGCTCTTCCACGCTCACCACCTTGGCGTTGCCGGTGTGCACGGCTCCTGTACCGTCCAGCCACAGCTTGAAAGACGCGGTCTCGGCGTCGACGGCATTGAACCTGGGCGTGGCCGCCGCCTGTCCCATCGTCTCCGTCTTGTCGTAGGAGATGCCGGTCGTGTGAGTGAAGTGCTGTGGGTTGATCATGGCCTCGAAACACACCGACGGCTCGAGCGTGACGATGCCTTTCGACAGGCTGAAACGCGTCATGAGCAGCTTGTTCAAGGCGCCAGTCATTTCGGTCCGTCTCAGCGCTCGCGCGCAGACTTCAGCTGCTCGCGCAGGTAGGTCTTGCACTCCGCCAGGATCTGAGCCTTGATCCTTTCCAACTCACGCTGGAACGCGGCTTCACCAGGAATGTTCGCAGTGGTGCGCACGCCCACCTGTGAGCGGATCAACAACTGGCGCACTTCGATCGTCATCGGCGTTTACACCAGACGTTTGGACAACAGGTAGGTGAGCTCGATCTTCTCCAGCGCGACTTCGTTCTTGTTCGACCGGAAGGGCTCCACATCCCACTTCACCGGGTAGGCGTTCTCGAACGACCAGCTGCGCAGAGGTTCGCCCTTCTCGTCGAGCAGGTGCACGTGCATCAGCTCGGTGCTGAGCGGCTGAGACAGATCGCCCTCGAGCACGCTGCGGCACCATGTGACTAGGCGCGACTTGAACGGCGCCACGCCGCGCTTGAGCACGAGGCGCTGGTGCTTCACCGACTTCGGCAGCTGGTACACGAAGCGGTTCTCGCCGCCTTCGACCACGGTCTCCGTCTCCATCTCGGCACCGATGCCGCTCACCTCCTGGAACGAACAGTCGGCGTCGCGTGTCGCGGTGCCGAAGCTCACGGTGAAGTAGAAGGCCGCCGGCGGGTAGTTGCCCACCGGTGCTGGCGCTGGCGCCGGCGCCGGCTTGCGCCGCAGCCACTCGAGGATCGGCGGCAGCGGCGGGATCGGCGACGGCATCAGGCGTTGGCGATGGTGAGTCCTTCGTGAGAGATCACGATGGTCTCCACCGCCACCTCGTTGCCGGTCGCCTTGAGGTCGGTGCCGGTGATCTTGTGCGGCCATGCGTTGGCCAGCGTCCACACCATCGTCGGCGCCCCGGCCTCATCGAGCAGGCTGATGGTCACCGGCTTGCGCTTGATGGTGTTCATCTTGATCTCGTTGAACCAGTCCCAGAACTTGTTGTCGCTCTTGAAGACGCCCTTCTTCATGGTCACGTCGCCGTACTTCTTGATGCCGGGCATCTTGAGCACCGAGAACTGCGGGCTGTCGCCATGCCGGTACTCGATGGCCTGCGCCTCGACGTCGAGACCCGAGACCTCCTGGAAGTGCATCACCTTGTCGTCCCACTTCACCTCGAAGCGGAACTTGGGAAGCGGCCACACGGTGGTGGATTGGGCCGAACCGTCGTCTGCCATGGTCGTTCTCCGCGCTCGTCAATGGGGCTGGTCGAATGGGGATCGCATGCCGGCGATCAGGACTTCTGCATCTGCTGCTGGAACGTGATCTCGATGAACTCCGCCGGGCGGCTGATGGCCACGAGCACGGTCACACGCAGGATGCCCTCCAGGATGTCCTCGGGCGTCATCGTCTCGCCCAGGCCCACGTGCACGCTGAAGGCGTCGTCCGGCACCGCGCCGGCCAGGCCGCCGCGCTTCCAGATGCCGGTGAGGAAGTTGCTGATCATCGACTTGATGGTCACCCAGGTGTTGGCGACGTTGGGCTCGAACACCATGGCCTTGGCCGCCAGGCGGCAGCTCTCCTCGAGCATGATCATCGTGCGGCGCACGTTGATGTAGCGCCAGTCGAGGCTGTTGCCATCCAGCGTGCGTGCGCCCCAGACGAGCGCCCCTTCGCCGATGAAGCTGCGGATGGCGTTGATCGACTTGCCCTGCGTCGTGACGTTCAGGTCTTCCTGGTCGGCGTGCGAGATCTCGACCGCAGGCTTGATGACGCCGGCCACGCTGACGTTGGCCGGCGCCTTCCAGACGCCGCGCGTGTTGTCGACCATCGTGTACAGGCCAGCCATCGCCGCGGACGGCGGCATCAAGTTCATCTGCACCAGGGCCTCGTCGCGAATCTTGCCGAAGAGCTCGCTCATCGCGATCAGCGACTTGTCCAACAGCATCTTGTGCGGAGCCAGGTCGTCCTTCTTCAATCCGGGATCCTGCAGCCGCTGTTTGGCCTTGGCCTTCTGATCGTCGGGCCTGCTGCTGCTTTCGATGAGTCCTTCGACGAAGTGGACCCAGTCATCGTCGCTGCGCTTCAGGTCGATCAGCGCGGCGCGCTGCTCTTCCGCGCGCTTGTTGTCCACCTCCATTCGGGACAAGCCCAGGTCTTCCCAGAGGATCGCGGCCAGGTCGTCGGCGTTGGCGATCGTCCAGTAGTGGAAGTCCCCCGTCTGCATCAGCGATGTGTGCAGCCAGGGGTAGTAGGCAGAGGCGTAGTCGAGGAAGTTGATGCCGATGTCGTTGCGGAACTCTTCGATGCAGCTACCTGCCGGGTCCTGGCGGTCGAGGTCCCCCCCCCAGACGTCCAGGACGGCGACGCGGTTCTTCATGTGATGGCCGCAATGCTTGAGCGCCTCGATCTGCACCGACGCGCACTCCGCCCTCGGCAGCAGGACGGCATCCGGCACGACGATCATCGTCGGCTCCTGTTCCTTCATGAGTGGCAAGAAGCCGCCGACGAGCCCCCTCTTGTCATCGCCTGCCTCGATGACGCCGTCGTCGTAGAGGCCCACCGATACGATGTAGCAAGGCCCGCCGCCGTTCTGGAAGAAGTGGCGCATGGCCTGGTGCATCAGGTAGCGATTGCCTGCTGCGCCGGGCTCTCGCATCAGCAGGTACTTCCTGCCGTCCTTGTTGATCTCCGTGACCTGCGCGCGAGGAGCGGTCATCGTGGCCTTGGGCGGGAGCCTGTCCATCGAGGCGTGCACGACGGCGGCGTTCATGCTCGCGTTGAGCAACGCCTTCACGGCTGCGTCGGCGGCCCTTTGCTTGTCCTGCCATGTGGTCAGCAGCGGCGACTTCGAGGCTTCGTCCTCCAGGGTGGCCAGCTCCGCCTGCGCCTTCTCTGCAGCGTCCTTCTGATCCTTGGTCGCGTTGGCCTGGCTCGCCACTTCGCGCAGCGGCTTGAGATCTTCGCGCCTCGCCGCCGCCTTCTTGGCCACGTCGCTTTCGTCGTAGGCTGCCTTGGCTTGTTTGGCGGCGGCGCTCGCTTCTTGCTCCACAGTGGTGCTCGTGGCCACAAACGCTTCGGCCGCGGCGCGACGCTCAGCCAACTTCTCGTCGAAGCGCTTGATCGTGAACCGGGGCTCCGGCGCGCCGCCGAAATAGCGCTCGTACTCGGCCATCGACGCGATGCGCCAGGGCTTGCCGAGAAGCGAGTTGCCGCCGTTGTCGGCACGCTCGGTGTAGCCGATGAACGCGGGCACCGCGGTGGCGACCTCGACCACCGAGTTCGGGAACGCGTTCTTCTCGACGATGTAGACACCGGGGGTCTTCATGGCCATGTCGGCCTCCTGCGTGGGTTAACGATGCACGTAGATCTCGGAGACCAGCTCGCGCTCATCGCCGATCGGCTCGAAAGCAAAGTGGTCCGCTCCGGCCACGGGCAGGCGCTCGAGCAGGACCCGCTTGTCGGCGGCAGTGCGAAGCTCGAAGCCCCTTTTGGGACGCTCGCGCAACTCGATGCCCTGTGTCGAAAGGAAGGCCAGCACGGGCCGGCCGTCGGGCAACGTCTCGGCCTTCGGCCGGCCGAAGGGCGACGCGCGATTTGCGTCGAACAAGGCGCCGTTGGAGGCCACCACTTCCAACGCATCGTCCGACCAGTGCCCGACGAAGCAGTACTTCCAGACCGGCGCGCGCGCGGCGAAGTGGATCGCGTAGCGAGTTGGCGCGCCCGCGGCGCCGTCGGCGTGGGGCGCAAGCACCTGGACCAGCGCCAGGGGTGGCCAACGTCGCTCGGCCGGGCCAAGCTGGCTGGACACAGTGGGCCAGATCAATGGCCAGAGGTCGGCGGCGCCAGCGTGGGCGCCGGTGTGCAGCCACTGTTCGGCGGCCGCGCCGGCATCGGCCGGGACGCGCAACAGCATCAATTCCCTGCCCGGCAGCCCCAGGCCCTCCGTGACGGCGGCGAAGCGCGCGTCCTCGCAGCGCAGGGTCCAGCACAGCCCCACCGGGCTTGCCGCCGCGAGGCCAAGGTGGCTCGGGTCGCCCAGGACCAGCAGGCCAGAACCGGTGTCACGGCACACACCGCCCACCCGGCGCAGCCAAGCCGCTGTGTCGACCGTGGGCGTGAATCGAAGGCCACGGCAGCGGCCATCCGCAAAGTACGCGTGCGTCGCCACGATCTCGAGCAGGGGGGCGTAGTGGACCATGGGTCTTGACCCGTGCTCAGGCGCCGACGCGCGCCTCGGCTTGTGTGACGCGCGGAACCCGCGCGCTCACCTGCCCGGCATCGATGCTGAGCAGGCGCATGCGGTACAGCACCGAAGGGAGGTACTTGCCGCTCAGCACGCCCCACAGGTTGCTGAGGTCGGTGATGCTGAGGTTCTCGATCTCCATCGTCAGCTTGTCGATGCGCGGGTCCAGGTCGGGCGTGTTCTGGTGGTTGAACACCGGCCGGCCCTGGAAGAACGACACCGTGCTGGACAGGTACTTCAAGGCCTGGTCGTAATTCTTGCCCCCGTAGTTGGCGGCGACCATGACCATCAAGTTCAGGTGCACCGGCTCGGGCTGGACGGCGCCGCGCGGATAGCCCCCGCCCTGCAAGCCGCCGCCGGGCACGGACTCGCGCTCGACGTTGACGAGGAAGACCACGACCTTCTCCGCCGCCTCGATGGCGACGGTGCCGTCCTGCCCGTGCAGGTTGCACATCACCACCCGCTGCTCACTGCCGCTCGGGAACGCGCGCTTGAGCGCGTCGTTCAGCTGGCGGGTGATCTGGGCGATGGCGGCGTCGATCATGGCAGGCGGCGGCGCGGCTCATTCATGGCGGTTGAACGAGTGCTCACGTTAGACGGCGGCCTTCCGCGCGTCCATCGGCCGGCAGCCGACATCGCCAAGGCGCCAAGCCCGAGTGTTCCCTTCCGCGAAAGCTGAGTTGGGCCTGCCGAAAACCTGATGCGTCGCGCTGGCAGCACGCCGGCGCCCCGCATCTCAGCGCGCGCCGGGCGTGCGCCGCCGCTGCGCCTCGCCGCAGGGCGTGTCCAGGCTGGTGAGTCCTTCTCGCAGCGCGTAGCGCGTGACCTCGGCCACGCTGTGCACACCGAGCTTGAGCATCACGTGTTCCCGATGCGTCCCGACGGTCTTGACGCTCACGTGCAGACGCTGGGCCACCTCGGCGGTGGAGTAGCCCTCGGAGAGCAGCTGGACCAACTCCCGCTCGCGCGGCGTCAATGCCTCGGCCGGCTTCTCAGCCGGCCGCTGCTGCCGCTGGCGCATCTCGCCCACGACCACGCCGACCAGTTCCGCGCTCAGGTAGACCTGGTTGGCCATGACCTTGCGGATGGCCTGGCCCAGTTCCTCGCCCGGCCCCTCCTTCAGCACATAACCACTGGCACCGGCGTCCAGCGCCGCGAGCACCATGCGGCTGGTGTCGTGCATCGACAGGCACAGCGTGCGCACGCCGGGTTCCTCGGCGTGGATGCGCCGGATCGCCTCGACACCGTTGAGCCCGGGCATGGAGATGTCGGTGACGAGCACGTCCGGGCGCAGCTCGCGCGCCATGCGCACGGCCTCCATGCCATCGCTGGCAGTGCCGACGACTTCGAGGTCGGGCTCGGCCGCCAGCAACGCGCAAAGGCCGGCGCGCACCAGTCGGTGATCGTCCGCCAAGGCGACGCGGATGGGCGCGGCACGCGCACTGGCGGCAACGGCCCTCATGGGCTCAGCAGTCCGTTGACAGGCAGGCTCACCGTGGCGCAAGTGCCGCGGCCGATGCCACTTTCGACCACCAGCGTACCGCCCAGGACCTGCATCTGCGAATGGGCGCTGACGAGCCCGAAGCCACCCTCACGGCTGGGGCCGCGGCTGGCCCAGTCCGCCGCGATGCCGATGCCGTCGTCGGTGACGGCGATCGTCAATCCCCGTGCGTCACCACCGAGTCGGATGATCGCCAAGTGCGCACGTGCGTGGCGCTGCACGTTGCTCGCCAGCTCGCGCACGACGCGGTACAGCACCCAGCGCGCCGGCTCGGGCCATTCGACGGGCGGCAGGTGGCCATCGACCCGGAACACCGCGCCGCCGGCACGGCTGAGGCGCCCGGCGAGCTCGACGAGCGCCTCTTCCAGGCCAAGGTCCAGCACCTTGCTGCTGAGATCGAAGGTCGCCGATCGCGTGGCACGCGAGGCCTGCGCCAGCATGTCTGCCAACTCATCGATGTGGGGTCCCTGCTCGGCGGGTGGCATGCCCTTCAGCTGCTGCACCATGAAGCGTGCCACCGTCAGGATCTGCCCGATCTCGTCGTGGAGGTCGCGCGCGATGCGCTCGCGCTCGCGCGCCTCTGCTGTCGTGAGTTCATGCGCCAGCGCGCGCAGGCCGCGTCGCAGAGACTCCTCGCGCGAAGTTGCAGCCTGTACCGTGCCGTCCTCAACCACCATGTTGTCGGCCGAGGGTGCGCCTCGACCCCTTCTTCGTGGGGGAAATGACGATAAGCCCGCGTCCCCTGTCGGTGTCGATCCCCAATTGATCACCGTCAACGGATCGACTCTTCGCCGGTACGCTCGACGCGCTTGATCGCTAACGGATCCGCCGCGCCTCCACGTAGTACCGCTTCTCGTGCGCCTCGCCCATCGAGAAGGTCTTGCGCGGCAGCGGGCCCTCGTGCATCACGCGCTTGAGCAGTTCACTCTTGGCCACGGTGCCGAGGTGGAAGCCGACGCGGCCCGGTTCCTGAGCAAGACGTTCCAGCGTCTCGTCGCCATGCACGTAGTCCACGGCCGTCGCGCCGCCTTGCTCGACGAGCCGGTCGATGGCAGGCTGCAGCGTGCCCACGGCCAGTGAGGCCGGCGGGTCGGTGATGCGGATCACGCTGAAGCGGCCACCCGGCTCGACGAGCCCGGCGGCTTGGTCGGCACGCTGCCCGGCGCGGGCGGTTCGCGCGGCGGACGCCTGCAGCGCCTGCACCTGCGCCCGCATCACCTCGGCGCTCGGCACCTCGGTGCAACTGAAGCGCGGGCCGAAGGCCTCGGCCAGCGCCGCGCGCACGTCGGTGCGCACACCGAACAGCAGGCGGTGGATGGGTTCGAAGTGCAGCGCCGGGTCGTGGATGTTCTCCACCTCGACGAGCGCCCAGCGGCTCGGGTGGTCCATGCCCACGGTGGCCTTGGCCTGCTCCCAGATCGACTTGGCCGTGGCGAGCGAGTGGTTGCCGTCGCCCACGGCAAAGAGCATCGGCGGCGTGCCGGCCGGCACGCCGTAGCGCCGCGCCATCACCTCGGGCCCGGCCAGCGCCTGCAGCGCAAGGGTCGCCGCCTGGCCGAGGGCTGCGTCGACGGCGAAGCCGCGCACGCGGCCGCCGCCCAGCATCAGCTCCGTGTCGTAGAGCGGCTCGAGCGCGGCGCGCGCCGCGGCGATGGGCTCGATCACCGTCTGCTCCGGGTCGTCGATGAGCACGAGGATGTGGGGCAGCTCCAGCTCGGCGCCGCGCCGCACCTCGATGCGGGGCGCCAGGCGCGCGACGATGGTGCCTTCGGTGGGGCGGATGAGGCTCGTGGAGGTGGGGCTGAAGTCGTAGTGCTCGAGGTCGAGCTCCAGCATGAGGCCGCGGCGCGTGCGGCCGTCGACCGCAGGGCCATCGGCCGCACACACATCAGCCGGAAGCGCGCCCACCGTGCGCTCGACGAACACGGCGCCCTCGTGTTCGGTGAAGAGGCCCTCGGCCAGGTAGCGCCGCATGGCGGCCTGGATGCGGGCGATGCGCGCCGGCGCATCGCTCGCCTCGAGGTGCACCTCCGGAAAGATCAGGTGCAACGTCGACGGCGCATCTCCCACGGCCTGCTCGACACGCTGCCAATACGCTGGCTCCGAGGTGTACTGGTCGCAGGCGATGACGGCCCACTTCGCGAGATCGATGCCAGGGCGCGGCAGGCAGATGCGCGGCAGGCGAAAGCCGGCGGGGGCGGGCATGGCCGGCCGGGGTCAGGCCGACCGGGAAGCATCCGTCGGCGCGGCGGCCCCGGTCGCTTCCGCAGCCCGATAGAACGCCTCCACCTTGCCCTTCAGCTTGATCATCAGCGGGTTGCCCCGGCGGTCCACGGTCTTGCCCGCCGGCACCCGCACCCAGCCCTCGCTGATGCAGTACTCGGCCACGTCGTGGCGCTCGCGGTCGTTGAAGCGGATGCCCACGTCCTGCTCGATCACCTCGCGCGCGTAGTGCGGGCTGCGCGGGTCGGTGCTGAGGCGGTCGGGCATCGGGGGCAGGGTCTTGGCTTCGCTCATCGGGGTCTCGCTCGGGCCGTGGTGCGCGGCATTCTGCGGCAAGCGGATGCCCCGCCCTGCCCAGCACCTCGCGTTGAGCCCTCCCTGCCCAGCACGCCAACGCCGCCGTCGGGGCCGCGCCACGCCGTCGCCACCGCGATTGACCGCGCGGCCCGGGTTCGCTACGGTGCCCGATTCACCCCGATCGGGCTTCCGCGGCAGCCAGCCCGGCGCGGACTCCGATGCCACCGGAGCCTGTTGCCTTGTCCCTGTTTCGCGCCCTGCGCCCCACGCTGCCGATCCTCGTCGGCGCCTCCGTCATGCTCAGCCTGGCCATGGGCCTGCGCCAGAGCCTGGGCCTCTTCATGCCGCCGCTCACCAAGGACACCGGTATCTCGGTGTCCGACTTCACCCTCGCCATCGCCGTGCAGAACCTCGCCTGGGGCCTGCTGCAGCCGCTGGCCGGTGCGTGGGCCGTGCGCCTGGGCATGCGGCGGCTGATGGTGGGCGGCGCGCTGCTCTACATCGCGGGCCTGATGCTGCTCGCCACGGCGGGCGGCCTCGTCGGCGTTGTGCTCGGCGCCGGCGTGGCCATCGGCGCGGCACTCGCCTGCAATGGCAGCGCGCTGGCCCTCGCCGCGGCCTCGCGCCCGGTGCCGGTGGCGGTGCGCAGCTCGGTGCTCGGCATCGTGTCGGCCGCCGGCTCGGTGGGCGCGATGATCGCCGCGCCCATCGGCCAGGCCCTTACGCAAGCCCACGGCTGGCGCATCGGCCTGTGGGGCTTCGTGGCGCTCGCCTTGCTCATGCTGCCCGCCGCGTGGGCAGCCGGCAAGGTCGACGCGCTGCCCGTGCCGCACAAGGCCGGCGAAGGCGACAGCGCCGGCGCGGCGCTCGGCATCGCGCTGCGCAACCCGCTGTTCGTGGTCATGGCGCTCACCTATTTCGTCTGCGGCATGCAGCTGGTGTTTCTCACCACGCACCTGCCCTCCTACCTCGACCAGTGCGGCATGGACCCGATGCTGAGCGCGCAGGCGCTGGGCATGATCGGCGGCTTCAACGTGCTCGGCAGCCTCTTCTTCGGCTGGGCCGGCGGGCGCTGGAACAAGCTCGTGTTGCTGGGGGCCATCTACATCACGCGCTCGCTTGCCATCGCCTGGTACTTCGTGGCCCTGCCGACGCCGGCGGCGACGCTGGTCTTCGCCGGCATCATGGGTTTCCTGTGGCTGGGCGTGGCGCCGTTGGTGGCGGGCTGGATCGCCGAGACCTTCGGCCTGCGCTGGCAGGCCATGCTCGGCGGCGTCGCCTTCGTCGGTCACCAACTGGGCAGCTTCGTCGGTGCGCTGGGCGGCGGGCTCATCTTCGACTTCGCCGGCTCGTACAACGCGGCCTGGCAGATCGGCGTGGCGCTCGGGCTCGTGGGCGGGCTGGTGCAGGCGGCCTTCGCGTGGTCAAAGCGACATGGCCAGGGCCGTCCTCCGATGGCTCAAGCGGGTTGAGCAGGCTGATCGGCGATGAACGAGGCGGACATCGGGTGCGGGCCTCTGGGAAGTGGCACTTCCCGCGCGATGGGGCCAGTTCGCGGGATTTGCAGGAATCGTCAAGACGCAGGGCTGGCCCCGACCTAACCTCTATCCCATCGTCGTTCTCGGAGCGGATCCATGATCCCATCCACCGGTGCTTGGAAGAAGGCGCTCGGCGGCGTTCTGGCCGCAGAAGTCTTGCTCGTCGCGGCGGCCTTTCTCTGGGTCGCGATCTACAGCCATCTCATCGCTCCCGACCAGGAAGTCAGTGCCTATCGCCAGTACGCCCAAGTGGCCAGTCCATGGGTGTCGGTGATCGTCGGCGTGCCGCTCTTCTACGTTCTGGGCCGCTGGTTGAAGTCGCGTGGCGCAGCCGCGTTGCTGTTCGGCCTGTACCTGGCGTTCGACGTCGCGCTGCTGGCGAGCATTCCGACGCCGGGGCCGGTCCCCTGGGTCATGGTGGCGGCGAGTTGGGCGACAAAGCTCGCGTCATTGCTGGCCGGCGCCCGCGAACGATGATCGAAGGGTGGAGCACCCTGGCACCGTTGCTGGGCCACATCCACACCCATCTGGATGGTGACCTGCGCCTTGCCACGCTGGCTCGCCGCGCCGGGTTGACGCCCTTCCAGCTGCACCGGCTCTTTGTCGCGGGGTTGCACGAGACGCCGAAGGCGGCCGTTACGCGCCTGCGCCTGGCGCGCTGCGCGTTCCGCATGGCGATCGAAGATGCGAGCCTGCTGACCATTGCCTTGGACGCCGGCTTCAAGAACCCGGAGACATTCACCCGGGCGTTCCAGCGTCATTACGGGCGCACGCCCACTGCCTACCGGAGGTGGCTTGCGGCGCAACGCGGCACCTGGCGCAACGAGCGGCTCAGCGATCCCGTTCGAGCGACGCCGGGGTTCGCGCTTTCCACTAGCAAGTTGGTGTCGCTCAAGGCCATGCACCTGGCTTGCGTGCGCCATGTGGGCCCGTACGAAGCTGTGCCGCAAGCGATCTTCGATGAGCTTGAAGCCTGGGCAAACGCACGCCGTCAACCCGGTCCATTCATCTGGATGGGCATCGGCCATGACGCGCCCGGTGCAGTGCCACACGAGCAATTGCGATTCGATGCGGCCATCGTCGTGCCCGGCCCATTCCAGGCGCAGGGGCGCGTGCAGCATCGATTCCTGCCGGGCGGCGACGTGTCACTGACAACGCATGCGGGGTCCTTCGACACGCTGCCGCAGGCCTATGAGGCGCTGCTACCACAGGTGTTGGCCATGCGCGGCGTACAGCTTGTCGGCCTTCCAGCCATGGAGTTCTATCACGGCACTCCAGTGAACACGGCGCTCGCGATCAATCGCACGGACATCGCCTTGCCGGTTCGGCGCCTGGCGGCTGGTGGGTGATCTGGCGAATCACCTCGATCGAATGCGTTTCCAACCCGCTGTTGCAAGTGTCCGAGCCAACGCACTGCAATGCCGCCGCGCCAGCGGCAGCTTTGAGTAGCCCTACCCATCGACAGCACCTGGCCGACAACGCGTGGCCGTCCCCCGGCGAAGACGACCTTGCCCTGCGCCGATCGTTGCAAGGACTCAAAGCGGACGGCACTAGCATCGGCGCATGACTGCCCTGCAAACCCTCGAGCTGAACCCCGGCCCGCCGGCCCGCGCCACCGTCGTCATCCTGCACGGCCTGGGCGCCGACGGCACCGACTTCCTGCCCTTCGCCGACGAGATGAGCCTCGAAGCGGTCGGCCCGGTGCGCTTCGTCTTCCCGCGCGCGCCGGTGCGGCCGGTGACGGCCAATGGCGGGCACCGCATGCGCGCGTGGTACGACATCCTCGCGTTCGGCGGCAGTGCCGGCGAAGACGAGGCGGGCCTGCGCGAGAGCTTCGCCGCCGTGCACGCGCTGCTCGACCGCGAGGTGGC
>JAEUPE010000271.1 GCA_016790435.1 Rubrivivax sp. | reverse complement strand
CTTCTCGGGCGAGATGCTGGCGATGGTGGTCATCGGCGGCATGCGCAGCTTCCTCGGGCCGGCGCTGGGCGCGCTCTTCTACCTGATGTTCCGCGAGGCCTTCTCGATCTACACGAGCAACTGGCTGCTCTGGTTCGGCCTGGTCTTCGTCGGCTTCGTGCTCTTCTCGCCCACCGGCCTCACCGGCATCTGGGCGAAGCTGCAGCGCCGCTGGCGCCCGCCGCCCGAGGAGAGCGCGGCGATGAGCCGGCGCAAGATCCACGAGGGGCTGCCGCTGCCGGCCTTCCTGCGGCCCAAGCCGAAGCAGGGCGCCGTGCTCGAGGTGCGCGAGCTCGACAAGCACTTCGGTGGCATCCGCGCCGTGCACGGCGCCCACCTCACGCTCGACGCCGGGCAGGTGCACGCGCTCATCGGCCCCAACGGCGCCGGCAAGACGACCACCTTCAACCTCATCTCGGGCCTGTACGTGCCCACGCGCGGCAGCGTGGCGCTCAACGGCCTGCCGGTGCACGGCCTGCCGCCGCACGCCATCTGCCACGCCGGGCTGGCGCGCTCGTTCCAGATCACCAACCTCTTCAAGGGCCTGACCATCCGCGAGAACCTGCGCTTGTCGCTGCAGGCGCGGCACCCCGGGCGCTTCAACGCCTGGCGCGACGTGGACGCCGCCGACGCGGTGAACGCCGAGACTGCCGAGCTCGTCAAGTTCCTCGGCCTCGAAGGCATCGAAGACATCCTCGGCGGCGACCTCAGCTACGGCGGCCAGCGTCTCGTGGACCTGGGCATCGCGCTCGGCTCCAAGCCCGAGGTGCTGCTGCTCGACGAGCCGCTGGCCGGCCTGGCGGCGGCCGAACGCGAGCGCATCTCGCGCCTCGTGACCACCATCGCCAGCAACATCCCGGTGCTCATCGTCGAGCACGACATCGACCGCGTGCTCGGCTTCTCGCAGCGTGTGACGGTGATGAACCAGGGCGAGGTGCTGATGAGCGGCACGCCCGACGAGGTGCGCGCCGACCGCCGCGTGCAGGAGGTGTACACCGGCAGCGGCACGCCGCCGGTGGTAGGCCGCGTGGCGGGCGCCTCCACGCAAGGCGCGCCGGTGCTCAAGTTCGAGCGCGTCAACGCCTTCTACGGCAAGAGCCACATCCTCAACGACGCCAGGCTCGACGTGCGCGAGGGCGAGATCGTGGCGCTGCTCGGCCGCAATGGCGCCGGCAAGTCGACGCTGCTGAAGGCGCTGTGCGGGCTGCTGCCGCCGGCCAGCGGCCGCATCGAGTACCAGGGCCGCGACATCGCCGGCGTGTCCGCCCCCGACATCGCGCGCATGGGCATCGGCTACGTGCCGCAGGGCCGCGGCCTCTTCGCCGGCATGACGGTGGCCGAGAACCTGGCGCTGGGCCGCCTCGCGCGGGCCACCGATGGCCGTACCGGCACCGTGTGGAGCGAGGAGAAGATCTACAAGTTCTTCCCGCGCCTGAAAGAGCGGCGCGACGTCGCTGCCGACTACCTCTCGGGCGGCGAGCAGCAGATGGCCGCGGTGGCGCGGGCGCTGTCGGGCAACGTCAAGCTGCTGCTGCTCGACGAGCCCTTCGAGGGCCTGGCGCCGACCGTGGTGCAGGAGCTGTTCACGGTGTTCGACCGCCTGCGCGGCGAGGTCTCGATGATCATCGTCGAGCACAACCTCGACCTCGTGCTGGCGCTCGCCGACCGCGTGTTCGCGATGGAGCGCGGCGCGGTGTTCCACACCGGGCCAGCGGAGCCGCTGCTGACGGACCTGGAGTATCGGAAGAAGATCCTCTGGCTTTGAGGATGCGGCGCGGCGGCCACGCGCGCACGGTCACGGACGGACGCCGGCGGTCCCAGGCCAGCACGGCAGTCTAGGGATGCGGGTGACAACCCGGATTGCCGCCGATGGTGAAGGGGTCAAGCATCGCTGCCCCCATCCCCGTGGCCCGCCTCGCGCGGCCACGTCACCACCGGAGCCACTCAAGATGCCGAGCCTTGCCCGCCGCCCAACCCGATTGGCCACCGTGGCCCTGGCTGCCATGGCGGCACTTCTGGCCTGCGGCCTCCCGGCCCACGCCGACGACGGCGACGACCGGCACGAAGAAGAGCGCTCGCACCGGCCGCACCGTGGCGCGCCGCCGCCGCAGGCCTCGGGCACGGCCTACCGCAAGGGCGTCGTCGCCGTCGCCAACCCCTATGCCGCCGAGGCCGGGGCCAAGGTGCTGGAGCGCGGCGGCAACGCCGTCGACGCAGCCGTGGCCATCGCCTATGCGCTGAACGTCGTCGAGCCGCAGTCGGCCGGTGTCGGTGGGGGTGGCTTCATGATGATCCACCTCGCGAACGACCGGTCCGACGATGGATCGCGACACGGGTCGCACCATGGCTCGCCGCGCGGCCGCACCTTCGTCATCGACACGCGCGAGAAGGCCCCCGCCGGTGCCACGCCCGACATGTTCGTCGGCGTGCCCAACTCCAGCCTGCAGGGCGTGGCCGTGGGCGTCCCGGGCATGGTGCGCGGCACGGCCGACGCGGTGCGCAAGTACGGCCGGCTCGACCTCGACGACGTGCTGCGCCCCGCCATCAAGCTGGCCGACGAAGGCTTTGCTGCCACGGCGCGCTACGCCGCCGTCAGCTGCAACACGCGCTCGCAGAACTCGCCCGAGTCCGCCGCCGTCTTCTGCCCTGGCGGCGCGGCGCCGGTGCAAGGCTCGCTGGTGCAGAACAAGCCGCTGGCCCAGACGCTGCGGCTCATCGCGCGCCATGGCCCCGACTGCTTCTACAAGTACATGCCGCACAAGGGCTGCGACATCGCCAAGGGCATCGTCGAGGGGCAGAAGTTCGCCAAGCCCGCCACCGTGGGCGGCGTCGTCGTGCCCGGCAAGGGCGGCAGCATGACCTACGCCGACCTCGAGAGCTACCGCGCCGTCGAGCGCGCGCCCATCGAGGGCACCTACCGCGGCTACCGCATCAAGGGCACCATGCCGCCGTCCTCCGGCGGCCTGACGATGATCCAGATGCTCAAGATGCTGGAGCGCTTTCCGCTCGGCGACGCGAGCCAGGGCTACGGCTTCGGCAGCGTGAAGACGATCAACGTCATGGCCGACGCCATGCGCCTGGCCTTTGCCGACCGCTCCATCTGGATGGGCGACATCGACTTCGTGCCCGTGCCGGCCAAGGGCCTGCTCGACCCGACCTACTTCGGCCTGCGCGGCGCGGCCATCGTGCCGGGCACGCGCCTCAACCCCAACCCGCTGCCCGGCGACCCGCGGCCCTACGAATTCGCCGGCACCAAGACCGGCCCGCGCCTGGCCGTGGCCGAGCCCGTCACCGGCCCCGGCGAGACGACCACGCACTTCGTCGTCGCCGACCAGTGGGGCAACCTGGTCTCTTACACCAACACCATCGAGTCCTCGCACGGCATCGGCGTCTTCGCCGGCTACACGCAGGCTGACGGCAGCTTCAGGAGCCACGGCTTCCTGCTCAACAACGAGCTCACCGACTTCAACACCACGCCGAGCACCAACCCCGTCACCGCCAGCGTCGGCTACAACGACGTGCAGCCCGCCAAGCGCCCGCGCAGCAGCATGACGCCGACGATGATCTTCACGCCGAGCGGCGAGCCCCTCGTCGCCTACGGCTCGCCGGGCGGCTCGACGATCATCAACTCGGTGCTGAACGTGACGCTGAACCTCATCGACCACCGGATGACCTTGCAGGACGCCATCAACGCGCCGCGTGTCTCCGTCACCAGCACCGGCAGCGCCATCTCGCGCGACAGCGGCATCCTGCCGGCGGTCGGCTTCTCGGCCGACACCGTGGCCGGCCTCATTGCGCTCGGCTACACCGTGGGCGCACCGGTCGACATCGGCTCGGTGCAGGCGGTGCTCGTGGACCCGAAGACCGGCCGGCAGTACGGCGCGGCGGATTCGCGGCGGGAGGGGACGGTGATCGGGCTGCCGAGGTAGAGGGTGGTGCAGGGCCGCCTGACGGGGGCCGCGCTGCCGGCTCAGCGTGAGCCGTGCCGTTGCCCCCCACCTTCGGCCCGCCGGTAGTGCTCCCGCAGCACGTCGCGCCCAAAGTCCCCCTCGAAGTCGCGCCACACGGAGTGGATGTGGTTGCCGCCCGAGTTGTCGAACTCGATGAGGAAGTTCGCGCCCTGGATGCGGAAGTAGTGCGGCTCGCGCGGCAGCGCTGAGCCGGCCCAGCCGACGCGGACCGTCTCCAGCGGCGCGGCGCGCACGCGCGCCAGGCGTGCCTCGGCCAGCTCGGGCTGCAGGTGCTCGGCGAAGGCGCCGATCAGCTTCAGCACCTGCGCCTGCTGCGCCGCGTCCATCTCGGTCCAGGGCAGGCCGACCGCTTCGAGCGACTTCGCGCGCGCCGCGTTGCGACTGACGATGTCGCCGTACGGCCGCGTGTCGAAGACTGCGCGGCCGCGCTGGGCCGGGCTCAATGCCGCGAGCCACTGGCGGGCCAGGTCCTCCTCGCTGCCGAGCAACCGGAAGCCCGCACGCGGCGGTACGCCGCCCCCTCCAGCGGGCGGCACGCCACCCGCCTGGCCGGATGCGCCGCCGCCCACGCCGCGCGGCACGACGGCGGGGTTGGCTCCGAAGAACTGCGGCAGCGTCGAGACGACGCGGTCACCCTCGAGGCTGAAGTGCAGCGAGAGGTGGTGGCCCTCGATGCGCCAGCCCCAGCCGCCCGGTGGGGTGTTGCCGGTGGTGGTGGCGCCGGGCTCGCCGTAGATCGCAAGCGCGTAGTTCTCGGGGTCGCGTGAGAAGCCGAAGGCCTCCAGCTCGCGCAGCGTGATCTCCAGCGCCATCACCGCGCGCACCTTGTCCAGGCCGCGCTCGTTGAGCGCCGTGCGCAGCAGGGCCGTGGTCGCCTCGCGCAACGCCGCGGGCATCGCCTTCCAGGCCAGGCCGTCGCGCTGGCGCGGCGTGTAGTGCCAGTCGCTGCGCGCGGTGTCGGTGAAGGGCTGTTGCAGCAACGCGCGCTGCGCCGGCGTGGCCGTGTCGAGCACGCGCTTCGCCGCGGCGACGGGTGACGTCGTGGCCTGCACCTGGGCCACGGCGGGCATGGCGGCGAAGGTGGCAGCGATGGAGAGCGTGGCCAGGCGAGCAAGAAGCATCGGGCACCTCAAGGCACGGTCAGGCGTCCGAGCACGGCCAGCGGCGCGGCGGCCGACGCACCCGTGCGCACCACCACCGCTTCGCCAGTGGCGAGCGCCATTCCGCCACCAACGATGTGCGAGATGGTCACCCCGTGCGAGACCAGCACGGCCAGCTCGCCGGGCTTCATCGCGCGCACGTAGGCGTGCACCTCGGCGGCCTGGGCGTCGGCCGTGCGGCGGTCTTCGAAGATGTTGGCCAGCGCCGCCCACTCCTCGCCGCGCCCGAAGGCCCGCTGGGCGGTGTCGCGCGCCCGGCACCAGGGCGAATGGCGCACGGTGGCCGGCATCAGGCGTTGCGCCGTGAACCAGCGTCCGATGCGTTGCGCGTGCGCGATGCCGCGGTCGTCGAGGTTGCGCTGCGTGGCGCACTGGTCCAACCGCCAGCCCGGCGGGTCGCCGACGCCGGGCGTCGTCTGCGTGTGGCGCATCAGCAGCGCCGCGCCGGCGCGCAGTTCGCGCAACAGCGCGGGGTCGGTGGGTTGGGAGGGCGCCACGGCCGGCCACGTCAGGCCGCCCGCCAGGGCGGCCAAAGTCCGGCGCCGGGTGAGACGGGGGAACATGGGCAGAGACTATTCGGAATGCGGTCGCCCTGTGCGGCGCGTGCGCTTGGCTGCTGCCGCCGCCGCCTGATGTCGATATCGTCCGGGTTCGATCGTCGTTCAGGTATCTCCTCAGCCAACCTTGCCGGGAAGCCGCCATGAGCCCAACACGTGCCCGTTCCCAGCCCGCTGCGTCGACCCCCGCGCGCACCTCGGGCGCTGCCGCCGCATCCGGGCCCAAGCCTGCCGCGAAACGCCGCGCGGGCGCACCGCCGAAGCGCCTCGTCCTCCTGGTGGCCACGCGCAAGGGTGCCTGGCTTGTGCACGGCGACGCGCGGCGCAAGACGTGGCGCATGGACGGCCCGCACTTCCACGGTCACATCGTCAGCCACCTGCAGCTCGACCCGCGCGACGGCCGCACGCTGCTGGCCGCGGCCAAGACCGGCCACCTGGGGCCGACGATCTTCCGCTCCACCGACCTGGGCCGCCACTGGAAGGAGGCGCAGCAGCCGCCGGCTTTTGCGCCAGCGGCCAGTGCCTCGCCAGCGGCCAGTGCCTCGCCAGCGGCCAGTGCCTCGCCGGCAGCCAGCCCCGCGCCGGGCGCGCAGCCCGGCCTTTCCGGCCTTCCCGGCCTGCCAGGGCGATCCGTCGACCACACCTTCTGGCTGACCCCCGGCCATCACAGCGAGCGCGGCAGCTGGTACGCCGGCACGTCGCCGCAGGGGCTGTTCCGCTCCGAGGACGGCGGCGTCAGCTGGGCGCCGCTGCCCGCCGTCAACGACGACCCGCAGTTCCGCGAGTGGATGGGCCCGGTGCAGGACGGCACGCCCGACGGCCCGAAGCTGCACTCCATCATCGTCGACCCGCGCGACGCTTCGCACCTGATGTTCGGCATGTCGGGGGGCGGCGTGCACGAGTCGCGCGACGCCGGTCGCAGCTGGAATACGCTGATCCAGGGCATGGAGGTGGTGGAGGGTTTCGATGCGAGCACCGTCACCTTCCACGACCCGCACTGCGTGCGGCTGTGCCCGGCCAACCCCGACCGGCTCTACCAGCAGAACCATTGCGGCATCTACCGCATGGACCGCACGGGCGACCCCGCCGGTGACCCCACCACCGACGTCTGGCAACGCATCGGCCGCAAGATGCCCAAGCGCGTGGGCGATGTCGGCTTCCCGATGGTGGTGCACCCGCGCGACCCCGACACCGCCTGGGTGTTCCCGATGGACGCCGCCACCGTGTGGCCGCGCACGAGCCCCGGCGGCCAGCCGGCGGCGTACGTCACGCGCAACGCCGGCCGCACCTGGCAGCGGCTGGACCAGGGCCTGCCCGAGAGCCAGGCCTGGTGGACCGTCAAGCGCCAGGCGATGACGGTGGACGCGCAGGCCGCCCCGGCGCTGTACCTGGGCACGACGAGCGGCGAGTTGTGGATCGGGCGCGACGAGGGCGCGCGCTGGTCGCTGATCGCTCGGCACCTGCCCGAGATCTACGCCGTGGAAGTGGCGGAGATCGAGTGAGCCGCTGTTGCGGGAGGCCGGTGCCGTGAAGGTGTTGATCCCCGGCGCGCTACGCTCGTACACGGGCGAGGCGCAGGTCGAGGCCACCGGCGGCACGCTGGACGCCCTGTTCGCCGACCTCGACCGGCGCTACCCCGGGCTGCGCTTTCGCGTCGTCGACGAGCAGGGGCAGCTGCGGCCCAACATGCGCCTCTTCGTCAACGGCCTCGGCGTGCGCGACCTGGAGCACGCCTTGCGGCCGGACGACTTCGTGGCCGTGGTGCTGGCGCTCAGCGGCGGCTGACCCAGCGCGCGCCGCGCCTCGGCATCCCGGGTGCGCAGGCGAAGGTGGGCGGGGCGGCAACGCATCCCATGGCCCACCTTGGCGCGAGGCTGGCGCCGCGGGTCAACGAATCGGCGCCCGCGGTCATCGCGCGCGGCTGCTGCCTGCGGCACAGTGGGGCCATCGACTCACCGCTGACCCAGGACGACCGATGAATACCCTCGCCCGACGCCCGATGGGCGCCTCGCTCCTCTCCGCCAGCCCGATGGCGGCGGCCGCGCCGACGGCGCCGCCTTCAAGCACGCGCTTCCTCACTGTCGGCGAAGGCCGCGTGGCCTACGACGACACCGGCGGCAGCGGCCCGCTGGTGCTGGCCATCCCGGGCATGGGCGACCTGCGCACCGAGTACCGCGCCCTGCGCCCGCTGCTGCAGCAGGCCGGCTACCGCGTCGTGACGATGGACGTGCGGGGCCACGGCGAGACCTCGGCCACCTGGAGCGACTACTCGGCCCGCGCCGTCGGGCGCGATGCGCTGGCGCTCATCGCGCACCTCGGCGCCGGCCCGGCGGTGGTGCTCGGCAACTCGTTCGCTGCCGGCTCGGCGCTGTGGGCGGCGCACGAGGCACCGGCGCAGGTGCGCGGCGTCGTCCTGCTGGGCCCCATCGTGCGCGATGGTTCGCCGTCGTGGTTCGCGAAGGCGGCGGTGGCGGTGGGCTTCGGCGGCCCCTGGCGCGTCGGCTTCTGGCTGGCCTACTGGAACAGCCTGTTCCCCACCCGCAAGCCCGCCGACCATGCCCAGGCCCGGGCGGCGCTGGCGGCCAACCTGCGCGAGCCCGGTCGCATGGACGCGCTGCGCACGATGGTCGGGCTCTCCAAGGCCGACACCGAGGCCCTGGTCGTGGGCAGTCGTCATCTGCCCGCGCTGGTGGTGATGGGCACCCGCGACCCCGACTTCCCCGACGCCGCTGCCGAGGCGCGCTGGCTGGGCGAGGCGCTCGGCACCGAGCCGCTCCTGGTCGAAGGGGCCGGCCACTACCCGCACCTCGAGATGCCGGAGCACGTGGCGCCGCGGCTGCTGGCCTTCATCGCCGGCTTGGCGCCGCGTTGAGGCGTGCCCTCGATGAAGTCCTCAGTGAAGTCCCAACTGAAAGGTCCCAAATGAAGTCCTCAACGAGGTCCTCAATGAAGCCCGCGCCGCGCGGCCGCGGGCGTCTTCCCGGTCCAGCGCTTGAAGGCGCGGTGGAAGGGGCTGGGCTCGGCGAAGCCGAGCAGGTAGGCCACTTCGCCGAGCGCAAGGCGCTCGTCGGCGATGTAGCGCAGCGCCAACTCGCGGCGCACCTCGTCGAGGAGGTCGGCGAACCGCGTGCCCTCGGCGTCGAGCCGGCGCTGCAGGCTGCGTTCGCTCAGGTGCAGCCGCTGGGCCACCTGGCCGAGCGTCATTGGACCGTGGGCCATGCCCTCGGCGAGCTGGCGGCTCACCTGTGCGGCGATGCGCTCGTCCTTGGCCGGGCGCGCTGCGGCGAGCGCGGCCAGAAGCTGCTCGGCGTGGGCCATGACGATGCGCGACAGGCCCGGGTCGGCCGCCGGCACCGGGCGGTCCACCACCTCGCGAGCCAGCACCACGCACGACACCGGTGCGCCGAACCGCGGCGGCACGCCGAAGACCTGCCGGAAGGGCTCGACCCCGCCTTCCGGCGCGGCATGCGCGAACTCGACGGCCAGCGCCTGTACGGGCTCGCCGCCGATCTGCGACGCCACCACCACGATCGACGCGAGCGTGAACTCGGCCGCCTGGCGGCAGGGGCGCGTCGCGCCGTCGAACCGGTGCTCGACGCGCAGGGTCTCGCCTCGCGGCACGAGATCGAAGGTGGCCAAGTCATGCACCAGCCGGTTGTAGCGGACGAGGCGCTGCAGCGCGCTGCGCAGGTCGGGTGCCGTGCGCACGGCATAGTCGAGCACGTCGAAGGCGCCGGGCCGGAGGGACTGCGCCGCGCGCAGGCCGAAGAGCGGGTCGCCGGTCCGCGCGGCCGCCCCGTTCCACAGGCACTCTTCCACCGCCAGCGGCATGCGCGCTTCGGCGTCGTGCAGCCACGCGGGGTCGAAGCCGGCCTCCGTCATGAGCGCCTTCGCGTCGACACCGCGCACCGCGGCCACCTGCACGATGAGGGCGCCGATGCGGGCCGAGACTCGCGGGGCGGGGGCGTGCGCACGCATCGGTGGGTGAACGGTCTGCCTCGGGTCAGCGGCAATGATCGCATCGCCATCGCCATCGTCACTCACTGGATCCAAAGCCCGCAGTGCCGCTCTCACTGCTGCCCTCAGTGCTGCCCTCAGTGCTGCCCTCCCTGCCGCTCTCACTGCCTCCCTCACTCCCGCTCGACCCGGCCACCCCCACTGGCACGCTGACACTGCCAACGCCATGAACCTCAATCAGATCACCCTGCCCGCCGCCGACATCGACCGCTCGGTGGCCTTCTACCGCCGCATGGGCTTCAAGCAGATCGTCGGCACACCCGACTACGCGCGCTTCGAGTGCCCCACCGGCGACGCGACCTTCTCGCTGCACCGCACGGCTCCGCACCCGCCGGGGCCGGAGGCCGACACGCACGTGGTGGTGTACTTCGAAACGCCCGAGGTCGATGCCGAGGTCCGCCGCCTGCAGGCCGCCGGCTTCGAATTCACGCAGGAGCCGCGCGACGAGCCCTGGCTGTGGCGCGAGGCGCGCCTGCTCGACCCGAGCGGCAACGTGCTCTGCCTCTACTGGGCCGGCGAGAACCGCAAGAACCCGCCCTGGCGGCTGAAGGACTGAGCCGGTCGAGGATCATTCGCCCTGGACTGCCCCAGGAGACGCCTTGACCATCCCGCCCACATCCATCCAGCCCAGCCTGCCCACCTCGCCCATCGCCACCCCGCCCCTCCAGCTCTACGCCTTCGACACCCCCAACGGCCGCAAGATCAGTGTGGCGCTCGAGGAGATGGGCCTGCCCTACGAGGTGCATGTCGTCGACATCACCCGGGGCGAGCAGCTCGAGCCGGCGTTCGTCGCCATCAGCCCGAACAACAAGATTCCGGCCATCGTCGACCCGGACGGCCCCGAGGGTCGGCCGATCAGCATCTTCGAGTCCGGCGCCATCCTGCTCTACCTGGGCATGAAGACCGGCCGCTTCTGGCCCGCCGACCGTGCGGCGCAGGTGCCCGTGCTCGAATGGCTGATGTTCCAGATGGGCGGCTTCGGCCCCATGCCCGGGCAGGTGCACCACTTCATCGCCCTCGACAACGAGACCGACCGCGCCTACGGCTTGAAGCGCTACATGGCCGAGACGCGGCGGCTCTATGGTGTGATGGACCGCCGGCTCGCCGGGCGCGAGTTCTTCGCCGGCGAGCTCTCGATCGCCGACTTCGCCATCGTCGGCTGGGTGTGGCGGCACGAGCGGCACAAGGTGGACCTGGCCGATTTTCCGGACGTCAAGCGCTGGTACGGCGCGATGATGGCGCGGCCCGCCACGGCGCGCGGGTTCGCGGTGGCGCTGCGGCGGGCGGGGTAGTCGCAGCGGGCAGTGGCAGTGATGGTGGCATGGGCCGCCCATCGCGGCCCCGCCAGCGCGGCCCCATTGAGCGGCGCCGGCGTGCGAACGACAATGGATCATTCGGTAGGCGCTCGCAGGCAGAACGCCCGCTCACGGCACTCACCGTGCCCCCACCCGCCGCGAGAACATCACCGTGAACCCAATCAATCGATCCCTCGGCGCCTTCCTGCTCCTCCTGGCTGCGGCCGGCCCGGCGCTCGCGGCCACGTGCGAAGAACTGCGCGCATCGATCGAAGCCCGCATCCGCGCCAACGGGGTCGCGAACTTCAGCGTCCAAGCGGTCGAGCTGGCTGCCTCGGCACCCGGCAAGCAGGTGGGCACGTGCGACCTCGGCCGCAAGAAGATCATGTACGTTCGCGAGGCGCCGGGCGCGGCGGCCTCGGCTGCTTCGCCCAGCGCCGGCCCGGCGCGCGCTCCTGTCATCACCGAATGTGCCGACGGCCGAGTTGTCAGGGACGGCACCTGCAAGAAATAGCGCAGCGGCCGGGTCCACGAGCGCGACAAACCTCGCAAGTCGGGGGGTCGTTCTAACGGGCAGGTGTCGTGGCCGTTCGGGACCTGGGCCCGCTCTTCGCGCCAGCTGTTGCGCGCCAGCCGTTGTGTCCCTGCCGTCGTGTGCCGGCTGTATCACGCCCGCTTATAGCGGGTGCAGCTATTCCGTAGTTTTCGCGCCCGGCCGCGCTGCCTACGATGCCTGCAGGGTGCGCATCGCCGGCGCTCCCAACGCCGGCCCTCGGGGACCGTCGCACACAATCCCGCCGCCGGCGCTGGCTCTCCCGAAGCTTCCCCTCTTGTCTTTGTCTCCCGTGTCCCCCGTGCCTCCAGCCTCCTCCCCATTCGACGTCCTCGTCATCGGCGGCGGCAACGCCGCCCTCTGCGCCGCCCTCATGGCCCGCGAGGCCGGTGCCTCGGTGCTGATGCTCGAGGCCGCGCCGCGCGAATGGCGCGGCGGCAACTCGATGCACACGCGCAACCTGCGCTGCATGCACGACGCGCCCGAGGACGTGCTCACCGAGGCCTACCCCGAAGAGGAGTTCTGGCAGGACCTGAAGAAGGTGACCGCCGGCAAGACCGACGAGGCGATGGCGCGCCTCGCCATCCGCCACTCGGCCACCGTGCGGCCCTGGATGATGAAACACGGCGTGCGCTTCCAACCCTCGCTGTCGGGCACGCTGCACCTCTCGCGCACCAACGCCTTCTTCATGGGCGGCGGCAAGGCGCTCGTCAACGCCTACTACCGCAGCGCGCAGGTGCTGGGCGTGCAGGTGCGCTACGAGGCGCCGGTGCGGCACCTGGCGCTCGACGGCGGCCGCTTCGTGGCGGCGGTGCTGGAGAACGGCGAGCGCATCGAAGCCCGCACCTGCGTGCTCGCCAGCGGCGGCTTCGAAAGCAATCGCGAGTGGCTGCGCGAGGCCTGGGGCAGCAACGAACGCGGCGAGTGGCCGGCCGACAACTTCGCCATCCGCGGCACGCGCTTCAACCAGGGCGTGCTGCTGAAGGACCTCATCGCGCAGGGTGCCGACGCAATCGGCGACCCCACGCAGGCGCACATGGTCGCCATCGACGCGCGCGCGCCGCTGTACGACGGCGGCATCGTCACGCGCGTGGACTGCGTCTCGCTCGGCATCATGGTCAACCGCGAGGGCCGGCGCTTCTACGACGAGGGCGAGGACTTCTGGCCCAAGCGCTATGCCATCTGGGGGCGCCTCGTGGCGCTGCAGCCCGGGCAGGTGGGGCACTCGGTCACCGATGCCAAGGCGGTGGGGCGATTCATGCCGCCGGTCTTCCGCGGTGTGCGCGCCGACACGCTGGAAGACCTCGCGCGCCAGCTCGGCGTGCCCGAGGCCACGTTGCTCGAAACCGTGCGCGCGTACAACGCCGCTTGCCGCGTCGGCACCTTCGACCACGCGGTGCTCGACGACTGCCACACCGAGGGGCTCGTGCCGCCCAAGACGCACTGGGCGCTGCCGATCGACACACCGCCCTACTACGGCTACACGCTGAAGCCGGGCGTCACCTTCACCTACCTCGGCCTGAAGGTGGACGCGCGCGCTGCCGTGCACTTCGGCGGCGTGCCGAGCGGCAACCTCTTCGCCGCCGGCGAGGTGATGGCCGGCAACGTGCTGGGGCAGGGCTACACGGCGGGCGTCGGCATGACCATCGGCACGGCGTTCGGGCGCATCGCGGGGGCGTCGGCCGCCGCCGCGCTTGCGGCCGGGGCCACGGCCGATGTTGGGCGGGAGGCACAGCGTGCGGCAGCTTGAAGCGCTGGTCGCCCAGGCCCAGGCCGCCGCGGACGGTCTCCCGGGTGCGAGCGGCGAGGGCCGCCGGGGCCCTGCGGCGGCCGATGTGGACGAGGTCGCGCGCCAGCTGCAGATCTGCAACGCCTGCCGCTACTGCGAGGGCTTCTGCGCCGTGTTCCCGGCGATGACGCGGCGGCTGGCGTTCTCGCCCGCCGACGTGCACTACCTCGCCAACCTGTGCCACAACTGCGGCGCCTGCCTTCATGCCTGCCAGTACGCGCCGCCGCACGAGTTTGCCGTGAACGTGCCGCAGGCGATGGCGCGCGTGCGCGTGCGCACCTACGAACACTTCGCCTGGCCGGAGGCGTTCGGCTCGGCCTACCGGCGCAACGGGGCAGTGCTCGCGCTGGCGCTGGCCGCGGGGCTGGCGCTCTTCCTGGCGCTGGCCGTGGCGCTGAAGGGCTCGGCCGCCGCGCTCTTCACCCACCCCGGTGCCGTCAGCTTCTACGCGCTCTTCCCGCACAACCTGATGGTCTGGATGTTCGCGCCGGTGTTCGCCTTTGCGCTGCTCGCGCTCGGTCTCGGCGTGGCGCGCTTCTGGCGCGAGGTGACGCCCGGCGCCGCGCCGCCCGGGCAGCAGGGCGCCGCGGTGGCCGAGGCGGTGCACGACGTGCTGCGCCTCAAGTACCTCGACGGCGGCCACGGCGAGGGCTGCCACAACGAGAGCGATGCCTGGACGCAGGCGCGGCGGCGCTTCCACCACCTCACGTTCTACGGCTTCGTGCTGTGCTTCGCGGCGACGAGCATCGCCACCGTCTACCACTACGGCTTTGGCTGGGTCGCCCCCTACGCCTGGACGAGCCTGCCCAAGGTGCTGGGCACCGTCGGCGGCCTCGGGCTGCTGGCCGGCCCGGCGGGCCTGTGGTGGCTGCACCGCCGGCGCCACGCGCAGCATGGCGTTGCGGCGCAGCGGCCGATGGACCTCGGCTTCATCGCGCTTTTGTTCGTGGTGGGGTTGAGCGGCCTGGCGCTGCCGCTGTGGCGCGACACCGCGGCGCTGCCGCTGCTGCTGTGCGCGCACCTGGGCGCGGTGATGGCCTTCGTCGCCACCATGCCCTACGGCAAGTTCGCGCACGGCGTGTACCGAAGTGCGGCGCTGCTGAAGTGGGCCATCGAGAAGCGCCAGCCGAGCCGGCTGACGCTGGGCTCCGAGTGACCGACCCGAGCGAGAGGAACGCCATGCAGATCGTTTCCATGCAGAGCCGCTGCACGCCCGAGGAGTGGCAGGCCCGCATCGACCTCGCCGCCTGCTACCGCCTCGTCGACCTCTATGGCATGAGCGACATGATGGCCAACCACATCTCGTCGCACGTGCCGGGCGAGCCCGGGGCCTTCCTCATCAACCCCTACGGCATGATGTACGAGGAGATCACGGCCTCGAGCCTGATCAAGGCGAACCTCGCCGGCGAGATCCTCGCCAAGCCGGCGTACGGCGAGCTCGACTACGGCATCAACCGCGCCGGCTACGTCATCCACAGCGCCATCCACGCCGTGCGGCCGGAGGTGGCCTGCATCATCCACACGCACGCCTGGGCCTCGATGGCGGTGAGCGCGCTCGAATGCGGCCTGCTGCCCGTCACGCAGACGGCAATGCGCTTCCTCAAGGTGCGCTACCACGACTACCAGGGCGTGGTGCTCGACGAAGCCGAGAAGGCCTCGCTCATCGCCGACCTCGGCGACAGCGAGGCGCTGATCCTGCGCAACCACGGCGCGCTCGTCGTCGGTCGCACGGTGGGCGAGGCGTTCAATTGGGCCCACCGGCTCGAGCTGGCCTGCCGCACGCAACTGGCCGCGATGGCCACCAACTCGCCGTTGAATCGGGTGTCGGCGCCGGTGCTCGAGGCCACCTGGAACAACTACCAGCGTGGGACGCGGCGGCCCTATGGGCTGATGGAATGGCCGGCGTTGCTGCGCAAGCTTGATCGGCTGGATCCGAGTTACAGAGATTGAAGCTGCGTTGCGATCGAGAAGGGTGATGGCGGGCGAGGTGCGTTCGACGGCTGTGGCGGCAAAGGGCTGTGCGGGCAGGGCGTGGCGCGCCTCTGCGGCGCCGAGCAGCGCAGGGCTTGTGGCCCGCGCGCGTACTCGCGCGCTTCCACCTCTGACTCGGCGCGGGTGTTTGAGTGGCACGAGCGAAGCGAGTGCAACGAGTTCCGCGCAGGGGCCACCAGACCGAGCGGCGCAGGGCAGTCTGCCGC
>JAEUPE010000238.1 GCA_016790435.1 Rubrivivax sp. | reverse complement strand
GTTGATGTAGTGCGCGCCGGTGGTGTGGAAGCAGGCGTTGCAGCTCGTGCTCACGTGCACCATGGCCGGGATGTCGTACTCGACCATCTTCTCGTAGATGGGGTACCAGTGGCGGTCGGTGAGCGGCGGCTCCTTCCAGTGCCCGCCGCTCGGGTCGGGGTTGAGGTTGATGGCGACGTTGCCGTACTGCTCGACGCACTTCACGAGCTCGGGGATGCAGGTCTTCGGGTCAACGCCGGGGCTCTGCGGCAGCATCGCCGCCGGGATGAAGTGGTCGGGGAAGAGCTTGGCGACACGGAAGCAGAGCTCGTTGCAGATGGCGGCCCAGGTGGAAGAGACCTCGAAGTCGCCGATGTGGTGCGCCATGAAGCTGGCGCGCGGGCTGAAGATCGTGAGGTCCGAGCCGCGCTGCTTCATCAGCTTGAGCTGGTTGGCCTCGATCGTCTCGCGCAACTCGTCGTCGCCGATCCTCAGGTCGGCCACGCGCGGCTTGCTCGCCGGGTCCTGGATGCCGGCGATCTGCTTGTTGCGCCAATCCTCCAGCGCCTTGGGCGCAGTGGTGTAGTGGCCGTGGATGTCGATGATCATGCGCGGGTCTCCTCGAGTGTTTGGCACCGTAGCCAAGCGGACGCCGCGGAACCGGCTCTGCCGGGCGGCTGGCGTTGCCCCCTGGGGGGAGGCGCCGAAGGCGCTCCGGGGGGGGCCTTCATGCCGGTTCCATGCCGTGGCGCCGCTTGATCTCGGCCCCCTCGGCGGTGTTCATGAAGGCGAGCGCGGCACGCGCCGACGCGGCGTTGGCCGCATCGTTGCCGAGCCCGGCCGAGAAGGTGGTGATGAACTGCGCGCCGGCGGGCATGAGGCCGAGCACCTCGACGCCGGGCACGTTCATCAGCTCGCTCAGCTGCTGGAAGCCGAGCTCGACCTCGCCCTGAGCGACGAGGCTCGCCACCGGCACGCCGGGTGGCGCCTGCACGGTGCGGCTCTTCAGCTCTTCGGCCACGCCCCAGCGCTCGAACAGCTTGACGAGGAACACACCGCTCGGGCCGGTGGAGTAGCCGATGCTGCGCGCGGCCATCACGGCGCGCTTGAGCGCTTCTTCGCTGCCGATGTCCGGCTTCGGCGCGCCGGCCTTCGCGGCGATGGCCACGGGCGAGCGCACGAGATCGATACGCGAGCCCGTCGCGAGGTGGCCGCCGGCGATGAGCTTGTCGACCGCGTCGGCAGCGAGGAAGACGATGTCGAACGCTTCGCCCGCCGCCACGCGCTTGGCGGCATCGACACCGCCGACCGCCAGCACGTCGAGCCGCATGCCGAAGTGCCGCTCGAAGGCCTGGCCGAGTTCGGCCAGCACGGAGCGGGTGGCCATCGAGGAGATCGCGCTGATCCGGGTCGTCATGGCGGCGCATTCTTCGCCAGTGCGAGCCATGCATCAATGCGATCGATGCACTACCTGCTAGAACATTTCGGCATGGTTTGCCAGAATGCCGGCAGGGAACGGACATCGACCTGAAACCGGCATGGACCTGAAACAGCTCGACTACTTCGTGCGCGTGGCCGAGCTCGGCAGCTTCACGCGTGCGGCGAGCGTGCTGCGCGTGGCGCAGCCCGCGCTCAGCCGCCAGGTGCGCTCGCTCGAGGTGGAACTGCGCCAGCCGCTCTTCGACCGCAACGGCCGCGGCGTCACGCTCACCGAGGCGGGCAAGCGGCTGCTCGCGCACGGCCGCGGCATCCTGCAGCAGGTGGAGCGCGCGCGGCAGGACCTGGAGGAGCAGCGCGGTGCCGCCGCCGGGCTCATCTCCATCGGGCTGCCACCCAGCCTTTCGCGCACGTTGACCACGCCGCTGGTGGAGGCGTTTCGCGCCCGCTTTCCGAAGGCCACGCTGAGCGTCGTCGAGGGCCTCTCGACCTACATGCTGGAGTGGCTGATGCAGGGGCGCATCGACTGCGCGCTCGTCTACAACGCGACCCCGGCGGCGGCCTTCGACCTGCAGCCGGTGGTCGACGAGGACCTCTACCTCGTCTCGGCGCGGCGCGGCGCGGGCCTCGTCGGGCGGCCGGTGCCGCTGGCAGAAGTGGCCAGGCACGAGCTCGTGATTCCCAGCCGCCCGCACGCCATCCGCATGCGTGCCGAGGCAGCGCTCGCCGAGGCCGGTCTGAAGCCGAATGTCGCGCTCGAGGTGGAGAGCGTGCCCGCCATCCTCGACCTCGTCGTGCGCCATCCGCTGCACGCGGTGCTGGCGCTCAACGCCATCGTCGGCAGCGCACGCGAGCGCGAACTGGCGGCGCGGCCCATCGTCACCGCCGGCGGCAGGCGGCTGGCCACGACGATCTGGATGGCCTCGTCGGCACAGCGCCCGAAGGGCCCGCTGCTCGAGCAGGCGCTGCCCCTCGTGCGCGGCCTGGTCGAGGGACATGTCGCCGGGGCCGCGGTACCGGCCCCCGCCCCATCCGCCGACAGGGGAAAAGGCGCGGCAAAACGGACAAAACGTCCTTCCGCCAGAGGGTAACGCGCGCAGGGCACATGGCAAACTGACCGCGAGGCCGCCGCCCCGTGCGCCTTGCCGCACCGAGTTGCTGCGTAGACCCATGCAGTGCCGCCAGATGCCAGGCCCGCCCCACGCAAAGCGCCCGAGCGTCTGTCTTGCGACCCCCTCTTCCCCCGTAGCCCTTCTTGACCCTGGAGCCTGAATGAAGCTCGCCCGCCAAGCCGCCACCGCGCGCCCGGAAACCGTCACCGGCCAAGCGCGCGCGCCCCTTCCGCGCACGATCGCCCGCGCCGCGGCGGCCGCCTGCCTCGTCGGCCTCGCCGGCTTTGCCGCCCCCGCGATGGCCGAGAACCATGCGCTGATCCTGTGGATCGGCGACTACGGCGACCCGCGCGCCGACCTGCCCGGCATCGACCTCGACGCCGGCTACGCGAAGAAGATCGCCACGCTGATGGGCGTGCCCGACAAGAACATCTTCGAGGTCGCCAACGCCAGGCTCACGCCCCAGAACGTGGGCGCGGCACTGACCGCCATGCACGACCGCATCAAGGAAGGCGACAAGCTCTTCATCTATTACTCGGGCCATGGCACGCAGATGGCTGCACGTGGCGGCACCGGCGCCCGCTGCACCGAGGCGATGTACGTGCGCGGCGGCGTCTTCATGGACAGCGACCTGCAGGCCTCGCTCACGCGCCTGGGCCAGAAGGCGAGCCAGGTCATCATGATGAACGACTCGTGCTTCTCCGGCGGCGCGGCCACACGTAGCCTCACCGCGCCCGCTGCGGGCGACACGAAGGCAAAGTTCCTGCCGCCCGACTTCAAGGCCAACACGGCCGTCGCCGCCGGCTACAGCTGCGGCGACGCCGTCAACACGCGCGGCATGACCCGCAGCCTCTCGACGCTCGAGAAGGACCAGCGCGGGCCGCAGGTGCTCTACATCGCCGCCAGCACCGACACGCAGGTGTCGTTCGCGAGCAAGAAGGGCAGCTTCGCCACGTTGACCTGGGCGCAGTGCCTGGCCGACTCGAGCTCCGACAGCAACCGCAGCGGCAGCATCAACGGCGAGGAGTTGCAGGCCTGCGCGCAGGGCTGGCTCAACAAGCTCGGGGTCAAGCAGACCATCATGCTGCAGGGCAACACCAAGTTGCCGCTGACCTTCACCTCCACCGCCACGGGGGGCTCGGCGCTGGCCACGCCGGCGCCCGCACCGGCTCCCGCGCCAGCGCCCGCCGCACCGGCGCCGGCCCCGGTGGCCGCCGCACCGGTCCCCGCACCTGCGCCGGCGCCCACGCCGGTGGCAGCACCTGCGCCCTCGCCCGCTGCACAGGCCGCCGGTGCCACCGGCGCGGTGAGCGCCGCCAGCGCGCTGGAGGACATCGCCGCCGCCAGCGACCGCAGCTACCAGGTGCGCATCACCACGGCCAAGGACAGCATGCGCATCGGGCAGGACCTGCTCGACTTCTCCGTCACCACCAACCGCGAGGGCTATCTCTACATCCTGCAGGTGGGCAGCGACGGCAAGACCTTCAACTTGCTGTTCCCCAACAAGCTCGACGGCAACAACCAGGTGGCCGCGGGCACGCATCGCTTCCCGCGCCCGAGCTGGCGCGTGCGCTCGGGCGGTCCGGTCGGCACGAGCTACCTGCTGGCCATCGTCTCGCCCGACAAGAAGGAACTCGGGCGCGACATGGACGCCGGCGCAGCCTTCGCCTCGGCCAGCGCCAACACCGCCGCAACGCGCACCCTGGTCATCGAGGCCACCGGCGCCAGCGGCGGCAGCAGCGGCCGCTTCGGCGCCAGCGCCGTCGTGGCCATCAGGGAAGTGCAATGACCGAGTCGCGCGCGCCGGCCGCCACCCCCGTGCGAGCCGGCGCCGCGGCGCTGGCCACCCTCGCGGCGGTCTCGCTTGGGGCGATGGGCCCGGCGGTTCTCGCGGCCCCGGGCGCCAAGCCAACCGCTGCAGCGGCACCGGCAGCGCCATCGATGAAGACCGACGCCGCCGCTCTGCGGGCCACGACCGCGGCGCTCGGCGATCTCGGCCTCGCGCTGCTGCGCGAGACGCCGGGGCCGAACGCCGTCGTCTCGCCACTCGCCGTGGCCACGGTGCTCGGCATGGTGCAGTCGGGCGCCACCGGTGCCACCGAGCATGAGATCGAGGCGCTCTTCGGCACCGGCCGCGCCGGCGCACACGCGATGCGGGTCTCGCTGCCGGCGCTCTCGGCGCAGCTGCGCGAAGGCAACGACGGCAAGAAGTCGCCCCTGCAGCAAGCTGCACGCGTGTGGATCGACCCGACCGTGGCCAAGGCGGTGCCGTTGGCCTTCAAGCGCCGGCTGGCCCAGCGCCATGGCGCCGACGCAGTGGTGGTCTCGTTCGCCGAGACCGAGGCCGCGCGCACGCAGATCAATCGCTGGACGGCCGAGCACACCGCGGGACGGGTGGCCGAGCTGCTACCGGCCGGCAGCATCGGCCCCTCGACGCAGGTGACGCTCACCGCGGCGTTGCACTTCCGCGCCGCCTGGGACAAGCCCTTCGACGCCGCTCAGACCGAGCCGCGGCCTTTCCAAGCCGCATCCGGCGGCACGACCCCGGTGCCGACGCTCAACGACGAGCGCGCCATCGCGCAGGCGGTGGTCGACGGCACGCAGCTCTATGCCTTGCCTTTCGCCACGGCCTATGACCTCGTGGTCGCGATGCCGGCACCCGCTGCGGGCAGCGCTGGCGTGGACACCTTGCTCAAAGGGCTGACCGGTGCCACGTTCGCGAACTGGCAGGCGGCGCTGGTGTCGCCGCAACCCGTGCGCTGCAGCTTCGCGATGCCGAAGTTCAGCTTTGCGCCGAAGGCGGGCTCGATCAAGGCCGCGCTCGAACGCCTCGGCGTCAAGACGGCATTCACCGAAAAGGCCGAGTTGCGCCCGATGCTCGGCCGCGCCGCCCCCGGCTCGCACGTCGACGACGTGCACCATGCCGCCGGCATCGCCATCGACGAGCAAGGCGGCGAGGCCGTGGCCGCTGCTGCTGCGACGGTCAAGCCCAAGACATTGGCGGCGCCGCCCGCCTGCGCCGTCGACCGCGCCTTCGCCTTCGTGGTGATGCACCGTGCGAGCGGCGTGCCGGTCTTCATCGGCCGCGTCGGCGACCCCGCGCGCAGCGAGTGAAGCCCCGCCGGCCGCTCCGGCGCGGAGACAGGCCCTAATGAAATCGGCGCCGAGGCCCCGCGAGGCCTCGGCGCCGATCTTCCGGCGGCCGGCGAATGCGCTCAGCGCTTCTCAGCGCATCTCGGCGATCTTGCGGTTGTACTTGTCGTAAGCCGTGTCGATGGCGCGCAGCAGGCGCGACAGGTGCGTCTTGAAGTCGCCCGGCACGATGAGGAACATCTCGCAGGCGAAGTTGGGGTCGCCGTCGCTGTCGATGTAGGCCTTCACCACCTTGGTCTCGGTGGTGGCGAGGTTGGCACCTTCGAGGCGACGAAGGCGCGCCTGCGGCGACTTGTCTTCGGCGCTGAACGAGAGCACGAGGCGGAAGTACTCCGCGTCCTTCTCGTCGACGTAGATGATGTAGAACTTGCCCTCGCGCCGGAAGCGCACGTTGCCGGCCTGCGTGATGTTCGGGTTGTAGCCCTCCTGCGACAGGTAGGCCATGAAGGTCTGCTGCAGCTGGTCCTTGGTGTAAGTCTGGGCCAGCGCCGGGCCAGCGGCGGCGAAGAGCAGCGCGCCGCTGAGTGCGGCTTGGGCGAGGAGGGTCTTGATCTTCATGGTCATGGTGGTGGTCGTGGTGGTCGGGGATTCCTCGGGCTGCCTGCGGCAGCCGTCCAATGCGTCGAACCTTTCGAGGCTGGCGGTCTTCGCGCTCACTGCGCCTTCGGCAACGCGGCGCGCGCGCGGTCGGCGTAGCGGCCGTTGGGGAACTGGCGCAGGTAGGCCTCGTAGTCGGCGCGCCGGTTGCTCGATTGCGCGCGGTCCCACATCGCGAACTCGGCGGCGGGGTTGTTCGCCACGGCAGGCGCCGGGGCGGGCGCCGGGGCCGGCGCAGCGGCGGCGGGCGCTGGCGCGCCGAACTGGGCGATGCGGGCACGCGCCCGATCCGCGTAGCGGCCGTTCGGGTGCTGGCCCAGGAAACTCTCGAAGGCCGAGCGCGTATTGGCGCGCAGGGCTTGCTCCCAGGTGTCGAACTCACGCTGCGCATCGGCAACGCTGGGCGCGCCGCCGCCGATCGGGGCCGGCGGCGTCGTGACCCGTGGCGGCGGGCTGGCCACGGGCGCAGGCACCGAGACCGGCGTGCCGCCACCTTGCGGCGGCGTCGCGCGCGGCGGCTCGAATGCGGGCGCGGGCGCCGGCGCAGGGGCCGCGGCCACACCACCACCACCCGGGTAGAAGAAGAAGTCGGACGACGACTCGTCCATCAGCGCCGGGCGCTGCTTGTGGTTGACGGTCTCGGCCGTCGACTCCACGCTCGTGCGCACCTTGCGCAGCATCTCGACGGCCGACAAGCCCTTGATGCGCATGTGCTTGATCAGCTCGCGCGTGAACAGGCCGTTGGGCACGGGGTCGTTGTTGCCCAGGCGGTCGAGCGCCTGTTGCCCCTTGGAGGCCGCCATGATGACGAGCGAGCCCTTGGGCGTCTCGATGCGCGTGAGCGTCGAGCCCGGCGCGATCGAGCGGCCGGTCGCGCTCTCGCGCAGCGGATCGTCGCGGCAGGCGTCGATGATGATGAGCGAGAAGCGGGCGCGCTGGTTCAGCTCGTCGGTGAGCTTCTCGAGCGACTGGCCGTTGCGCTCGATGACGCGGTTGTCGGTGGGCTTGATGTCGATCGGCAGCAGGTGCGGCCCCAGGTTGGGCGGCTGCGAGCCATGGCCGGAGAAGAAGAAGACGACCTCGTCGCCCTTCTGGATGCGGCGCAGGAAGCCGCCCAGAGCCTCGTCCATGCCATCGCGAGTGGCATCGAGCACGCGGGTCACCGAGAAGCCGGCGGACTCCAGTTCGCGGCCGATGGCGTTGGCATCATTGCGCGCGTTGCGCAGCTTGGTGGCGTGCTGGTAACTGTCGTTGCCCACCACGAGCGCGAGCCGCGCGGCGTGCGCCTCGAGGGTCATCACCAGGCAGGCGGCCGCCACGGAGAGGGCGGCGGCAAGTCGGCGGGGACGGGGAGTACGGGTCATCATGGCGAGTTATCGGCCGTGGCCGGCCGCTCTTCAGTGTCCGGAACGCAGAGGCCGCGGCGCCCGCCAGACGATGGCCGGTGACACCATGCCCCCTCCTGCAACGGGGACGTTACTCCATGCACGGTGCGCCCTCAACGCCCGACGTCGGATGCAATGACCACCCGGCGTGCAACGTGTCACTCGGGCAGCGATTGCGCGCGGTCATTGGGGTGCCTTGCGGACTTCGACGCGACGGTTCGCCGCGGCGGCGGCATCGCCTTCCAGGGGGCGCACGCTGCCGAATCCATAGGCCGTGAGGCGCTCCTCGGCCACGCCTTTGTCCACCAGGTAGCGTCGCACCGCCAACGCACGCGCGCACGACAACTCCAGGTTGATGCGCGCGTCGCCGGTGGTGTCGGTGTGGCCGGCAACGGCGAAGCTCTCGCTGGCGAGCGTCGGCGACTTCAGGGCCGCCGCCACGTTGTCGAGCAGGCCGCGGTCGCCGGCGGCCAGGCGGTCTGAGCCGGTGGCGAACTGCACCGAGAGGTTGACGCCAGGCGTCGTGTCGCCGGCATACGGCACCACCTCGAGGTTGCGGCGTGCCGGGCCGTCAGCCGGCCGCGGCGCCGCGGCGGCGCGCGGGGCCGGCTTGGCCGATTCGGCGCACAGGTTGCTGGCCGCGTCAGGCAACTGCGTGCGGCGGAACGAGCGTGTCGCCGGCCCATCCCCACCGCCACCCGCACGGCCGCCACCCGAGAGGGCTGCGACCAGCGACTCGACGCTCGCTTCGCTGAGCGGGCGCTGGGCCAGGGCGGCGGCTGGGCCGGCAGCGAGGGCCAGGCCGAACACGACCGAAGCGGCAGCGCGCGAAGTGATTCCGGAGCGGGAGATGAAGCGCAGCGAAGCGGGCAGCATGGTGGCGGCTGAGTGGGTGGGCAGGATTTCAGCATGACCCCTGCGGGTTCCCCACTGGCCTACGCAGGACCGGTGTCGCAAATGGCTCACCTTCCTCCAGTTCGTGATGGAGGACCGCGGCCCGGGTTCGACGCCCGAACCGGCAAGGCACGGCGGCAGGGCCCGGGGCTGCGGCCCCGGCCCCGCCTTCAGCGCAAGTGCCGGCCCAGGAAGGCGAGCGTGCGCGACCAGGCCAGCGCTGCGGCCGATGGTTCGTACTCGATCACCGGCAGCAGCTTCTTCTCGCCCACCTGCGTCTCGTTGAAGAAGGCGTGCATCGCGTCGTAGCGGTGGAACTCGAACGCCACGCCGCCGCTGCGCAGCTTGGCCTCGAGCGCATCGACACCGGCAATGGGAAACGGCACGTCGCGGGTCGCCCAATGCCCCAGGAGCGGCACCTTGATCTTGGCGGGGTCCACATACTCGAGCGGCGGGTAGCCGTACCAGATGACGCCGGCGTCCATTTCCGGCACGTGCACCGCGGCGAGAGTCGTCAGCGCGCCGCCCATGCAGAAGCCCGTGACGCCGCAGCGGGCGCTGCCGCTGCCCTTCAGATAGTTGACGGCGCCGCGCACGTCCTGCCCGGCGGCCTGGCCGAAGTCGAGGTGGGTCATCAGGTGGTTCGCCTCCTCGGCCTCCACCGTGCTCTTGCCGCGGTACAGGTCGGGCACGAGCGCGCGGTAGCCGACCTCGGCAAAGCGGTCGGCGACCCCGCGGATCTGGTCGTTCAGGCCCCACCACTCCTGGATGACGACAAGTGCCGGCGCGCCCGGTGCGCCCTTCGGCTCGGCGAGGTAGCCCTGCAGGGCCTGGCCGTCGGGGCGGTTGAAGCTGACGTTGCGTCCCATGTCGTACTCCGTTCGATCGGGCGCTGATCACGCCCGTTGACCGTGCCAGTAGAGGGCGCCGAATGGCCACAGTCAACCCGGGCCGGCCCGGGGGACCGATGGGGCCGCCGACCGGGAACACCCCCAGTGCGCGGCGGGTCGCGAACGCGTGCATCATCGGCGACCAGCGGCAGCGTCCCCTGCCGAGGGGGCCGCCCGCCGGCCCACCAGAAGCCGAGACGAAACGGAGACGAGATGGCCCAACTGAATGTCAACGGGCGCGTCATGCAGCATGACGCCGAGCCCGACACGCCGCTGCTGTGGGTGCTGCGCGAGCAGCTCGGCCTCACCGGCACCAAGTACGGCTGCGGCATCGCGCAATGCGGCTCGTGCACCGTGCACGTCGACGGCGCGCCGGTGCGCAGCTGCGTGCTGCCCGTGTCGGCCGTGCAGGCCCGCCAGAAGGTCCTCACCATTGAAGGGCTGTCCCCTTCCACCACGCACGCCTTGCAGAAGGCCTGGGTGCAGCTCGACGTGCCGCAGTGCGGCTACTGCCAGAGCGGCATGCTGATGGCCGCCGCGGCGCTGCTGAAGGACAAGCCGCGGCCCACCGACGCCGACATCGACGCGGCCATGACCAACATCTGCCGCTGCGGCACCTACAACCGCGTGCGCGCCGCCATCAAGCTCGCGGCCGGCGAGACGCGCGCCGACCTCGGCATCGTGCACGTGGTGAGGAGCGCCTGATGAAGACCGCCCGTTCGAACACCCACGCCGCCGCCCTGACCCGTCGCCAGTTCATCGCCTCGACCGGTGCCGCCTCGGCCGCGGCCGCCGGCTCCTTCGTCTTCGGCTTCCCGATCCGCGCCGAGGCCCAGGGCGCGGCGCCCGAGGTCAACGCCTGGGTCGTCGTGCAGCCCGACGAGCGCGTGATCATCCGCATCGCGCGCAGCGAGATGGGCCAGGGCTCGCTCACGGGCTTGGCGCAGCTCGTCGCCGAGGAGCTCGAGGCCGACTGGGCCCGCGTGACCACCGAGTACCCGACCCCCGGCCAGAACCTCGCGCGCAAGCGCGTGTGGGGCAACTTCTCCACCGGTGGCAGCCGCGGCATCCGCGAGTCGCAGGACTACGTGCGCAAGGGCGGGGCCGCGGCGCGCATGATGCTCGTCCAGGCCGCCGCCGACGAGTGGAAGGTGCCCGCCGGCGAATGCCGAGCCGAAGCCGGCGTCATCACGCACGCGGCGAGCAACCGCCGCACCACCTACGGCAAGGTGGCTGCCGCGGCCGCCAAGGTGGCGCCGCCCGAGAACGTGGTGCTCAAGGACCCGAAGACCTGGAAGCTCGCCGGCAAGCGCCTGGCGCGCCTGGACACGGTCGAGAAGACCAACGGCTCGCTCGTCTATGGTGCCGATCTCGTGCTGCCGGGCATGCTCAGCGCGGCCATCAAGGACTGCCCCGTCTTCGGTGGCAAGGTGAAGGGCTTCGATGCCGCCAAGGTGAGCGGCATGCGCGGCGTGAAGAAGGTCGTGGCCGTGGGTGACTCCGCCGTCGCCGTCGTGGCCGACACCTGGTGGCGGGCGAAGAAGGCGCTCGACGCGCTGCCGATCGACTACGACTTCGGCCCCAACGCCGCGGTGCAGGACAGCACCGTCAAGGCCATGCTGCGCGAAGGCCTCGCCGCCGAGCAGGCGGTGGTAGGCAACAGCAGCGGCAACGCGCGCGAGGCGCTGGCCGGCGCGGCGCGCCGCGTCGAGGCGGTGTACAGCTACCCGCACCAGAACCACGCGACCATGGAGCCGATGAACGCCACGGCGCGCTGGACGCCCGAGCGCTGCGAGGTCTGGGCGCCGACGCAGAACGGCGAGGCGGCGCTGGCCGCCACGGCCGAGGCGGCCGGCCTGAAGCCCGAGCAGTGCGACGTCTACAAGCTGCCGTTGGGTGGCGGCTTCGGCCGCCGCGGCATGACCGACTACGTGCGCCAGGCGGTGGCCATTGCGCGGCAGATGCCCGGCACGCCGGTCAAGCTGCTGTGGAGCCGCGAGGAGGACATGACGCACGGTCGGTACCACCCGGTGACGATGTGCAAGCTCACCGCCGGCCTCGATGCGCAGGGCAACCTCAACGCGCTGCACATGCGCATCTCGGGCCAGAGCATCCTGGCCGCGGTGTTCCCGCAGAACATCCGCGACGGGCGCGACCCGGTGGTCTTCCAGGGCCTGAACAACGGCGGCGGCGAGGCGATATTCGGCTACGGCATCCCGAACCTGCTCATCGACCACGCGATGCGCAACCCGCATGTGCCGCCGGGCTTCTGGCGCGGCGTGAACCTGAACCAGAACGCCATCTACGTCGAGTGCTTCATCGACGAGGTCGCGCATGCCGCCGGCAAGGACCCGCTGGAGATGCGCCGCTCGCTGATGAAGGGCCACCCCAAGCACCTCGCGGTGCTCGAGGCGGTGGCACAGCGCGCCGGTTGGGGCACGCCGGCGCCCGACGTGCGTGGGCAGAAGGTGTTCCGCGGTCTGGCGCAGACACACGGCTTCGCCAGCTACGTCGCCGCCTGCGCCGAGGTGTCGGTAAGCGCCGAGGGCGCGCTCACCATCCACCGCATCGTCGCCGCCACCGATTGCGGCCACGCCGTCAACCCGCAGCAGATCGAGGCGCAGGTCGAAGGCTCGTTCGTCTACGGCCTGGGCGCCGCGCTCTTCAGCGAGTGCACGGTGAAGGATGGCCGCATCGAGCAGACGAACTTCGACACCTACCCGGCCCTGCGCATGAACCAGATGCCCAAGGTCGAGAGCATCGTCATGCCCTCAGGCGGCTTCTGGGGCGGCGTCGGCGAGCCCACCATCGCGGTGGCCGCGCCGGCGGTGCTGAATGCCATCTTCGCCGCCACCGGCAAGCGCATCCGCGACCTGCCGCTGAAGCAGCAGGACCTGAAGCGGGCCTGATCGGGATGGGTGCCGGCGCGCTGCTGCTGGCCGCTGCCGGACTTGCGGTGGTCGGCGACGGCGTGCCGCAACCGCTGCCCGGCACCACCACCGGCGACGCGGCGCGCGGCCGCGCGCTCGTCGCCAGCCGCCAGGTGGGGCTGTGCCTGCTGTGCCACCGCGCCCCCATTCCCGAGGTGGCGCAGCAGGGCAACCTCGCTTCCGACCTGGCCGGTGCCGGCCGACGCTGGAGCGCCGCGCAACTGCGCCTGCGCATCACCGACCCCAAGCGCCTCGACCCGGCGACGCCGATGCCCGCCTACCACCGCACCGAAGGCCTCACGCGCGTCGGCGCCGCCTGGAAAGACAAGCCGGTGTTCGATGCCCAGCAGGTCGAAGACGTCGTGGCCTATCTGCGGACACTGCAGTGAACACGAACGCGGACCGCGCGCCTCTGCAACTGCGTCTCGTGCGCCGCCGGCAGGTGCTCGCCCGCGGACTCGCTGGCGCGCTCGTCGGCGCGGGCGCCACCATCGCCGTCCGCCCGGCATCGGCCACACCCGAGGCACTGCGCCAAGCCGTGGCCGCCTTCACCGGCGGCCGGGTGCCGAACAACGGGCGCGTCAAGCTCGACCTGGCCGAGCTCGTCGAGAACGGCAACGCCGTGCCCGTGACGGTGAGCGTGCAAAGCCCCATGACCGAGGCCGACCACGTGCGCCGCATCGCGCTATTCACCGAGCTCAACCCCGAGCCGAGCGTGGCGGTCTTCCACCTCTCGCCCCGCAACGGCCGTGCGGTCGTGGCGACACGCATGCGTCTGGCCACCTCGCAGCAGGTGCTGGCCCTGGCGCAGATGAGCGACGGCACCCTGTGGCAGACGGCGATGGACGTGGTGGTCACCCTCGCCGCCTGCGTGGAAGGTTGAGCACGATGGCCGATTCGGGCGCCCCTTCCGCCACCCCCATGCCCGCCGGCACCCCGCCCGCTGCCGCCGCGCCGGCGCGCGCGCTCGTCACGCTGCCGCCGCGCGTGCGCCGCGGCGAGCCGTTCGAGGTGCGCCTGCTGGTTGCGCATCCGATGGAAACCGGCCATCGCGCCGACGCGCAGGGCCAGCGCGTGCCACGCGACATCCTGCGGCGCATCGAGTGCCGCTTCGAGGGCGAGCAGGTATTCGCCGCCGACCTGCATCCGGCGATCGCCGCCAACCCCTACGTCGCCTTCCCGCTCGTCGTGCAAGGTGATGGCACGCTCGTCGTCAGCTGGACGGGCGATCGCGGGTTTGCCCACAGCGTGAGCGTGGCGGTGAAGCCGCAGTGACCGTGGGCACGGCCGGCCAGTGAAGGGCGCAGGGAGAGTGGCGCGAAGCGTTGGCGCCGTTCTTGCCGCCGCTCCTGCCGTCGCTCTCGCGGCCTGGCTTGCCACCCTCCTCGCGGCCTGCACGATGCCCTCGCCGGGCGCGGCCGAGGCAGCGCCAGCATCGCCGACGGCGACGACGCCGGCCCGCGCGCAGCCCGTGCCGCCGGATACGCGCCGCTCGGGCCGCGCCGACATGAGCCCAGCCACGCAGGCCATGCAGCACGACGATGCCGCCAACCCCGCCTGGCTCTGGGTGGAAGATGGCCGCCAGCGCTTCGCCGCCCAGTGCACGCGCTGCCACGCCGTGGGCGCGATGGCTGGCGTCGCCGCCCGCTACCCCGCCTGGGACGCAGCTTCGCGCCGCCCGCTCACCCTCGGCCAACGCATCGCGGACTGCCACGTGCGCCGCAACGGCGGCCCGCCTCTGCCGCCGGAAGACGAGGGGCGGCTTGCGCTCGAGATCTTCGTGGCCCTGCAGTCGCGTGGGCAGCCCATCGCGCCGCCGGCGGACGCTCGCCTCGTGCCATGGCGCGACCGCGGCGGCGCGCTCTTCCGGCGGCGGCAAGGGCAGCTCGACCTCTCCTGTGCACAGTGCCACGAGCAATTCGCCGGCCGGCGCCTGGCCGGCAGCGTCATCCCGCAGGGCCACGCCACGGGCTACCCGATCTACCGGCTCGAGTGGCAGGGCGTGGGGTCGCTGCAGCGGCGCCTGCGCGGCTGCCTAGTGGGCGTGCGTGCCGAGCCCCTGCCGGCCGACGGCGACGAGGCGACTGCGCTCGAGATCTACCTGATGTCGCGCGCCGCCGGCATGCCCCTGGAGACGCCGGCGGTGCGGCCTTGAGCCAGGCCGACTGCGCGCCGCACGACGATCACGTCGGGGCCGACACCGCCGGCCCGCGCGCCGTCGTCAGGTCTTCACCAGTGACGAGACAACGCCGGCGATCGCTTCCTTCAGCTTGTCCCTGGCCAACGCCTTGCACTGCTCGGGCGTGGCGCCGGCCTTGGCGTCGAACGCGGTGGCGCGCTTCTCCGGCCGCCACAGCACCGCACGCACGGTGCCCGTGCGCGGCAGCAGCACCACGCGTGCCGTGACGACGCAGATGCCCTCGCGCGTGAGGCCGCCTTCGACCTGGCTGAGGAAGGTCCACTTGCCCTCGGGGTACACCTTCCACACCTTGGCCGGAATGCCCTCCTTGAGCATGCCGCGCGCGGTCTCGCCGTCGATCAGCGATTCGGCCGAAAGGTCGAGCAGCAGCGACTTCGCTTCCCGCACGGGCTGGGCGTGGATCGCGCTGGCGCCGAGGGCCGCGAGCGCGGCGATGGCGGATAGGAATCTGGCCGGCGTGAGCTTCATGGCAACGGGCTTCGGGCAGGGGTTGGCGGGGCGGCGGCAGTGTAATCACTGCGCCGGCCCGAGCCGCTCAGGATCGACCCGTCGCAGCCGCGACACATCGTCCGACAGCCGCCCCGCGATGAGGCGCGCCACTTCGAAGCCGAAGGCCGGGTTCTGATAGAAGAGCTGGCGGAAGCTCACTTCGTCGATCGACAGCAGCGTCGAGGGCTCCACGCAGCGCACGGTGGCGGTGCGCTGCTGCCCCGGCGAGAAGAAGGCGATCTCGCCGAACATCTGCCCGGCCTCGATGTTGCGTCCGGCCTCGACCACTTCGAGCCGCCCCTCGGCGAGCACGTAGAGCCGGTCCGCGCGCTCACCCTGGCGGAAGAGCACGGCCCCGGGCTGCAGGCGGCGCCGCTTCATGAACGGCTGCAGCCAGACCTTCAGTTCGTCCGCGCCCAGGCTGTTGGCGCGCTGCAGCCGGCGAGTCAGGCGCTGGATCTCGAGCACCCGCCACAGGTTGATCGGCAGCAGCACGGCGTGCAACAGGAACACCATGGGCGCCGGCTGCACGAGCCCGTAGACCACGAACCCGACATTGCCGCCGAGCGCCAGCCAGCGCAGCGGCACGATGGTCTTGACGACAGTCGAGGCGACGATGAGTGCGCCGGCGAACAGGGCGGCCACCAGCGCCACCTGCTGCCAGGGATCGGCGAGCGAGGCGACGAAGGCGGCAACGCGAGCTTCGAGGAAGGAGGCGAAATCCAACGGCGAGGGGGTCGGCGAAGAGCCGGCGAAAGGCCGGCGAGGGCGGTCGGAGCCGGGACCGCGCGCGGTGGCGCGCGCGCAGTATCGCTGCAGCCCGGCCCTCGGGCCCGGCCGCGCCATAGCCCAGCCCCGGTCAGTGTCCGGCCAGGGCGGCGATCCAGCCCAAAGGATGGCGCGCCAGCGGCACCGTGACCAGCGTGCCCAGCACGACGAGCGCGGCGACGAAGAAGCCGGCGCGTGCCGCCGGCGTTCTCGCGCGCTTCAGGGCCAGGGATCCGAGCACGACATAGAGCACCAGCCAGCCGAACTTGGCCCCCAGCCAGGCATCGCGCATCGGGTTCAGCCGCAGCATCGACCACAGCGCCAGGCCCGCGACGAACAGCGCCGTGTCGATGGCCACGCTCGCCCGTCGCGCCGGAACGGCCATCGCCCAGCGCCGGCCGGCGAGCACGCCGAGACCGCGCGCGACGAAGAGCGCGGCGCTCAAACCCACCAGCCCGACATGGGCCTGCTTGATCTGCACATACCAGTCGACGAGCGCCATCGCCGCGAATGATGCGCGCCATCGGCGCGCCGGGACATGAACCAGGCCAGGCGGCGCACCGAATCGGATCGAGCCGAATGCCATGCCGCGCCGCGCCGTGCTGCGGGAAAACGCGGCTGACCAACCGGGCCGAGCCTTCCTAGACTGCCTTCATTGCCGCCCCCCACGACGGGAAGCGTCTGTTTGGGGCCCCGGCTCCCGCGGCACGACGCTTGCTCGTCCACTCCATGGCCGCCGCCATCCCTGCCGCGCTCGCCGCCGCCCTCTCCGATCCTCGCCCACTCGTGAAGATCGAGCGTGTGAGCAAGCGCTTCCCTGACGGCACGCTGGCGCTGCAGGACTTGTCGCTCGAAATCGGCGAGCACGACTTCATCAGCCTCCTCGGCCCCTCGGGGTGCGGCAAGAGCACGGCGCTGCGGCTGCTTGCGGGCCTGTCGCCGGCGACTTCGGGCAAGCTGACCTGGGCCGCTCACCGCACGCTCGGCGCCTCTCGCACCGACCGCGAACTGGCCTGTGTGTTCCGCCAGCCGACACTCATGCCCTGGAGCACGGTGTTCGACAACGTCTTCCTGCCGCTGCGGCTGTCGGGGATGACGCGCCGCCAGGCCGACGAGACGGTGCGCGACGCGCTGGCGATGGTGGGACTCAGCCAGTTCACCGATACGTACCCGCGGGGGCTTTCCGAAGGCATGAAGATGCGCGTGTCCATCGCCCGCGCCCTCGTCACGCAGCCGCGCCTGATGCTCATGGACGAGCCCTTCGCCGCGCTGGACGAGACGACACGCAACCGGCTCAACAACGATCTGCTGGCCATCTGGCGCGAGCACCGCTTCACCGTCATCTTCGTCACCCACAGCGTGCCCGAGGCCGTGTACCTTTCCAGCCGCATCGTCGTCATGGCGCCGCGGCCCGGTCGCGTGGCGCGCGAGTTCCGCATCGGCGAGCCCTATCCGCGCCACGCCGGCGACTTCCAGGTGTCCAGCCGTTACAACGAACATGTGCGGGCCGTGCAGCAGGTGCTGCGCGCCGCGACGCAGGGCGTGCCCGTCGAGCACTGAACCCGCATGGCCGTATCCACGCAACCGCCGCCGGTCCGGGCCAGCAGCCGGCCCGCCAGGGCACCAACGGCGGCGCCCACCGCCGGCGTGGGCGCCGCCGCCAACATCGATGGCGGCCGCGCCGCTCGCCGCCAAGCACGTGCGCGGCGCCGTGAACGCATCGCGGCGGTGGCGGCGCCGATCGTCCTCTTCGCCGCGCTCCTGGCGCTATGGGAGGCGGTGGTGCAGGTGAATCGCGTCTCGCCCAGCACCCTGCCTGCGCCCTCGCTCGTGGTCGAGACGCTCGTCAAGAACTGGGGCAGCCTGGCACCGGCGCTGTGGTCGACGGCCAAGCTCACGATCACGGCGCTCGGCGCCGCCGTGCTCGGCGGCGTGCTGCTCGCCGCGGCCTTCGCAGGTTCGAAATGGGTGCAGATCAGCCTGCTGCCCGTCGCCGTGGTGCTGCAGGTCACGCCCATCGTCGCCATCGCACCCCTCGTCCTGCTCTATCTCGACAGCACGGCCGCGGCGCTGCTCGTCTGCACGTGGGTCGTCGCCCTCTTCCCGATCCTGTCGAACACCGTCACCGGCCTGAAGAGCGCCGATGGCCATCTGCGCGACCTCTATTCGCTGTACGGCGCGACCCCCTGGCAGCGCTTGCGCTTCCTGATCATGCCGAGCGCCCTGCCCCACTTCCTCGGCGGGCTCAAGGCGGCCGGCGGGCTGGCGCTCGTCGCTGCCGTCGTCGCCGAGTTCACCGCCGCTTCCGTCGGGCGACACACGGGGCTGGGCTCGCGCATCCTCGACTCGATGGTCCGCACCGAGGTTGCGATGATGTTCGCGGCATTGGCCCTCGTATCGCTGCTGGGCATCGCCCTCTTCGTGGTGCTCGCCGTGCTCGCGCACCTGCTGCTCGGGCACTGGCACGAGAGTGAATCGCGCCGCGAGACTTGATGGCCGCACGTGTTCCGCTGCACATCTCCCGCTGCCAATGATCTGCCGCGCATGATGTGCCGCCCATGACCCGCCACCCATGAGCCCCTTCCACCCCGCGCGCTGGCCCGAGCGGCTGCCCGAGCGCTACTGGCTGGCGCGGGCTCGGGTGCCGCAGGCGCTGCTCGAGCACCCCGCGGGCGACACGGTCGCGCTGCTCGTCGAGGGGGGCCGCGTCGCCGCCATCGAACCGCGCGCACCGGGCGGCGCAGCCACCTTCGACCTCGACGGCGCGACGGTGCTGCCCGCCTTCGTCGACCTGCACACGCACCTGGACAAGGGCGACCTGCTCGCTGCCGGCCTGAAGCCTGAACGCGACCTCTTCGCCGCCGTGGCGCGCGTGCGCGAGGACCATGGCCGCTGGACCGAGACGGAGTTGCGCACCCGCATCGGCTTCGCGCTGCGCACGGCGCTGGCGCACGGCACGCGCGCGCTCAACACCTACGTCGACTGGCCCGACCCCGCCGCGCCCGAGGGGCCGCTCGCCTGGCGCGTGCTCAATGCGCTGAAACGCGAGTGGGCCGGCCGCATCGACCTGCACATCACCTCGCTGGCCTCGATCGACCGCCTCGCCGACGAGGGGGCCGCGGCCACGCTGGCGCGTGCGCTCGCCGTCCACCGGGGCGCCCTGGGCCTCTTCGTCTACCCGGGCGCGCCGCTGCAGTGGCTGCCGCGCGCCTTCGAACTGGCCGAGCGCTTCGACCTCCCGCTCGACTTCCACGTCGACGAGCATCTCGACCCTCCGACGGCCAACATCGGCCACGTCGCGCGCCTGGCTCGCCTGGCTCGAGAGCGCGGATACGGCACGCGCACGGTGTGCGGCCACGCCTGCGTGCTTGGCGTGCTCGACGACGCCGAACGCGACCGCCTGCTCGACGAGATCGCCGCCAGCGGCCTCACGCTCACCGCCCTGCCCTACACCAACCTCTACCTGCAGGACAACGGCCTGTCTGCCACGCACCCTGGCCAGCGCCGCACGCCACGCCGGCGCGGCCTGCTGCCCGTGCACGAGGCGCGCGCGCGCGGCATCCCGCTCGCCTTCGCCAGCGACAACCACCGCGACGTCTTCTTCCCCGGCGGCGACCTCGACATGCTGCAGGCACTGGCGCTGGCCGCCAACGCCGCGCACCTCGACGACGCCGTGTTCGACTGGGCCGACACCATCACCACCACGCCGGCGCGCTTCCTCGGCCTGCCGAACGCCGATGGCCTGCGCAAGGGCATGATCGCCGACCTCGTGCTGCACCCCGGCCGCTCGAGTGCCGAGGTGCTGAGCCGCCCGCACCCCGGCCGGCAGGTGCTGCGCGCCGGGCAGCGCCTGAGCGCCGAGGAAGCCGTGCCACCCGACTTCCGCGAACTCGAACGGATGAAGGGATGAACGCGAGCGCCCATCCGAAGTCGATCGCGGCCATGACCCCGACCATGACCTCGACCATGACCTCGACCACGCCCCCGGTCACGAGCCCGGCGACGATCCCGGCGCCGCCCTCGCACCGCGCCGAGGACCACGGGCTCAATCCGGCACCCGACTGGGCGCAAGTCGCCGCCGAACTGCGCGGCCTCGACGTCATGGCGCAGCCGCGCCAGCGCAAGGCGCTGTCCAAGGACTTCTATTGGTACAGCCCCATCCTCGCCGGCGAGCTGCGCGACTGCGTCGCCGACCTCGTCGTGCGCGTGGGCACCGAGGACGACGTGCTGCGCGTGGCCGCCGTCGCCGCGCGCCACCGCCTGCCGCTCACGGTGCGGGGCGGGGGCACCGGCAACTATGGCCAGTGCGTGCCGCTCGCCGGTGGCCTGGTGCTCGACATGACGGCCATGCGGCGCGTGCTCGACATCGCTGCGGGCCGCGTCAGCGTGCAGGGCGGCGCCCGCCTCTACGACATCGAGATGGCCGTGCGCGAAACCGGCCAGGCGCTGCGCATGTGGCCCAGCACCTGGCGCGTGGCCACCATCGCCGGCTTCATCAGCGGCGGCTTCGGCGGCGTGGGCAGCACGCTGCACGGGGTGCTGCGCGACCCGGGCAACCTGCTGCGCTGCCGGGTCGTCACCGTCGAATCCGCGCCCCGCGTCATCGAGCTCTTCGGCGACGAGATCCAGCAGGTGCACCACGCCTTCGGCACCAACGGCATCATCACCGAGGTCGAGGTGGCGCTCAGCCCGGCAGTGGACTGGCAGCACGTGATCGCGATCTTCCCGCACTACGCGCAGGTGCTCGACGCCTGCATCGCCGCCAGCACGCCGGCGCTCGAGATCTTCCTGCTCTCGGCCGTGGACCGCCGCTTCGCGCCCTACTACACGACGCTCAAGCACCGCTTCCCGGCCGACCGGCATGCCATCTTCGCCATGGTGGCGCCGGGTTCGTTGAGCGCCTTCACGGGCATCGTGCAGGCGCACGGCGGCGCCGTGAGCATGGCGATGGACGAGGCCGCCGTCGAGGCGGCCGGCCTGCCCCCGGCCTACGAATGCGCCTACAACCACACCACGCTGCAGGTGCTGAAGGTCGACCGCGGCTGGACCAACCTGCAGGTGGCCTACCCGCAGCCCTTCGACCCCGCCCCCGTGCTGCGGCAACTCGATCGTTTCGGCGACGACGTCTGGCAGCACCAGGAGTTCGCAAGGATGCATGGCGAGTTCGCCACCTTCGCCATCGTGCTGACGCGCTGGAAGGGCATCGAACACCAGTACGAGCTCATCCGCAGCATCGAGGCCGACGGCTGCACGATCTTCAACCCGCATGTCGTCACCATCGAGGACGGCGGCATGAAGACCATCGACAACGCGCAGATCGAATTCAAGAAGCGTGCCGATCCGATGGGCCTGATGAACCCGGGCAAGACACGCGGCTGGACGCCGGCGATGGCGCGCACCGCTTGAGCACGCCACTGCCCTGCAGGCCTGCGACATGCGCGTGCTGATGGTCTATTGCCACCCGGTGGAGGGTAGCTTCAACTCGGCGCTGCGCGACCGTGCACTCGTGGCGCTGCGCACCGCCGGACATGACGTGGAACTGCTCGACCTCTACCACGAGGGCTTCGATCCGGTGCTCAGCACCGCCGAGCGCGAGGCCTACATCTCCGACACCGCCTGGCTGGCGGCGCGCGTGCAGCGGCACGTCGACCTGTTGGCGCGCAGCGAGGGCCTTGTCTTCGTCTACCCGACCTGGTGGTATGGACCGCCGGCGATGCTGAAGGGCTGGCTCGAGCGCACCTGGCTGCCGGACCGGGCCTTCACCATCGCAAAGAAGAAGGGCGAGCGGGCCGGTGCCGGGCTGCAGCACGTCCGCTGGCTGTGCTGCATCACGACTTCGGGGGCGCCTTGGTGGTGGCTGCTGCTCATGCGCGACCCTGGGCGCATGCTCTTCGTGCGTGGGCTGCGGGCGCTGATGGCCCGGCGGTGCCGGGTGACCTGGTTGCAGTTGTTCGACATGAACAATGTGGATGATGGCGATCGGGGGCGGTTTCTTGATCGCGTGCAGCGGGCGTTGTCCGCGGTGCGGTGAGTGGGGAGTGCCTCGGATGAATGGGTTGACTCGACACTTGCCGGGTCTCGCCCCGGCGGGCGAGTCACTTTCATTTGCTGGCCCAAATGAAAGTAACCAAAGCAAAGGGCCTGATGTCCTGAGAAGGCAGATTGCTTCGGACGTGGGCCTCCATTTGGCCGGCGCGCTTCGGCCACAAACACCAACGAAGCAGTTGCGCGCCACGATTCGAGCTCGCGAGTTCGGGAAGGACGACGGCGCGCGCTGCGGCGGGCCCGAACTCACGAGCGCGACTCGAAGCGCTAGGCTCGATCGTTGGTGTTTGTCGCCGAAGCGCGCCGGCCAGATAGAGGCCCGCCTCAGCAAGCAATCAATCAGTGCAGGACATCAGGCCCTTTGCTTTGGTTACTTTCATTTGGGCCAGCAAATGAAAGTGACTCGGCTGCCGGGCCGAGACCCGGCCTGCCTCGACTGAAGCCAGTCGCCCCCGAAAGCCCCTCAACCAGCCCTGCGCAGCAGAAGGACAAAACCATGACCACCGGCCAGCCCCTAGCCCGCTACGCCGCCATGAAACGCATCGGCGACATGGTCTACTTCTCCGGCGTCATCGCCGTCGACCCCGCCACGCGCACCGTCGTGCAGACCTTCGAGCAACTCCCGGCCGAGGTCCGCCAGCAGCTCGGCGAGACCGGCGAGATGAGCGTCGACATCTTCCAGGCGCCGGTGCTGGTGCAGAGCTGGTTCGTGCTCAACCGCATCCGCGAACTCGCCGAGCAGGCCGGCGGGGGCATGGGCGACGTGTTCAAGCTCGTCCAGTACTTCACCGACCTGCGCGACTACCCGCTCTACAACCGCGTGCGCCGCTTGTTCTACCCCGGCGAGCCGCCGGTGAGCACCGTCGTCGAGGTGAGCGGCATGCTGCCCAGCCGCGAGGTGCGCATCGAGGTCGAGGGCACCGCCTTCATCCCGCAAGTCAGGCGCTGAAGCCGATGCTCGACCGTACCCTCACCGTGCGCGTGGCGCGCAAGCGGCGCCTGACGGACGAGGTCACCGCGTTCGAGCTCGTGCACCCCTGGGGCCGCACGCTGCCGGCCTACGAGGCGGGCGCGCACATCGACGTCTGGCTGCCGGGTGGCTTCATGCGCCCGTATTCGCTGGCGCGCGCCGCGGACCTCTCGGCCCACGCCGACGGCGCGGCCGGCTGCGCGCGCTACGTCATCGGCGTCAAGCGCGAGCCGGCCAGTCGCGGCGGCTCCGCCTCGCTGCACGAGCGCGTGCACGAGGGCGACCTGCTGGCCATCGGCACGCCACGCAACACGTTCCCGCTGCACGCCGAGGCGCACCACCATCTGCTGCTGGCCGGCGGCATCGGCCTCACGCCGCTGCTGGCGATGGCCGAGCAGCTCGATCGGGGCGGGCGCCCGTTCACGCTGTGCGTCTTCGCGCGCAGCCGCGCGCACCTGCCGTTTGCCGACGCCCTGGCGGCACTGGGCTCGAGCGTGCGCCTGCACCTCGACGAACCCGCCGGCGGCCAGGGCGGTCCGCCGGCGCAGCACCTCGACATCGCCGCGCTGCTGCGCCAGCCCGCGCCCGGCACGCACCTGTACCTGTGTGGTCCGGCCGGCTTCATGCGCGCCGTGCTCGACGCGGCGGCGCACTGGGCCGAAGCGCAAGTGCACCTCGAGTACTTTGCGCCGCCCACGGAGGCGGCCAGCGCCGGGGCCAGCGCCGACGAGCCGTTCACGCTCGTCGTGCCCGGCCGCGGCATCGAGGTGCCGGTGGCCGCCGACCAGAGCGCCGTCGATGCCCTGCACGACCTCGGCATCGACGTGCCCACCTCCTGCGCCCAGGGCGTATGCGGCACCTGCGTCGTGCCGCTGGCCCAGGGGGCGGATGGCGAACCGGAGCACCGCGACCATTGCCTCACCGCCACCGAGCGGCGCAGCAAGGTGGCTTTGTGCTGCTCTCGCGCCCGGAACGGGGGCCGGCTGGCGGTGGAAATCCCTTGAGATCCCGTGAGAATGGGCCGCTGACCCAAGGTGCCGTCCAGTGAACGCAAAGCCCGAAGATCCGCCTGACCGGAGTGCTGCGCCCGAGGGCGACGCCACTTCGCCCGTCACGGCGGCCTTCTGGCGCGTCATGCCACCCGACAGCGATGCCACCGAAACGGCCGAGTGGCTCCAGGGCTTCGAGACGCTCGTGCGCGCCGAGGGCCGCGAGCGCGGCACCTACATCCTGCGTCGTCTGCTCGACGAGGCACGCCGCCTGCGCGTGCCGGTGCCGCCGGTGCTGAACACGCCCTACGTCAACACCATCGCGCTCGACGGCCAGCCGCAGTACCCCGGCCAGCTCGAGCTCGAGGCGCGCATCGCCGGCATCGTGCGCTGGAATGCGCTCGCGATGGTCGTGCGCGCCAACCGCGAGTCGGCCGAGCTCGGCGGCCACATCGCCACCTACGCCAGCATCGCCGACCTCTTCGAGGTCGGCTTCAACCACTTCTTCCGCGGCAGTGGCGACGGCGCGCTGCCCGGCACCGGCCGCGACGGCAGCAGCACCAGCGAAGGCGACCTCGTCTTCTTCCAGCCGCACGCCTCGCCCGGCGTCTATGCACGTGCCTTCCTCGAAGGGCGCCTGTCGGAGCGCCACCTCGAGCTGTACCGGCAGGAGACGCACGGCAGTGGCCTCTCAAGCTACTGCCACCCCTGGCTGATGCCCGACTTCTGGCAGTTCCCGACTGGCTCCATGGGCCTGGGGCCGCTCACCGCCATCTACCAGGCGCGCTTCATGCGCTACCTGCGCGACCGCGGCCTGGCGCAGCCCGGCCCGGGGCGCCAGCGCAGGGTCTGGGCCTTCGTCGGCGACGGCGAGATGGACGAGCCCGAGTCGCTCGCCGGCCTGAGCCTCGCCGCGCGCGAGGGCCTCGACAACCTCGTCTTCGTCGTCAACTGCAACCTGCAGCGCCTCGACGGGCCGGTGCGCGGCAACGGCAGCGTCGTGCAGGAGCTCGAGGGCCTCTTCGCCGGCGCCGGCTGGAACGTCATCAAGCTGATGTGGGGCGGCGACTGGGACCCGCTCTTCGCGCGCGACCACGAGGGCATCCTCGTCAAGCGCCTGCACGAGACGGTGGACGGCGAATTCCAGAAGTACGCCGCCACCGACGGCCGCTTCAACCGCGAGCACTTCTTCAACAAGTACCCCGAACTGCAGGCGCTCGTCGCCCACCTCTCGGACGAGGACATCGACCGCCTCAAGCGCGGCGGCCACGACCCGGTGAAGATCCACGCCGCCTACGACGCCGCCGTGAACCCGCGCCCCGGCCAGGGGGGCCGCCCCACCGTCATCCTGGCGCAGACGAAGAAGGGCTACGGCATGGGCCACTGGGGCCAGGGCAAGATGGGCTCGCACCAGCAGAAGAAGCTGGACGACGAGGCGCTGCTCGCCTTCCGCGACCGCTTCGCGCTGCCCATGAGCGAGGCCGACGTGGTGGCGCTCAAGTTCTGCAAGCCGCCCGCAGACAGCCCCGAGATGCGCTACCTGCATGCGCGGCGCGAGGCGCTGGGCGGCTACCTGCCGGCGCGGCGCGGCAAGTCGGTCTCGCTGCCGGCGCCCGCCGCGGCGGACACCGCCCGCCTCATCGAGCGCCAGGCGCAGCGCGAACAGAGCACGACGATGGTCTTCGTGCAGCAGCTGACGCAACTGCTGCGCGACCCGGCGATCGGCAAGCACATCGTGCCCATCGTCGCCGACGAGGCACGCACCTTCGGCATGCAAAGCCTCTTCCGCGAGTTCGCGATCTACGCGGCGCAGGGGCAGCTCTACGAACCCGAAGACCGCGACGAGCTGCTGTACTACAAGGAAAGCCAGTCGGGGCAGATCCTCGAGGAGGGCATCAACGAAGCAGGCGCCGTGAGCAGCTGGCTCGCCGCCGCCACCGCCTACAGCGCGCACGGCGTGCCGATGCTGCCCTTCTACATCTTCTACTCGTGCTTCGGCTTCCAGCGCGTGGGCGACCTCATCTTCTGCGCCGCCGACAGCCGCGCGCGCGGCTTCCTCGTCGGCG
>JAEUPE010000204.1 GCA_016790435.1 Rubrivivax sp. | reverse complement strand
TACACCAACAGCATCCTCGCCAACATGGAAGTCACCGAGGAGGGCTACGACGAGGCCATGCTGCTCGACGCCTCGGGCTTCGTGAGCGAGGGCGCGGGCGAGAACCTCTTCGTCATCAAGAACGGCGTCGTCTACACGCCGGACCTGAGCGCCGGGGCGCTGAACGGCATCACGCGCAACACCATCTTCGCGATCTGCAAGGACCTCGGGCTGCCGCTGGTGGAAAAGCGCATCACCCGCGACGAGGTCTACATCTGCGACGAGGCCTTCTTCACGGGCACGGCGGCCGAGGTGACGCCGATCCGCGAGCTCGACCGCATCGAGCTCGGCAGCGGTTCCCGCGGCCCGATCACCGAGAAGATCCAGAGTGCGTTCTTCGACATCGTCAACGGACGCAATGCCAAGTACGCCGAATGGCTGACGCCGGTGTGAGGCGGCGATGAACGACATGCCACCGAAGTCCACTGTCGAACTTGGCGCGGCCGACCTGCTCGGCCCCGGGGTCACCTTCTGCCCGAACCCGAAGATGCCCTTGTGGAGCAATCACCCGAAGGTGTTCATCGACGTGGCCAAGACCGGCGAGGGGCGCTGCCCCTACTGCGGCACGGCCTATCGGTTGAAGGCGGGCGAGAAGGTGGGCAGCGCGCACTGAGCGCACGCCGAAACGCGCACCAGATCTCGCAGTCGCACCAAGACTCGCATCGAACGCACGGGCGGCTTGGCGCCCTCGCGCCTTCAAGCCCCGCCAAGTGCAGGGCTTGCGAGTGTTTCAGCGGCGCCGGGCGCCGGAGTTGCCGCCACCCCCACCACCGCCGGGCGGCGGGCGATGCAGGTGCCGGAAGGTGATGCGGCCCTTGCTCAGGTCGTAGGGTGAGAGCTCCAGCGAGACGTTGTCGCCCGCGAGGATGCGGATGTGGTGCTTGCGCATCCGCCCGGAGGTGTAGGCGACCAGCGAGTGCCCGTTGTCCAGCGTCACGCGGTAGCGCGAGTCGGGCAGCACTTCGGCGATCACGCCGTTCATCTCGATCAGTTCTTCTTTGGCCAAGGGTCCATCCTGGGGTCACCGGCGCGAACCGGCGCTGCGAGCAGTGGTGGCAAAGTGGCAAAGAGGGCTTTCGAGCCCTGCCACGTCGAGGATGCCGGCTGCGCCGGCAACGTGTGTCAAGTCGTCAGGCCGGGCGGATGTTCGAAGCCTGCAGGCCCTTCTTGCCTTGCGTCACTTCGAACTGAACGCGCTGCGCCTCGGCCAGCGACTTGAAGCCGCTCGCCTTGATCTCGCTGAAGTGCGCGAAGAGGTCCTTGCCGCCGCCGTCGGGCGTGATGAAGCCGAAGCCCTTGCCGTCGTCGAACCACTTCACGGTGCCCGTCTGGGTCGTGTTTTCCGTACTCATGTCGCTGTCCTCTCAGGTTGCCGCGCCGCCATGCGGCAGCACGGTGCAGTTACACCAAGAAGGTCATCAACCGGGGGGTTCGACTTGCGCCCGCAAAGAGCATTGCGGGTCGATGAAGAGACCTGCGAAGGGACGGTCTTCGTGCACAACTACCCCGCGATGTTAACCGATGGCACTTCGGCCGCCCTGCGGCGAGGCCCGCTTCCGAGTGCGCAAAGAGAAAGGCAGGGCCGAGGCCCTGCCTTTGAGGCAACGGGATTCGCTGCTTACTTCGACGCGGCAGCGGCGGCGGGCTTGGCGGCTTCGGGCTTGGCCGCGGCAGGCTTGGCCGGCTTGTCGGCCATCGGCTTGGCGGGCTTGGCGGCCGCCGGCTTGGCCGGCTTGTCGGCCATCGGCTTCGAAGCTGCCGGCTTGGCCGCTTCGGCCTTGCCACCGGGGGCGGCGGCGGCGTGCGACGCGGCCTGGGCGGTGAAGGTGGCAGCGGCGAAGGCCGTGGCGACGAGCGCGGCGAGGATCTTGCTCATGGGAAAGTCTCTTTCGAAAGATGAGGGAAAACGAGTGGTCTCGTGTTGGAAGAGCCGGGATCGAGCCCGGCCGGTGCTTTAACGGCGCCGGGCTGGGGCCGTTGACAAGGGGTGCCTTCGGCGTCGGGACTCGCTAAGCCGTGGAACCCGCCCGCGCGAAAGTAGCATCGGCCGCCATGTCCTTGTATCCAACCGTCTCAGCGACCCTGCGGCTGCTGGCCCTCGTGTTCTTCAGCGTGTGCTCAGCCGCAGCGACCGCCCAGCCACGGACTCCAGCCTTGGACAACGAGGTGCTCGAGCGCGTGCCGGCGCGCGCCAATGATCCAGACGCGCGCACATTGGCTGCGTTGCGCGCGGCTTGGCGGCGCGACCCCGCCGATGCTGAGGCGTCGGCGGCGCTGGCCCGGTACTGCCTGGGGCGCTTCTCGACCGATGGCGATCCGCGCCACCTGGGCTGTGCGCAGGCGGCGCTCGGCCATTGGTGGGCGCAGCCCGACCCGCCGCCGGCGATGCGCACGTTGCGCGCGGTGGTGCTGCAGTACAGCCACCGTTTCGAAGCCGCGCTGGCCGATCTCGACGCGGTGCTGCGTGCCGACCCGCTGGCGCACGAGGCATGGCTCTGGCGCGCCGCGATCCTGATGGTCCAGGCCCGCCACGCCGAGGCGAGGCAAGCCTGCGAGCAGGTGGCCGCGCTCACCACGCCACTGTCGGCGATCGGTTGCCGCGCGCAGGTCGATGCAGTCACCGGCGAGGCAGCGGCGGCCGTCAAGGCGTTGCGTGAGGGCCTGACGCAGCATGCGCGGCCGGGCATTGCCAGCGACGCCGAACGGGTCTGGGTGCTGACCCGCCTTGCCGAGACCGAAGAGCGCCGGGGCCAACCGCAGGCGGCAGAGGCCGCTTACCGAGAGGCCCTGGCGATCGACGCGCGCGATTTCTACTTGCAGGCCGCATACGCCGACTTCCTGCTCGACCATGACCGGCCTGCGGAGGTGAAGACCCTGCTCGCCGGCCGCGAGCGCGTCGACGTGTTGCTGCTGCGCCTGGCGATCGCCACGCACCGGCTGCGCGAACCGGCCGCGACGCAGCACCGGCGCGAACTGGCGGCCCGGTTCGACGCCGCCCGACGCCTGGGCGATGCGCTGCACGAGAAGGAGGAGGCTCGTTTCCTGCTCGAACTGCAGGGCGACGCCCGGCGAGCGCTCGAACTCGCGCGCCGCAACTTCGCGCTGCAACGCGAGCCGGCCGACACACGGGTGCTGCTCGAAGCCGCGCTCGCCGCGCGCGACAAGGCCGCGGCGGAACCTGCCCTGGCTTGGCTTGCCGCCACGCGCATCGAGGCGCCTAGGCTGCAGGCGCTGGCAGAGCAGTTGGGGCGCCTGCCATGACCATCACCGCGGGACTCGCGCTGTGCCTCTCACGCGGCGGATGGCGTGCTGCTGGCCGTTGCCTCGCGGCGTGCCTGCTCGTCTTCCTGACGGTGGCCAGCCCCCGGGTGGCCGCGCACAGCACGTCCGAGGCCTACCTGACTCTCGGCACCCAGGCCGGAAGCGCCGCCGTGACAGGGCGGCTCGACATCGCGCTGCGCGACCTCGACGAGGTGCTGTCGCTCGACAGCGACGGCAACGGCGAGATCACCTGGGGCGAACTGCGCCAGGCCCGCGCGGGCCTGGCTGCCTATGCCGTGGCGCGCATCCGTGTCGGCGCCGACGGCCGGGCCTGCGCGCCGAAGGCCGGCGAATTGCGGGTGGTGGAGCACGGCAGTGGCACCTACGCCGTGCTCGCGCTCGGCTTCGAATGTGCCGCGCCGATGCGCGAGCTGAGCCTGGACTACCGCCTCTTCGGCGACGCCAACCCGATGCACCGCGGGTTGCTCAAGCTCGAATCGGGCGCCGCGACGCGCAGTGCGGTGCTCGACCCCACCGCTGCCGCACCGCAGAGCTTCGTGCTCGCCGAGCCCAGTGGCTGGTCCACCTTGCTCACCTACGTCGGGCAGGGCGTCTGGCACATCTGGATCGGCATCGACCACATCCTCTTCCTCGTGGCGCTGCTGCTGCCCACCGTGCTCTGGCGCGAAGCGGGTCGCTGGGTGGCGGCGGGCCGCTTCAGCGCGGTGTTCTGGGATGTGCTGAAGGTTGTCACCGGTTTCACGCTCGCACACTCGATCACGCTGACGCTGGCCACGCTCGGGTGGGTAACGCTGCCCTCGCGGGCCGTGGAGTCGGTGATCGCCGCTTCGGTGGCGCTGGCCGCGGCCAACAACCTGTGGCCGGTGATCGGTGGGCGCCGCTGGCTGGTGGCCTTTGCCTTCGGGCTCGTGCACGGCTTCGGCTTTGCCGGTGCGTTGGCCGAACTCGGACTGCCGCAAGGGGCGTTGGCGTGGTCGCTGCTGGGCTTCAACCTCGGCGTCGAGATCGGGCAGCTCGCCATCGTGGCGGTCTTTCTGCCCGTGGCGTTCGCGCTGCGGGGCACGCGCTTCTATCGCCAGGCGGTGCTGATCGGTGGCTCCGTACTCATCGTGGGCGTGGCGCTGCTGTGGTTTGCCGAGCGCGCCTTCGGCATCGAGGGGCTCTTCGGCTGACGGTTGCCGTAGGAGACGTCGGGGCCAGTGCGGGCGCCGATGCGGGTGTGGGTGCCGAGCGCCGCGGTGAGCGTGCGCTCGGCGACGCCGGCGGGGCGGGCCGCGGCTTCCACCGAGAACGCGTGCGTCACGAAGCGGCTCTCCCAGTGCCCCGGGCGGTCGGGCACCGGGCGCAGGTCGGTGGCGCGCAACACCCAGCGCCCGGCGAAGGGGACGGGCACGCTGGCGCGGCCTTCGCTGTCAGTCTGGCGCCAGAGGCCCAGGGGGCTCATGTCGCCGCGCAGCTCGACGGCCTGGCCGGCCAGGGGCTGGCCATCGCGCAGCACGCGGAAGCGCAGGGTGTCGCCGGCGCGCAGGCGGCCCACGGCCTCGATTTCGATATCCAGCGCCATGGCCGGTGAAGGTGACGGCGAGGCAGAAAGGGACGCGGACGGCGGCGGCGGCCCCCCCGGTTGCCCGGACAACGAGATGCGCGCGTGCTTCGTGTACCGCTCGAGCCACGGCAGCCCCTGCTGCTGGTACGCGGCCCAGGCCTGGCGCACGCTCTCGGGGGCGGCGATCTCGCGTAGGTAGATCGGCACGAGCCGTGCCGTCAATTCGACGTCGAACGAATCGGTCTGCACCCAGCAGGCGGCGACAGGATCACCGCTGAGCGGTGCCGCGTGCAGGGTCAGGGCTGAAGGCCCGGTCTTCCCGGCGCGCAGAAGCACGCGTCGCCCTGAGGTGGACACGCAGCCGCTGTCAATCAGTGACGAGGCGGCGACGCTGGTTTGGGCGGTGGGGAACAGCTCGCCCGAGGTCAAGGCCAGCTCGACGTTGCCCGCTGGCGCCGGGCGCTGCTCGAGCCAGGTGTCGTGCGCCGCCGCCACGGCGGGCACCAAGGCGGCCAGGCACGCCACGCGACGAAAACCACGCCCTCTGCCACCCATCGACGACATCGTGTCCCCTTGACGCCAGCTCAGCGGGGCGCGGGATGCTCCCCGCCGAAGCGCCGACGCCCGCGACTGTACGCAGGCCGTGCTCGCTTGGATGAATGCCGCGCTGTTGATCAGCGTGTTCGCAGCTGCTGCAGGGCCATGGCCGCACCCGAAAGCGCCACGTGCGTGTCGACGATGAGCCAGGTGGGGATGGCCCGCAGGTAGTTCTCGAAGCGCCCCTTGGCCTCGAAGCGCGCACGGAAGCGGGAGTGCATGAACAGGTCGCCCAGCCGCGGCACGATGCCGCCGCCGATGTAGACGCCACCGCGCGCGCCCAGCGTCAGCGCCACGTTGCCGGCAAACCCGCCGAGCAAGGCGCAGAAGTGCTCCAACGTCTCGCGACACAACGGGTCTGCGCCGGCGTCGCCTGCCGTCGCGGTGCCTGCGGCGACGATGGCCTCGGTGCGCAGCTCCGGCGCCGTCGAGCCGTGCACATGCGCCACCGCCTGATGCAACCCGGGCAGACCGAGGCCTGACAGGACCCGTTCGGCCGAGACATGCGGGTGGTGCCGTCGCATGGCAGCGAGCAGGGCCGACTCGAAGTCGTCGTCGGGCGCCAGGGTGGCGTGGCCGCCTTCGCCGGGAATGGCCTGCCAGTGCGGCTCGTCCGTGGGGTCGCCACCGCCACCGCCACCGCCACCGCCACCGCCACCGCTGCGGGCTGGGCAGGGCGCGAGACCGGCCACGCCCAGGCCCGTGCCAGGGCCGATGACGGCGCGCACGGCGCCCGGCAGCGCCGCTTGTTGCGCGGCCCCAGCGATGCGCTGCAGCTGGCCGGGCGCGAGCCGTGGCAGCGATAGGGCCAGTGCCTCGAAGTCGTTGAGCAGCAGGAAGGTGCGCAGCCCGAGTTCGCGCAGCAGGTTCTGCCGCGAGAAACACCAACCGGCGTTCGTCAACTCGACCTCGTCTCCGACGATCGCTGTCGCCACAGCCCAGGCGCCGGCGCCGGGCGAGCGGTAGCCGGTCCCGAGCGACTGCTTGACATGTTCCAGGTAGGCTCCGGCGGCCGCGAGCGGCCCCTCGTACGCGGCCACGGGCAGGCTCTTCGAATGCAGGATGGGACCATCGGGCTCGTCGATCCAGCCGAAACGTGCATTCGTGCCGCCGATGTCGGCCACGAGCCAGGGGTGCGGCACCTCGTCGGGCGACGTGGCGGCTGAAGGTGTTGGCCCGCTCATGTGGCCGATGGTAGGGGCGCGACGGAGGAGCGCCATCGTCGCACCCTGCGGGTTCGCCGAGAAGCGAACGCCTCAGTAGAATCCCTGCCCTTCCCGAGGAGCGTTGCAACGCATCGCTGCCCCACCCAGGGGCACGGTTCGCCAGGCTCGGGGCGCCGTGGGCGGCCTTCTTCAGGCGGCACCGGTTGGCAACGGCGCTCGTCCCCTTCGAGGTGACCGAGCCCCGCCATGAACGCCGAAGCCTCTGCCGCTGCATCCTCTGCCGCATCCTCCGCGGCCCGTCCCGCCACCTCAGCCGCGGCGCCCGCGCAATCGCCGCCGCCGATGCGGCTGTCGGGACTGGAGCCCGTCGCCATCGGCGAGGGCCACCTCTTCGTCAACATCGGCGAGCGCACCAACGTCACCGGCAGCCGCGCCTTCGCCAAGATGATCCTCGAGGGGCGCTTCGAGGACGCGCTTGCCGTGGCGCGCCAGCAGGTCGAGAACGGCGCGCAGATCATCGACATCAACATGGACGAGGCGATGCTCGACTCGGCCGCGGCCATGGAGCGCTTCCTGAAGCTCGTGGCCGGCGAGCCCGAGATCGCGCGCGTGCCGATCATGATCGACTCGTCGAAGTGGTCGGTCATCGAGACCGGCCTCAAGTGCATCCAGGGCAAGGGCATCGTCAACTCGATCTCGTTGAAGGAAGGCGAGGCCGAGTTCAAGCGCCAGGCCAACCTCGTGCGCCGCTACGGCGCCGCGGCGGTGGTGATGGCCTTCGACGAGAAGGGCCAGGCCGACACCTACCAGCGCAAGACCGAGATCTGCGCGCGCGCCTATCGCGTGCTCGTGGAGGAGGTCGGTTTCCCGCCCGAGGACATCATCTTCGACCCCAACATCTTCGCCATTGCCACCGGCATCGAGGAGCACAACAACTACGCCGTCGACTTCATCGAGGCGACGCGCTGGATCAAGCAGCACCTGCCCGGCGCCAAGGTGAGCGGCGGCGTCAGCAACGTGAGCTTCAGCTTCCGCGGCAACGACCCGGTGCGCGAGGCGATCCACACCGTGTTCCTGTACCACGCCATCCAGGCCGGGCTGGACATGGGCATCGTCAACGCCGGCATGGTGGGTGTGTACGATGACCTCGAGCCCGTGCTGCGCGAGCGCGTGGAAGATGTCGTGCTCAATCGCCGCCCCGACGCCGGCGAGCGCCTCGTCGAGATCGCCGAAACCGCCAAGGGTGCGGCCAAGGACGAAAGCACCAAGCTCGCCTGGCGCAACGCGCCCGTCGAGGAGCGCCTGAGCCACGCGCTCGTGCACGGCATCACGGAGTTCATCACCGCCGACACCGAGGAGGTCTGGCGCACCATCGAAGCCCGTGGCGGCCGGCCGCTGCATGTGATCGAAGGCCCGCTGATGGCCGGCATGAACATCGTCGGCGACCTCTTCGGCGCCGGCAAGATGTTCCTGCCGCAGGTGGTGAAGAGCGCGCGCGTGATGAAGAGCGCCGTGGCCCACCTGCTGCCCTACATCGAGGCCGAGAAGCAGGCGTTGCGCGACGCCGGCGGCGACGTCAAGCCCAAGGGCAAGATCGTCATCGCCACCGTGAAGGGCGACGTGCACGACATCGGCAAGAACATCGTCACCGTCGTGCTCCAGTGCAACAACTTCGAGGTCATCAACATGGGCGTGATGGTTCCCGCCCAGGACATCCTCGAGAAGGCGCGTGTCGAGGGCGCGGACATCATCGGTCTGTCGGGCCTCATCACGCCGAGCCTGGAGGAGATGCAGCACGTGGCCGCCGAGATGCAGCGCGACGAATGGTTCCGCGCGCGCGGCACGCCGCTGCTCATCGGCGGCGCCACGACGAGCCGCGTGCACACCGCGGTGAAGATCGCGCCGCACTACGAGGGCCCGGTGGTCTACGTGCCCGACGCCTCGCGCAGCGTGGGCGTGTGCACCGACCTGCTCAGCGACACGCGCGCCGCCGCCTACCTCGCCGAGCTGAAGGCCGACTACGAGCGCGTGCGCGCGCTGCACGCCGGCCGCAAGCAGACGCCGCTGGTGCCGCTGGCCCAGGCGCGCGCCAACAAGCACGCCATCGACTGGGCCGCCGAGACGCCCGCGAAGCCTCGCTTCGCCGGCCGTCGTGTTCTGCGCCACCAGGACCTCGGCGAGCTCGCGCGCTCCATCGACTGGGGCC
>JAEUPE010000110.1 GCA_016790435.1 Rubrivivax sp. | reverse complement strand
CGACCTCGTCGCCTCGCTCGGCGCGGCGCCGTTCGACATGGACGCGCTCGGCGTCGACGTCGCGATGGGCGCCTCGCAGAAGGGCCTGATGTGCCCGCCGGGCCTGGGCTACGTGGGCGTGAACGCGCGCGCCATGGCCTTTGCCGAGGCGCATGCCGGCCCGCGCTTCTACTGGGACTGGGTGCGCCGCGCGAGCGACCTGCAATACAAGAAGTTCTGCGGCACGCCGCCGCTGGCCCACCTGGCCGGGCTCGAAGCCGCGCTGCAGCTCATCGCCGAGGAGGGGCTGGCCAACGTGTTTGCCCGCCACGCCCGCCTGGGCGGCGCCGTGCACGCGGCGCTGGCACGCTGGGCCGAGGCCGGGGCGGTGAAGCCCTTCTGCCGCGTGCCGGCGGCGCGCTCTTCGTCGGTCACGGCCATCGAGGTCGCCGCCGGCATCGACCCCGAGGCCATGCGCACCGTGGCGCGCGAGCGCTTCCAGGTGGCCATCGCCGGTGGCCTCGGGCCGCTCGCCGGGCGCGTCTTCCGCATCGGGCACCTGGGCGACATGAACGAGGCGACGATCCTCGGCGCGCTGGCCGGCGTGGAAGCGGCGATGACGGTGCAAGGCATCCCCTTCGGCGCCGGCGGCGTGGCGGCGGCGGCGCAGTCGCTCATCGAGGCCACGGCAGGGCGCTGAGGCCGGCATGGCCACGGTGCACGCCCCGCAAGACGGGCATGGCGCGCAGGCCGAGCCCGCGGCGCTCCTGCGCGGCTTCTCGCTCGCCGAGCCGCCGCCCGCCTTCTTCGACGACCCGCACCCCTACTTCGACGCGCTGCGCGCGCACGACCCCGTGCACGCGCTGGCACCGGGCTCGGTACTGCTCACGCGCTACGAAGACCTGCTCGCCGTCTATCGCAGCAAGGACGCGAGCAGCGACAAGCAGCGCGAGTTCGGCGCCAAGTTCGGCGTCGGCACGCCCATCCACCAGCACCACACCACCAGCCTCGTCTTCAACGACCCGCCTCTGCACACGCGCGTGCGCCGCATCCTCATGGGCGCGCTCAACCAGCGCGCCATCGCGCGCATGGAGGCGGGCGTGGTCACGCTCGTCGAGCGGCTGCTCGAACGGCTGGAGGCGAGCCCGGCGCCCGACCTCATCGAGGACTTCGCGGCGCAGATTCCGGTGGAGGTGATCGGCAACCTGCTCGACATCCCGCGCGAGGCGCGCGGCCCGCTGCGCGAGTGGTCGCTCGCCATCCTCTCGGCGCTCGAGCCCGCCCCGGGCGAGGCGAGGCTGGCGCGCGCCAACGCCGCCGTCAGCGAGTTCCTGGTCTACCTGCGGGAGCTGCTCGCCGAGCGCGCGCGCCACCCCGGCGACCCCGAGGTCGACATGCTGACGCGGCTGATGCGCGGTGACTCGGAAGGCTCGCTCAGCGCCGAGGAGCTCATGCACAACTGCATCTTCCTGCTCAACGCCGGCCACGAGACCACCACCAACCTCATCGGCAACGGCGCGCACGCGCTGCTCACGCACCGCGACCAGTTCGAACGCCTGGCCGCCGAGCCGGTGCTCATCGGCAGCGCGGTCGAGGAACTGCTGCGCTACGAGAGCCCGATCCAGCTCAACAACCGCCTCACCACCGCGGCGCTGCCGGTGAGCGACCGCGAAATCCCGCCCGGCACCTTCGTCACGCTCGCCATCGGCGCGGCCAACCGCGACCCGGCGGTGTTCGACGACCCGCACCGGCTGGACATCGCGCGCAAGCCGAACAACCACCTCGCCTTCGGCCAGGGCGCCCATGCCTGTTCGGGCATGAACGTGGCGCGCATGGAGGGCCGCATCGCCCTCGGCGCACTGGTGCAGCACTTCCCGCGCCTCGAACTGGCTGGCGCGCCCGAGCGCGACAGGCGCGTGCGCTTTCGCGGCTTCCGGCGCCTGCCGGTGCGCGTGCGCTGAGGGCCCGGGGGCCCGCCGCATCACCATGGCCGAGCCCTTCAAGAACCTGCTTGGCCCCGAGCTCGTGCAGGCGGCGGCCCGGCACCTGCAGCGCCGGCAGCCGAAGTTCGATGCGCGCGGCTTCGTCGCCGAGGCCACCCGTGGCCTGCAGGCGCTGGAGATGAAGGCGCGTGCCATGCACATCGCGGGCGCCCTGCAACGCCACCTGCCCGAAGACTTCGACGCCGCCGCCTCGCTCATCGAGGCGGCGCTCGCGCCGCCCTTCGAGCACGAGGAGCTCGGCGAGATGCACCGCACCGACGAGGGCCTGGCCGGCTGGGTGCTGTGGCCGATGGGCGAGTTCGTCGTGCGCCACGGCATGCCGCATCCCGAACGCGCGCTGCAGGTGCTGCACGCCCTGACGCAGCGCTTCAGCGCCGAGTTCGCCATCCGCCCCTTCATCGCCGCGCACCCCGAGCTCGCCTTCGCCACGCTCTCGCGCTGGGTGCACGACCCCAACCTGCACGTGCGCCGCCTCGTCAGCGAAGGCAGCCGCCCGCGCCTGCCCTGGGGCATGCAGCTGCGCGCCCTGGTGGCCGACCCCACGCCCACACTGCCGCTGTTGCGTGCGCTGCAGGACGACGCCAGCGAGTACGTGCGCCGCAGCGTCGCCAACCACCTCAACGACATCGCGAAGGACCACCCGGCGCTCCTGGCCGACTGGCTCGCCAAACACCTGCCGGAGGCCAGCGCCGAGCGGCGGGCGCTGCTGCGCCACGCCAGCCGCACGCTCATCAAGAAGGGCGAGCCGCGCGTGCTCGATGCCTGGGGCCTGGGCGGGCGCTTCCGCGGCGAGGCCACGCTGGTGCTCAAGCCGGCTCGGCTGGCGCTGGGCGGCGCGGTGCAGTTGACACTCGAGCTGCGCTCCACCGCACGCAGCGCCCAGGCGCTGGCCATCGACTACGCCGTGCATCACGTGAAGGCCGACGGCAGCACCTCGCCGAAGGTGTTCAAGGGCTGGCAGCTGACGCTGGCGCCGCGCGAGACGCGTGTGCTCGTGAAGCAGCACGGCGTGCGGCAGATCACCACCCGCACCTACCACCCCGGGCGGCATCTCGTCGTCGTGCAGGTCAACGGCCAGCCGGTGGCCGAGGCGGCGTTCATGCTGAGGGTCTGACCACATCCAGCAAGCGTCCGACGCACGTAGAACCCACGCCAGCGCTCATCGCCACGCCGAGCCCCATCGAGCCCCAGGCCGCCGCCCATGCACTTCGACATCGACCCCGACGTCAGCCGTGCGCGCACGCTGCCCAAGGCCTTCTACCTCGAGGACGCGGCCTGGGCGCTGGCACGCGAGCGCATCCTGGCGCGCAGCTGGCAGTGGCTGGGCGACCTGGCCGACGTGGCCACGCCTGGCAGCCTCTCGCCACGCACGCTGCTGCCAGGGTTGCTCGACGAACCATTGCTGCTGGCCCGCGATGCGGCGCACACGCTGCGTTGCCTGAGCAACGTCTGCACGCACCGCGGCAACCTGCTCGTGCACGAGGCCACCACTGGCGCCGGCGGCATCCGCTGCGGCTACCACTCGCGCCGCTTCGACCTCGCAGGCCGAATGATCTTCATGCCCGGCTTCGAGGGCGCCTGCGACTTCCCGGCAGCGAGCGACCACCTGCCCGAGGTGGCCTTCGGCGCCTGGCGGGGGCACGGGTTCGCATCGCTCGCGCCAGCGCTGCCACTGGCCCAGGTGCTGGGGGCGGTCGACGAGCGCCTGGCCGGCACGGGCCTCGCCGGTTCCACCGAGGGCACTGAAGGCTCCAAGGAACCCGAGGGCACCGGCGGCATCGCCCACTGGCCGCACGACCCGCGGCGCGACCGCGCGTTCGAGTTCGAGGCGCACTGGGCGCTGTACGTCGAGAACTACCTCGAGGGCCTGCACATCCCGTTCGTGCACCCGGGCTTGTCGCAGGCCATCGACATGGCCGACTACCGCTACGAGCGCTTCGACTGGTGCAACCTGCAGCTCGGCCTCGCCCGCCCGGGCGAAGTGTCGTTCGCCGCGGCGGCACCCGGCACGCCCGACGCCGGCCTGCGCGTCGCGGCGTACTACTTCTGGGTGTGGCCGAACCTGATGCTCAACTTCTACCCGTGGGGCCTGTCGGTCAACCTCGTGCTGCCGCTCTCGCCGGCGCACACGCGTGTCGTCTTCCGCAGCTATGTGCGCGACGCCTCGCTGCTCGGCGGCGGGGCCGGCGGCGCGCTCGACCCGGTGGAGATGGAGGACGAGGCGGTCGTGCTGACCGTGCAGCGCGGCCTGCGCGCACGCCTGTACGACCGCGGACGCTACTCGCCGCAGCACGAGCGCGGCGTGCACCAGTTCCACCGGCTCATCGCCGCCGCCATGGCGCAGGCGTAGGACGCAACCGATGCAGCCGCTCACGCACCACGAGATCATCGGCCTCGTCGAGCCTTTCTCGCGGCGCGGCCGGCACGTGGACCTCGGCGCCAGCCAGCGACTCGAGCGCCGCCTCGTCTTCAAGCCGGTGATGCACGGGCCACAGGTGCCGGGCGCGACCCTCTTGATCGGTGCTGCGCAAGAACCGTCGGGCCGGGCCGGTGAGACCGGCGAGGAAGGCACGCCGGGGCTGCGGGAAACGCTGACGCTCGAGCAGCCCTACGAAGACACCTTCAAGCTCACGCGCGAGCTGCGTTTCACCTCGGGCCCGCACGCCGGCCTGGTCGCCCGCCTGCATGCCGAAGGGCCGGATGCCGGCGTTCTGCTGCAGCACATCGAAGACGTGGCGCCGCGTCGCCAGTTCAGCCTCGGCGAGGGCTTCGTCGCGGCGCTGAGCTTCCGCATGGATGTCGGGGCAACGTCCGCCGACCTGCTGCTCGTCGAAGCCGTGGCGCAGGTGCCGGGCTACACGCTCACGATGCGCGTGCCGCGCGTGAAGGGCGTGTCGGCCGATGTCGAACTCGCGGCCAGCACGCCCGGCAGCGGCGGCACGTTGCCCGGCGACCTGCTCGCCGTCATCGGCTGGGACTGGGCGCCGCTGGACGCACGGCGCGACTTCTGGCAAAGCAAGGTGCGCCTGCGCGGCGGGGCGCAGCAGCGCAGCGCCGGGGCCGAGGCCAAGCTGCAGCGCACCCTGCAGCACCTCGCGCACACGCTCGCAAGGCCCCCGGGCGAGTTCCACGACCGCCACAAGGCGGCGCGCTTTGGCGTGGTCTTCCGCCGCGGCATCCCGCTGCTGACGGTGATCGGCATGTTCGCCGGCGTGGCGGCGCTGCCGCGCATGGACCTCGACGAGGTGTCGCCGCTGCGCATGTTCGCCTTCCACCTGCCGACCCTGCTGCTGGCCATCGCCTTCACGATGCAGGAGCTGCCACGCTTCGAGATCCCGCCATGGCCGCGGCGGTTGAAGATGGCCGGCTGGACGACCGTGCCGGCCGCGGCGCCCTCACCGCCGCAACCCGACACGGCCACGCCCATGAACCCGCTCGAACCCACGCGCTGACCCATGCTCGGCAACCCGATGAACATCCCGCCGGTCTCCATCGCCGCGGCCAAGGCGGCGCTGATCGAGCAGTACGCCCACCCCACGCTGCGACAGCGCGCCTCCATGCTGTGGGGCTCGCGCGGCGTGGGCAAGTCGTCGGTGGTGCGGCAGGTGGCGGAGCACTTCGGCGTGCCGCTGGTGGACCTGCGCCTGACCACCATCGAGCCGGTGGACATCCGCGGCGCCATCTATGCCGACGACGTGCAGGGCAAGACGGTGTGGTTCCCGCCCGAGTTCCTGCCCGGCGCCGACCAACCGGCCGGCATCCTGTTCCTCGACGAGCTGACCGCCGCCGACCAGCGGCTGCAGATCTCGGCCTACTCGCTCATCCTCGACCGCCGTGTCGGCCACTACGTGCTGCCCGACGGCTGGCAAGTCATCGCCGCCGGCAACGCGAGCTTCCACGGCGCGGTGAGCCACGACATGGGCACGGCGCTGGCCGACCGCATGTTCCATTTCAACGTGCAGACCACGATCGAGGCCTTCCTCGACCACGCCGTGGCGCAGGGCTACGCGCCCGAGGTCATGGCCTACCTCCAGGTGCGCCCGGACAAGCTCGACGACACGCAGGCGCAGCTCGCCAACGACCACCTCGTCGGCGCCAGCCCGCGCGGCTGGGAGGACATCTCCAACGTCCTGAAGTCGGGCCTCACGCGCGAGGCGCAGCGCGTGTTCGTGCAGGGTCGCATCGGCGCGGCCAACGCCGCCGAGTTCTTCGGCGTGCTGCGCGAGCTGCAGGCCGCCGTCGACGTCGTGCGCCTGCTCGCCGCGCGGCCGGGCGAGGAGACGGTGGCACTGCTGCCCGCCACGCTGGACGGGCTCTACGGCATGGTCTACGGCCTGCTCGCCGCCAGCACCGAGGCGCCCGCGCTGACGCGGGCGCTCGAGATCATCGAGCAGCTGCCCGAGGCACGCAGCGCGGCGGCGCTGCCGCTGCGCGAGGCGCAGACGCTGGCGATGGAGCTGCTGATGCATAAGGCGCTCGAGGCGGGGCTCGAGGGGGCCGTGCTCGACAGCGCGGCATACCGCCGCTACGCGGAGCAGCGGCGCAAGGAAGGCCGGGGTGGCTGACACCCCCGGCGCGGCGCCGCACGGCGGCGAGGAGCCGCGGGCCAGCCCAGCCAGCGAACTCGGCGAGCGCGTCCCACACGACTCTCGCGGGCACGGCGGCCACCGCGGCACCCGCGCCGTGCAAAGCATGGTCGAGTTCGCGCCGTCCACCGGTGGTCTCGCCTTGTGGATGCGGCACCAGGACCTGCCCGGTGGCAACGACCAGGCGGCCCGCGCGGCCGACACGCCACGTGCGGCATGGGCCGCATGGGCGGCGCCACCGACGCCTGCCGCTGCGGCAACCCCTGCTGCGCACGGCGCGCCCGTGTCCACCGACGGCGAGACACTCTTCTACGCACCGGCTTTCACGCAGCGTCCCGCCGCCGAACAGGTGGGGCTGGTCGCGCACGAAGTGCTGCACGTGGCACTGCGGCACCCGCAGCGGTTCGTCGAGTTGCAGCTCCTGCTGGGCGACGTCGACCTGGCGCTGTTCAACGTCTGCGCCGACGCCATCGTCAACAGCGCGCTCTCGCATCTCACGTGGCTGCACTTGCCGACTGGTGCGGTCACGCTCGAGCGCCTGCTCGCCGGCGCGCTGCGTGTCGAGCAGCCGGTGGAGAAGTCGCTGCTCGAGTGGGACGTCGAATCGCTCTACCGCGCCATCGACGATCGCGGACCACCGCAGCGTGGCTCGCGCGCCGATCCGCGGCGCGGCGCGGGCCAGGCCCAGGCCGACTCGGGCCAGGGCAGCGGCGAGCCCGCATCGGCGGGCAACGCAAGTGCACAGCGAGCCCCGGGCCCGGACGGCCGCACCGAGACACGCCGTGCCGAGCGCACCGCCGCCCGCACGGACGGCCCGCGCGCCGCTGCGGCGCGCGCGCTGGGCGCGACGACCCCCCTCGACCTGCGCCCCGGCCCCGAGACGGTGGCCGCACCCGAGGTCGAGGCCGAGCGCACGCGCGAGTGGAGCGAGCGCATCGCGCGCGCGCATGCCGGCGACGGCGAGTTCTCGATGCTGCGGGCGTTGCTGGCCGACCTGCCGCGCACGCACACGCCGTGGGAGCAGGTGCTGCGGGCGCAACTGGCGCGCGGCCTCACGCCGCGGCCGGAGGTCTCGTGGTCGCGGCCTGCACGCTCCTACCTTGCCAACCAGGGCCGTGCCGGCCCGCACCGGCGCATGCCCTGGGAGCCCGGGTTCACCGGCGCGAAGAAGGTGCCGCGGCTGGCGGTGGTGGTCGATGTCTCGGGCTCGATCGACGCGGACCTCCTGGGCCGCTTCGCGCGCGAGGTCGAAGCCATTGCCCGGCGGCTGGAGGCGGCGCTGGTGCTCGTCGTCGGCGACGACCGGGTGCGGCACGTGGCCCGCTTCGAACCCGGCCGCCTGCCACCCGGGCGGCTCGACCTGCGGCCCATCGAGTTCCAGGGCGGCGGCGGCACCGACTTCACGCCGCTGCTCGAGGAGGCCGACCGTCACCGACCGTACATCGGCGTCGTGCTCACCGACCTGGAGGGCCCGGCACGCATGCGCCCGCGCTGGCCGGTGATCTGGGCCGTTCCCGAGCCCCACGCCGCAGCCGTGGCGCCTTTCGGGCGCAAGCTGGGGCTGCGCTGAAGGCGCGCTGTCGTCGCCGTCGTCGCTGACGTGGCTCGCTCATGCGCTTCGCTCGGCGCAATGAATGCGCCCCTTGGCGCGCTCGCCCCTTCGACAGTGCACGCGGCGCGCTCAGCCCTTCGACAGCGCGCGGAACGCGCTGAGTTGCTCGCCCCACCAGAGGCCCATCGTGCGCAGGAAGGCGCGCACGTCCTGGCCGTGCCGCACCGGGTGGTCGGCCGGTATGCCGTCCCAGCCGTGGTGCACCACGGTCACCTGCGTGCCCTGGTCCGCGGGTTCGAAGGTCACTTCCACCGTGGTCGTCTGCTGCGGCGTGAAGGCCTCGTTGCGCCAGGAGAAGGCGAGCCGCGCCGGCGGCTCCCACACGAGCACGCGTCCAACCTCGACGACCCGCTCGCCGCCGGGTGGCTCGACCCGTTCAAAGGACTCGAAGAGCCGGCCGCCGACCTGCGGCTCGAGGTGGATCAGGCCGCTGCGCGCGTCGGCGCGGCCCGAGTGGCGGAAACGCGCACCGCGCTTCCACCATGCATCGATGTGCCCGGTGAAGAGGGCGAAGGCCTCGTGCGGCGGCACGCGCACGAGCACGCTGGCGCGCACCCGGTCGCCGGGGCCCGGCGCGTGCTGGGCGCCGGGGTCCTGGCGCGAGGCGCCGCTCACCGCCGCCGCCTCGGCTTGCCGGGCGCCGCCGTCGGCAGCACGGCGCCCGTCGCGCGACCACGCGCTGCCGCGCTCTCGGCGAAGGCCTTGAAGGCCTGCAGCTGCTCGCCCCACATCGCCTCCAGCTCGTCGAGCCAGTGGCGCAGCGGTGCGAGCGCCTGCGGCGCGAGCTCGTACAGGCGCACGCGGGCGTCGTCGTCGATGGCCAGGTCGTGCACGAGCCCGGCCTCGCGCAGCACGCGCAAGTGCCTGCTGAGCGCCGGGGCACTCGCCCGCAGGCGCTCGGCCAGTTCGCCGGCACGGTGCTGGCGTTGCACGAGCGCGCGCACGATGGCGCGCCGCGTGGGGTCGGCCAGGGCGGCGAACGAGCGGTCGATGACGGCGTCGCGCGCCGCGGGGCGCGCGGCACGGGCGGCTTGGGCGGCGCGGGCCGCGTTCATCCGGCGCGATCGACCGGCGGCTGCCCCGGCGGATTGCGCAACCGCTCGGTCACCCACCAGAGGTGGCCCTCGGGATCGAGGGCGCCGTAGCTGAGGTCCGACCAGTACTCGTCGCCATAGTCGTGCGTGGCCGGCTCCTCGAAGATGCGCGCACCGGCCGCCCGCGCCTGCTCGCAGTGCGCGCGCGCGTCGTCGACGAAGAACATCAGGCTCTGCGTCGTGGCGCCGTCCAGCGAGGCCGGGCTGCGCATCACGCGTTTCCAGGCGCGGGCCGCGGCCGTGTCTTCCTGCGTCAGCATGAGCAGACCGTCGCCGTACTCGAGCTCGCAGTGCTCGATGCGGCCGCCCTCGCCTTCGACGCGCAGCCGCACCTCGAAGCCGAAGGCGCGGCCCAGCCAATCGATCGCGGCGGCTGCGTCGCGGTAGACGACGCAGCTGGAGAAGCGGGGCCAGTCGGGTGGAGTCGGCTTCATGGGGGGCTCTGGAAGTGATTGACGCAAAGGTGAATTGTTCACTACTTTGTTAAGTAGTTCAAGGGGCTGCTGGCTGGTGGTGGCGGCGGCGGGTTGACGCAACCGCGGTTGACGCACTGGATGTTGGGGCTCGCGTCGGCGGGCGACTGCTGAATCGCCCGCCGGGGCGAGACCCGGCACGCTTCGACGACCGCTACTCGCCTGCGAAACGAAACCCGGCACGCGAACAGGCCAGCGCTCACCACCGGAGCGCTACCCGCCAAGCCTCAGGCCAACATCGCTCCCCACCGCGCCTCGTCGAAACCGACGGTCAGCTCGCCACCCGGCCACGCCACCACCGGCCGCTTCACGAGGCTGGGCGACGCCAGCATCAACGCCCGCGCGGAGGCGGCGTCCACCACGCCCGCGCGCGTCGCCTCGTCGAGCTTCTTCCACGTCAAACCCTGGCGGTTGACCAAGCGCTCCCAGCCCACCTGGGCGATCCAGGCGTCGAGCAGCGTCGGCGGCAGGCCGGCCGTCTTGAAGTCGTGGAACTCGTGCGCCACGCCGCGCCCGGCGAGCCAGGCGCGCGCCCGCTTGACGGTGTCGCAGTTCTGGATGCCGTGCACGACGAGAGACATGAGTGGACAGGGTTTGGGGAGTCGCTCGGTTCCGTCAGCCCGGTTCCACCGGCTCAGTTCCGGTCGCCCGTGGCCGCGTCGCAGCGCGGGTCGATGCCGTAGCCCGCGGCACGCACCTTGTCGATGTCGGTGTCGATCGTCACCTGGAACCACAGGCAGTCGTTGGTCGGGTAGCGCCAGCTCCAAAGCTCGCCGCCCATCAGGCCGGCGCCCTTCACCTCGCCCGGGCGGCCCAGTGCGCGCAGCAGCGCGCTGCGGCTCATGCCCGGCGCGCGGCCCTGGAAGTCGGCGAAGTGCGCCTCGTTGAGCACCTGCGAGGCCGCGGTGACGTGGCCGCCGGCGTCGATGTCGATCATCCAGGTGGTGCGGCCGTAGGGCCCGCTGGCGTATTCCAGGCGCTCGGCGCCCGCCGCCATCGCGTAGCGGGCCGTCGGCTGGCCCCAGCGCGCGAGCACGCTCTCGCGCGCCTCGCCGGCACCGACGGTGGGCATGGCGCAGGCCGCCACGAGAACGGCCAGCGACAGCGCCGCGGCAGCGCGGGCGGCCCGAATGGCACGCACCCCGCGCGACGCCGCCCGGGGTGCCACTGCCTGCTCGCACCGCCTCGAAGGCCGGTCCGGCTGCGTCTTCGTCATGCGCATCTCCCGCTGTGCATGCCGGTGTACGCCGCAGCGCCTTCACTCATTGCGGCCCGCCGACGCAAATCACCGCCGCGTCGGGTGGGTCGGCAAACAGCCGGTCCACGGCCGCAGCGCGGTGCAGCAGCACGGCACGTTGGTTGATCGAGCCCTTGTCGGTGAGCTCGCCGCGGTCCATCGAGGGTGGGTCGCTCATCAGCAGGGCGCGCGCCGGGCGGTTGGAGCTGCCGGTGCCGGCGCCCCACAGGGCCTGCAGCCATTGGCGGAAGAAGGCGCGCACCTTGGGATGCGAGAGCGTCAGGTCCGGCGGCTCCTGGCGGTCGGCGCCGGCGAGCGCTCGCACGTCGTCCATGCGCGGAAAGACGAGCAGCCCGACCTCGTCGCGGTTGATGCCGGCCACCACCACGTCCTGCACCATCGGGTGGCCGTTCAGGATGGCCTTCGTGCGCATCGGGCCGACGCTCACGAAGGTGCCGGTGGCGAGCTTGAAGTCCTCGGCGATGCGGCCATCGAAGACGAGCCCCTTCGTCGGGTCGGGCAGGCCGCCGCCTTCGCCCTCATCGCGGAAGCGCACCGCGTCGCCGGTGCGATAGAAGCCCTCGTTGTCGAAGGCGGCGCTCGTCTCCTCGATGGCGCGCCAGTATTCGCTCATGACGTTGGGCCCGCGGAAGCGGATCTCCAGCTTGCCCTCGACCGGCGCCACCTTCACGTCCACGCCCGGCACGGGCAGGCCGATGTCGCCGGCACGCACGTCGGTGCCGAGCGCGAACGTGCAGCTCGGCGAGGTCTCGGTCATGCCGAGGCCGGTGAAGATGGGGATGCGCTCGCCGAGCGTCGCTTCGCCCAGGCGGTCGAGGTGGTCCCACACGGCCTGCGAGAGCCCGGCACCGGCAAACATGAAGGCGCGCACCTTGGCGAAGAGGCTGCGGCGCAGCGCCTCGTCGCGGTCCATGGCCGCGGCGAGCTCCTCGAAGCCCTTGGGCACGTTGAAGTAGACGGTGGGCGAGATCTCGCGCAGGTTGGTGATGGTCTCGGCCATGCCCGCCGGCGTGGGCCGGCCATCGTCGATGTGCAGCGTGCCGCCGTTGTAGAGCGCGATGCCGACGTTGTGGCTGCCGCCGAAGACGTGGTTCCAGGGCAGCCAGTCCACCAGCACCGGCGGCTCGTCGGCCAGGAAGGCGAAGCACTGGCGGATCTGCTGCAGGTTGGCGCACCACATGCGGTGCGTCGTCACCACGCCCTTGGGCAGCCGCGTGCTGCCCGAGGTGAACAGGAACTTGGCCACCGTCTCCGGCCCCACCTTCTCGTGCGCCAGCTCCACGGCGGCGCCGGGCGCCGATTCGAGCAGCGTCGAGAAGCGCGTCATCGTGCGCGCACGGTTGCGGCCGAGCGTGATGCCCGAAGGGTCGGTGAGCACCAGCTCGGCGTCGGTGGGCAGCGTCGCCTCGATGGCGCGGGCGTAAGGCCCCCAGGCGCTGGCGAAGACCATGCCGGGCGTCAGCGAGGCGAAGATCTGCTTCAGGCGCGTCGGATCCTGCGCCACCGTCGAATAGGCCGGCGAGATGGGCGCGAAGGGCACGCCCACCCAGCAGGCCGCCAGCGCCAGCGTCAGGTGCTGCAGGTCGTTGCCGGAGAGGATGGCGATCGGCCGCTCCAGCGAGATCTCGCCGTCGGCCATGCGCAGCGCCAGCGCCTGGCCGACGCGGCGCACGCGCTCCAGCATCTGCGCGTAGGTGATGCTCTGCCACGGCCGCTCGGCGGCGGGCGCCGAGCCGGGCGCGCGCCGCGACACGAACACCTGGTTCGGCCGCACCTGCGCGTAGTGCGCCAGCGCATCCGTGAGGCGCGCCGGAAACGGCGACAGCGGCTCGGTCGAGCGCAGCAGCCAGCTGCCGTCCGGGCGCTGCACGCTTTCGGCGCGCAGGCAGCCGGCCACGCGCGTGGCACGCCAGCGCGGCGGGGAGTTCGCCGGTCGGTTGGCGGCGGGCAGGTTCGAGACAGCGGGGGACGTCGGCAACGAAGGCATGACCGAGATTCTCGCGCCCCAGCGCGCCGTCCGGCGCCCCGCGTGCCCGCAAGTCGGGCAGGCGAGCCGGATTGGCCTCTGCGGCCACCGCCGGGGGGCCGACCGGCCGGCGTGGGTGGTGCGCTTTCTGGGTAGTCGGCGGACTCGAACGCGGCCGGGTCTCGCCCCGGCGGGCGACCTACTTTCTTTGCTCGTGCAAAGAAAGTAGGCAAAGAAAGCACGTGGATGGCCTGAGACGGTTGATTGCTTTCTGATGCGGGCCTCCATTTGGCCGGTGCGCTTCGGACGGAAACACCAACGAAACAGTCGCGCGCAGCGACCCGCGCTTGCGAGAACGGCCAACGCCGCCGCCGGAGCGAGGAGCGCCGGTCCCGAACTCCCGAGCGCTACTCGAAACGAGAAATCCGATCGATGGTGTTTGTGGCCGAAGCGCGCAGGCCAAATGGAGGGCCGCCTCCGTAGCGAGCCCAACGCATCAGGCCATCCACGTGCTTTCTTTGCCTACTTTCTTTGCACGAGCAAAGAAAGTAGGTCGCCCGCCGGGGCGAGACCCGGCCGCGTTCGAGTCCGCCGACTCCCCAGGAAGCGCACTACCCAGGCCGCCAGAGCATGGCTCTCCAAGCGATCGACCGCAGGTCCACCTCAAATCACCGCCTCGATGAGAAACGGCCCCCCCTGCTTCAGCGCCGCCGCCAGCACGGCGTTGAAGCGCTCGGCCGTCTCGGCGCGCTCGGCCGCCACGCCCATGCCGCGCGCCAGCGCCACCCAGTCGAGCGCCGGGTCCTCGATGTCGAAGAGGCGCCTCGCGTTGGCACCCGGCACACCGGCCCCCGTCTGCACGTATTCGCCGTGCAGGATGGCGTAGCGGCGGTTGGAGAAGATCACCGTCACCACGTCCAGCCGCTCGCGCGCCTGCGTCCACAGCCCCTGCAGCGTGTACATGGCGCTGCCGTCGGCCTGCAGCGTCACCACCTTGCGGCCCGGGGCCGCCACGGCAGCGCCGGTGGCCAGCGGGATGCCGATGCCGATGGCGCCGCCGGTGATCTGCAGGTAGTCGTGCGGCGCGGCGTGCCAGCTCATCGGGAAGAACTCGCGCCCCGAGCTCACGCTTTCGTCGCAGACGATGGCCTGCTCGGGCAGCAGCGCTACCACGGCCTGCGCCACCGCCGCCGCGGTGAGCGCACCGGCGGGCAGCGGCAGATCGCGGCGCGCCGCGAACATCGGCCGGGCGGCGGCTTCAGCGGCCGCGCCGACAGCGCCCACGCGCTCGGCCAGTTCGCGCAGCGCCACCAGGCCGTCCTGCCCGGGCCGCGTGGCGGTGATCACCTCGCAACCCGGCGGCAGCATCGAGCCCGGCTTGCCGGGGTAGGCGAAGAAACCCACCGGTGCCTTGGCGCCGACGAGCACGATGCTCGTGGTCTCCTTCAGCATGGCGAGCGCCTTGTCGACGACATACGGCACGCGGTCGATCATCACGCGGCCGAGGCCGCGCTCGACGCGGGCATTGGCCTGCGGCGCCAGCAGGCGCGCGCCGGTGGCCGAGGCGATGCGCGCCGCGAGCGCCAGGCCCTCGGCGCGCAGCGTGTCGCCGGCCAGCAGCAGCACGGTGCCCGCGCCGCGCTTCAGCGCCGCGGCCGCCTGCAAGAGCGCCGCGGCGTCGGGCGGCAGCGCCCGGGGCAGCGGGGCGGCCGCCGGCACGCCGGCCGTGGTGGCACCCCATGAATGGTCGGCGGCGAGGATGAGCGTGGCGATGCGCCCGGGCGGCGTGCGCGCCTCGCGCACCGCCGCGGCCGCCACTTCGCCCAACCCGTCGGCCGAGGGGCTGCGCGCCACCCAGTGCGACATCGGCCGTGCCAGGCTCTCGATGTCGCTCGTGAGCGGCGCGTCGTGCTCGAGGTGGTACGTGGCATGGTCGCCGACGACGTTGACCATCGGCGAGGCGGCGCGCTTGGCGTTGTGCAGGTTGGCCAGCCCGTTGGCCAGGCCCGGCCCGGTGTGCAGCAGCGTGCACGCCGGTCGCCCGGCCATGCGCGCATACCCGTCGGCCGCGCCGGTGACCACGCCCTCCGAGAGCCCGAGCAGGCAACGCATGCGCGGCTGCCGGTCGAGCGCGGCCACGAAGTGCATCTCCGAGGTGCCGGGGTTGGCGAAGCAGTGGTCGACGCCGTGCGCGAGCAGCGTCTCGCACAGCAGGTCGGCGCCGGTGCGGGCGGGTGGGTTCGGTGCGGTCATGGGAGTGCCTTCGTGCTGCGCACGGCGGAAATCGCCCTTCGGCCGGCCGGGGGGCCGGCGGGCCATTGCTGCGTGAATGAGAGCCGGGGTGCGGGCCGGGTGCGGGCCAGTGGACTGAGCGCCTTCAAGGCGTGGCCACAAGCTCGGCCAGCCGGTAGCGCAGCGCGCCATCGGCCCCGGCCTCGGCCACCACCTCGCCGCGCTTGACGAGGTGGTTCAGGTGCGCCACGCCCTCGCCGGTGGCCAGGCCGATCTGCTCGCTGCGGATGTCGATCTGGCGCGCGAAGAGCGTGACGAAGAGATCGACCACGCGCTTGGGCTCGGCCAGCGCGCGCTTCAGCCGCACCAGGCTGCGCTCGTGCCCGGCGGCCAGCCGGTCGAGCCGTGCGTGCAGGCCGCGGAAAGGCTCGCCGTGCGCGGGCAGCACGAGCAGCTCGTCGGACAAGGTGGCGCGCAAGCGCGCGATCGAGGCCAGCCAGTCGCCGAGCGGGTCGGCATCGGGCTCGGTCGGGAACACCGACACGTTGGACGAGATGCGCGGCAGCACCTGGTCGCCGGAGATCATCAGCTTCAGCCCGTCGCTCACGAGGCAGGCGTGC
>JAEUPE010000203.1 GCA_016790435.1 Rubrivivax sp. | reverse complement strand
TCGGCGTCATGCCCGTCGATGGGGCCGATGACGTGCCAGCCGTAGGCGGCGAAGCGCTGCCCGGCATCGTCCACGTACCACGGGGTCACCTGGCCGTCGATGCTGATGCCGTTGTCGTCGTAGAGCGCGACCAGCTTGTTCAGCTTCCAGGCGCCAGCGAGTGCCGCCGCCTCGTGGCTGATGCCTTCCATCAGGCAACCGTCGCCCATGAACACGTAGGTGTGGTGGCCGACGATCTCGTGCCCGTCGCGGTTGAACTCGGCGGCCAGCAGCTTCTCGGCCAGCGCCATGCCCACCGCGTTGGCCAGGCCTTGGCCGAGTGGGCCGGTGGTCGTCTCCACGCCCGGCGTCACGTCCACCTCCGGGTGGCCGGGGGTCTTGCTGTGCAGCTGGCGAAAGTTGCGCAGCTCGCTCATCGCCAGGTCGTAGCCGGTGAGGTGCAGCAGTGAATACAGCAGCATCGAGCCGTGGCCGTTGCTCAGCACGAAACGGTCGCGGTCGGCCCACTGCGGGTCGACCGGGTTGTGCCTGAGGTGCCGGCCCCACAGCGCCACCGCCATCTCGGCCATGCCCATCGGAGCGCCGGGGTGGCCGGAGTTGGCCTGCTGCACGGCGTCCATCGCGAGCGCGCGGATGCTGTCTGCCATCAGCCGGGCGCCGGAGACGGGAACGGGCCGGGATGGTTCTTGGGCGGTGGCCATGTCGGTTGGGGTGGAGGAGGTGGGAGTGGAGGGGGCCGCTCTCGAAGCGGCCCGGCGTGCGGACCCGGGCGCCCGCATGACGCGGCGTGCGCCAGCGTGCAAGTGGCCTGGGAAGGAAATTCTAGGCGCGCGCCCCGGCGCGGACCCTGACGGCGCCGTCGCGGGCAGATCGGCTTCGTATCATGGGCGATGCACGGCATCCACCTGACGGCTGAACTGCACGATTGCGGCGTGCCCGCGCTGCTCGTCGAGCCGGCGGCGCTGCGCGCGCTGTGCGTGCATGCGGTGGCGCAGGCCGGCCTCACGCCGGTGGGCGAGTTGTTCCATCACTTCGCGCCGCGGGGCGGCATCACCGGCGTCGTGCTGCTGGCTGAATCGCACCTGGCCGTGCACACGTGGCCCGAGCTCGGCGCGGTGACGCTGGACGTCTACGTGTGCAATCTCAGCACCGACAACAGCGGCCGCGCTGAGCGCCTCGTCGACGCGCTGGAGGCGGCCTTTGCGCCACGCCGCCGGCAGCGGCAACGGCTGCAGCGCGGCCCGCTTGGCGAAGACGCGCCCGGCGTGAACACGGCCTGAGCGCCGGTTGACCTGGGACAAGTCCCTGATGCGCACGGCCTGCCACGCTGCGCACCTGGACGAAGCCAGCCCGGGAAGATTGCCATGCGCACCGCCGCCCTCGACGTGATCCGTGACGAGCACCAGGCCCTCGCGGCCATGCTGCGTTCCTTGAAGATGCTGCTGGCGCAGGCGCGCCGCGAGGGCCAGATGCCGGACTTCGCAGTGCTGCGCGCGATGATGTTCTACGTCGACGAGTTCCCGGAACGCCTGCACCACACCAAGGAGAGCGAGTTGCTGTTCCCGCGGCTGCGCGAACGAGCGCCGGAGATGGGCGTGACGCTCTCGCGCCTGGACAACGACCATGCGCGCGGCGAGGCGGCCGTGCGCGAGGTGGAACATGCGCTGCTCGCCTTCGAGGTGATGGGCGAGTCGCGGCGCGCGGCTTTCGAGCAGGCGGTCGACCGGTACGTGACGGCCTACCTCGAGCACATGGCGATCGAAGAGACCGAGGTGCTGCCCGCGGCGCAGCGCTTGCTGACGGCGGCGGACTGGGCCGAGCTCGACGCGGCGTTCTCGGCGAACCGGGATCCGTTGACGGGGCACGAGCCGGCCGATGAGTACCGGGAGTTGTTCCACACGATCGTGCATGACGCGCCGGCGCCAATCGGGCTGGGGGGTGGGCGGGCGGCGAGGCATTGACGGGGCGCGCGGCGGGGGATTGCGCGGGATTGCGTCCTGTGACCGCGGCTGACTCGAGGCGTGCCGGGTCTCGCCCCGGCGGGCGACCTGCTTTCTTTGCTCGTGCAAAGAAAGTAGGCAAAGAAAGCACCTGGATGGCCTGAGACGGTTGATTGCTTTCTGAGGCTGGCCTCTATTTGGCCCGCGCGCTTCGGACGCAAACACCAACGAAACAGTCGCGCGCAGCGACACGCGCTCGAGAGAACGGCCAAGGCCGCCGCGGCACGGGCAGCGCCGGTCCCGGACTCCCGAGCGCTACTCGACGCGAGAAAGCCGATCGTTGGTGTTTGTGGCCGAAGCGCACCAGCCAAATTGAGGCCCGCCTCCGTAGCGAGCCCAACGCATCAGGACATCAACGTGTTTCTTTGCCTACTTTCTTTGCACGAGCAAAGAAAGTAGGTCGGCTGCCGGGCCGAGACCCGGCCGGCATCCCGACAGCCACCGCCGCGGGAAGCAGGAGACAGAGCCTCAGTCCGCCAGCGCCAACGTCGCCGCATCGATCCGCGCCAACACCTCCGGCGTCAGCTTGTCCACGAGCGCCATCGCGCCGAGATTGCCCTGCACCTGCGAGACGCTCGACGCCCCCGTGATCACCGTGCTCACGTTCTGGTTGCGCGCCGCCCAGGCAATCGCCAGCTGCGCCAGCGACCCGCCCAGTTCCGCGGCGATGGGGGCGAGCAACTCGACCGCCGCGTTGCGCGCCGGGTTCGTGAGCCCTTCGCGCAGGAAGGCCATGTTCTCCATGGCGCCGCGGCTGCCGCTCGGGATGCCCGCGCGGTACTTGCCCGAGAGCAGGCCCGAGGCGAGCGGGCTCCAGGTGGTCAGCCCGAGCCCCATGTCGCGGTAGAGCAGCGCGTACTCCTCCTCCACGCGCTTGCGGTGGAAGAGGTGGTACTGCGGCTGCTCCATCAGCGGCTTGTGCCAGCCGTGCCGGTCGGCGGCATGCCAGGCGGCGTGGATGGCCTCGGCCGGCCACTCGCTCGTGCCCCAGTACAGCGCCTTGCCGGCGACGATCATGTCGTTCATCGCCCGCACGGTCTCTTCGATCGGCGTGCTGGGGTCGGGGCGGTGGCAGTAGACGAGGTCGATGTGCTCGAGGCCGAAGCGCTTCAGGCTGCCGTCGATGGCCTGCATGAGGTACTTGCGGTTGAGCGTGTCGCGGCGGTTCACCGCGCGCTCGGCGGGCGCGCTGCGGTCCAGGCCCCAGAAGAACTTGGTCGAGACGATGTAGTTCAGGCGCGGCCAGCCGAGCTTCTTCAGCGCCGCGCCCATGATCTCCTCGCTCTTGCCGAGCGCGTAGGCCTCGGCGTTGTCGAAGAAGTTGACGCCGGCGTCGTGCGCGGCTGCCAGCATCTCGACGGCCTGCGAGGCGTCGACCTGGTTGTGGTACGTGACCCAGGAGCCGAGCGAGAGCGTGGAGACGCGCAGGCCGCTGCGGCCGAGGTGTCGGTATTGCATGGGTGGGCCTCTGGACGGGTGGGCGTTCGGGAAGGGCGGTCAAGCGTATCGCAACCGGCGCGGTCGGCGGCCGAAGGCGTTTTTGAGCGCGCCAGTGAGCGCGCCAGTGAGCGCATTTGCCAGCGCACTCGCGCGCTGGACCTCCGGGGCCGCGGGCCGGTTCGGCGGCCAGGGCGGTGCCGCCGAACAGGCCGCCAGCGCCACCGCTTTAGCCGCGCGGGCCCACCGGCGCGGCTACTTCGCTGCCCGCGGTGAAGGCTTCCTCGAACACCGAATAGCCCGCGAGGTCGCCGTGCGCGAAGCGCAGCCTACCGCGCGTGGCGCGCAGGGCGGTGAGCGCGGCGTGGCGGTGCACGCCAGGCCGCGGCACGGCCATGGCGTGACCGTAGCGCATCAGGTCGATGCGTTGCACGCGCCGGCGCAGGTCGGGGTGCACTTGCGCCAGTTCGGCGAGCACACGTTCGCCCCACGGGCGCGCGTCGGGGTCCAGCAGCGCGGCGCGTTCGCCGATGTCGATGGCGTGGTAGGCCGTCAGCACGGGGGCGCTGCCGCTCGCCGGCAGCGGGCTCAGGCGCTGGTGCGTCGCATCGACATAGCCGAGGCCGCGGCCGCCATGCACGACGTTGTCCCAGGCCGGCGGTGCGCCCGTGGCGCGGTCGAGCAGCGGGCGGTCGAGCTGCAGGTTGGCCACGAGCCAGGGTGCGTGCACGAGCACGGCGGCGGCCGATTCCAGGGCCGAGCGCAGCGCCGCGGAGGCCGGTTGCACGAGGCGCTGTGCGACGAAGAGCGGCAGCGCCATCACGACCACACCGGCGTGCCAGGCGTGCAGCGCCTGCCGGCGCTCGTCGAAGGCGAGCACGGCCACGTGGTGCTTCTCCTCGCGCACCGCGAGCACCGTCTGGCCGGTGTGCAGGCGCTCGGTGCCGAGCGGCGCAGCCAGCCGCTGCGTGAGCCAGGCGTTGCCTTCGGGCCAGGTGAACACCCCCTCCCGGGCGGCATCGGCCGTGCCGCCCGTGCCCTCGCCGTCGCCGCCTGGGGCGGTGAAGCCGTGCCGGCTGGCGAAGTAGTGCACCCCGGCCCAGGCCGAGACCTGGGTGGCGCCGGCGCCGTAGTCGTCGCGGCAGCAGTAGTCGAGGTACGTGGTGAGGGCCGGGTCCTGCAAGCCTTGGCTGGCCAGCCAGCTGGCGAAGGTCTGTGCCTCCAGCGCTGCCAGCTCGGCGTTCCAAGCCGCGCGGTGTGCAGGCAGCGCGAAGGCCGGGCCGCCGCCCGGGCTGGCAGGTCGCTGCAGGGCCGAGACGAGGCCGGCGAAGCGACGGTACTGCGCCAGCCGAGGCGTGCCCGGCGCAGCGGGCGGCAGCAGGCCTTCGACCCACTGGCCCTCGAAGAAGAGGCGCTCCTGCGGGCTGTGGCACAGGTGCCGTTCATCGGCGCGCACACGCCCGCCGGCGTCGGTGTGCAGCAGGCCGATCTCGTGCAGCCACTCGCTCACCTCGCGCGCCTGCGGCCCCGGCACGGGCAGGTAGTGCGCGCCCAGCGGGCAGGCCGTGCCGCCCATCGTGTGCGCGCGGGCGTTGCCGCCGGCGGTGTCTTCGAGCTCGAGCACGTGCACGTCGTCCACGCCGTGGCGTGTGAAGGCGCGCGCCGCGGCGAGGCCGGCGACGCCTGCGCCGAGCACCAGCACGGCGGCGCGGCGGACGGGCCCCGGCCAGGGCGCGGTGATCTGCTGCGCCGTGGCCGCCGAGCGCAGCCGGTGGCCGCGTTCGTGCGCCGCGCCCACCCAACGCATCTCGATGTCGCTCGCGGCCGGATCGGCGACCCCGCCGTCGCCGCCGCTGCCACTACCGCCGCCGCGCCCGCACGCCGCCAGTCCGACCACCGCCGGCGCACACGTGCCCAGTGCGCCGGCGTGAATCAGCCGCAGCAGCGAACGGCGCCGAAGCGGCGGCATCACTTCACCTGGCCCCACTCTTCCTCGAAGATGCCGACGAGCACCTGGTTCGACAGCCGATTGGGCTCGGCCGGCACGCGCGCCATGTCGGGCGGGAACTGCAGCAGCGCCGGCACACCCTCCACCGTGAGGAAGCGCAGCCCGGGCGGCAGCTTGCGCACGCCCGGCCAGGGGCGGCGCCCGGCGAGCACGAAGCCCCATTCGCCGAAGCTCGGCACATGCGCGTGGTAAGGCCATGTGCCGTAGCCCACGGCCTCGAGCGTGGCGACGACGGTCCAGAAGCTGCGCCGCGCGATCAACGGCGAGGTCGTCTGCACGACGATCCAGCCGCCGGCCGCCAGCACCTGGTCGGCGCGCTGGTAGAAGCTCGTCGTGTACAGCTTGCCGAGCGAGTAGTTGCTCGGGTCGGGGAAGTCGGCGATGACGATGTCGAAGGGCGCGCCGCGGCCGGCCTCGACCTCGCGCGCGTGCTGCTCCAGCCAGGTGAACGCGTCGGCGTTGACGATCTTCACCTTGGGGCTCGCGAGTGCCCGCTCGTTGAGCGCCATGAGCGCCGCGTGGCTCGCGAAGAGGCGCGTGATGTGCGGGTCGAGCTCGACCAGCGTCACCTGCTCCACGGATGCGTGGCGCAGCACCTCGCGCACCGCCAGGCCGTCGCCGCCGCCCAGCACCAGCACGCGCTTGGGCGCGCCGTGCGCCGCCAGCGCGGGGTGCACGAGCGCCTCGTGGTAGCGGTACTCGTCGCGCGAGTGGAACTGCAGGTTGCCGTTGAGGAACAGGCGGATGCCGCCGTGGCCGCCGGCATGGCTCTGCGTGACCACCACGCGCTGGTACTCGCTGCTCTCGCGCAGGATGATGCCGTCGCCATAGAACTGGTCCTCGGCCCAGGTGGTGAGGCGCGAGGCGCCGGCCATGGCCGCGAGCAGCGTCGCGATGACGGTGGCGCAGGCAGCGGCATGCGCCGCGAAGCGCCGGAGCTCGCCGCGGAAGAGCCAGAGCGCCCACACCGCCACCACCGCGTTGAGCAGGCCGAAGAAGAGCCCCGTGCGCACGAGGCCCAGGTGCGGCACGAACAGTAGCGGGAAGGCCACCGCCACCGCCAGCGCGCCCAGGTAGTCGAAGGTGAGCACCTCGGAGACCAGCTCCCGCAGTGCATAACGCTCGGCGAAGTGCCGTTTGAGGATGCGCATGACGAGCGGGATCTCGAGGCCCACCAGCATGCCCACCAGAAGCACGCAGCCGTACAGCAGCACGCGGAAGGCCGCGCCGCCACCGGAGCCCCACTCGTGCGGCAGCAGGTTGTAGGCGACGAAGAGCGCCGCCGGCATGAGCCCGCCGACGAGGCCCACGAGCAGCTCGATGCGCAGGAACTGCGCCACCAGCTGCCGCTCGACGAGGCGCGAGAGCCACGAGCCGAGGCCCATGGCAAAGAGGTAGGTGCCGATGATGGTGCTGAACTGCAGCACCGAGTCGCCGAGCAGGTAGCTTGCCAGCGCGCCGGCGGCAAGTTCGTAGACGAGGCCGCAGGCGGCGACGACGAAGACGCTCGCGAGCAGCGCCACCTCGGCCGGGGCCGGCCGAGGGCGAACAGGGGTGCCGGCGGTGGCGGTGCCCGCCTCCGCGCTCATCGCGGCCGGCTCAACCGTGGACGGCGGCGGAGATGATGAGGCCGATGGCGATGCACATCGCGCCCACCACGATGGCCAGGGCCACGTTCTTCTTCTCGACGATCTCGCCCCACAGGTCGTAGGGCGTGAGCTTGTCGATGATGACGAAGGCCAGCCAGAACACCACCACGCCGATCAGCGCGTAGAGCAGGGAGCCGAAAAAGGCGCTCGGCTTGAGCCATTCCATTCCCATCATCATTCACCTCCTGGGCCGCAGCGGGCCCGAGCCTGGTTCATCTCGATCATCGGTCACTGGCCCCGGGGCGCCCGCGCTCGTTGTCGGCTCACTTGTGCCCGCCGCCGCCCCACGAGCCGCCGCTCGTGCGGCCACTGCTGCCCGAGCCACGTTGTGCCACGCACTGCTTGTACTCGTTGCTGTTGGGGCCGAAGGCCTGGCGCAACTCGTCGCAACGGTCGCTGCCGTCGCACTCGGAGAGCATGCTCAACAGGATGAGCAGGACGACGACGACGACGATGATGTTGCCGATGCTCATGCCCTTGGCCGAGCCGCTCACGGGCGAGACGTCGCGCTGCATGGCGGCGCGGTCGCCGGCCGGGATGCCGAACGCGTCGGCGACGGCATTGGCCTCGAGCACCGCACCGGCCGACCACACGACCTCGGTGCCCGCCTTGTCGCTGGACGCGCTGCGCGTCTGCTCGCGCGACAGGCGCTTGCGGCTGTCGCCGCCGATACCCACGTAGTCGGTGACGTTGGCGCGCTCGCCGCGCGTCACCTTCCAGTAGAACTCGCCCTGCACCCAGGTGACCTTGGCGTCATAGCTGTACTTCTTCTGGTAGCCCGCGCCCTTGTGCTGCGCGCGGTCGCCCTTGACCTGCGGCGCGCCCGTGAGGGGGCGCACCCAGCTCCAGCCGTCCTCGGCGTCGACGAGGAAGGCGAAGCCGAGCTCGCGGTTGTAGAGCAGGTACTCGCGCCAGAAGGTCTGCTCATCGTCGCTGTCCGGCGCCGGGATGTCGCAGCGTTCCTGGTAGCCCACCACCTGCCACGGCTTGGCCTCGGAAGTGCCGAGCGCCAGGTTGCCGGTGTTGCCGAGCGGGATCTGCGGCCCGAGGCCGCCCTCGCTGGTGTTGTTCTGCGTGTAGTGCTTGAGCTCGCCGCCGACACCGGCCGAGACGTCGACCACCGCGTTGCACTGGCCGCAGCTGATGCTCTTCGTGCTCGCGAGCTTGATCTCGAGCCCGTTGCCGCAGTTGGGGCAGGCGACACCGCGGGCGCCGAGCGTCTTCTCCCGGGCCTCGGCGGCGAGCCCGCTCATGGCCAGCGAGGCGAGCAGCACCGGCCGGCCGATCGACCACGAAGGCACGCCCGGGTCGCTGGCATCGAGCGTGGCCACCTCGTCGTCGCCGCTGCGCAGGTCGGCGACGAGGAAGTCGCCGTGCAGCTGCGGCGGTCGCGGCAGCTCGCCCTGCGCGGCGACGAGGTGCGCCTTCACCACCGAGGCCACGTCCCACGGGCGGCGATCGGCCAGCACGCGCTGGCCGGCCGTGAGGGTGTCGACGGCCGGCGCGTCGGCGGGCGCCGGCGCCTCGAAGGCCATCACGTAGGCGCCGTTGTCCTCCGAGAGCCAACCGCTCCTGCCGTTGTCGAACAGGGCGTGCCATTCGTTCCACGTGCCGCCCTCGTAGCCGTACTGCAGGCGGCCGACGAGCGTGAAGCGCACGCCCTGGTGCGTGCCGCCGGCGCCCAGCTGCAGCGGCGAGTGGTCGTCGAAGAGTTCTGCGCTGGTGCCGATGCGCAGCAGCGCCTGCCCGTCGCGCACGAGCGTGCTGCGGCAGAAGCCGCAGACGGCGCTGGCCGACGCGGCCGAGGCGAACTCGACCGGCGCGCCGCAGTTGGGGCACGCGGCGCGGTAGGCGCGCTGCGGGGATCCGGGCTGGCCGGAGGAGGTGGCCACGCTGGACGCGCGGTCTCGCTATGCGGCGCTCAGACCAGTTTCTTCAGCAGCTCCGCCTTCTTGGCACTGAACTCCTCGTCGGTGAGGATGCCCTTGGCCTTGAGCTCACCGAGTTTCTCGAGCGTGGCCATGACGTCGTCGGGCTTGATGCCGGCCGATGCCGCGGCACTGGCAGCCGCGGCCGCAGCGGCTGCACCGGCCGCGCCCGCCCCGCCCTGCAGCCCCTGGTTGAGCTGTTGCGCCATCACCTGCCCGAGCGCGACACCGGCACCCAGGCCCATGGCGTCGCCGACCACGCCACCGCCACCTCCGGCCGCCCCCTTGGCGAACTCGGGGATCGACTGTGCCGTCTGGTACTGCATGAACTTGCCCATGTCGCCGCCGACCATGCCCATGCCGATCTTCTGGTCGAGGATCTTCTGCAGCTCCTCGGGCAGGCTGACGTTCTGCACCGTCACCTTGTCGAGCGCCAGGCCGAGGGCAGTGAACTCGGCCGCCGTGGCCTCCTGCAGCTGCTTGGCGAACTCGATCTGGTTCGCCGCGAGGTCGAGGAAGGGGATGCCGCTTTGCGCCACCGCGTCGCTGATGTGCTGCAGCATCAGGCCGCGCAGCTGGCCGTCGAGCTCCTCGACGGTGTACTTGTCGCGCGTGCCGCTCACGGCGGTGTGGAAGACCTTCGGGTCGGCCACGTGATAGGCGTAGTTGCCGAAGGCGCGCAGCCGCACGGCGCCGAAATCCTTGTCGCGGATGGTGATGGGCTGCGCCGTGCCCCAGCGCCTGTCCAGCTGCTGCCGGGTGCTGAAGAAGTAGAGGTCGCTCTTGAACGGGCTCTGGAAGAGCTTGTCCCAGTTCTTCAGGTAGGTGAGGACGGGGATCGTCTGCGTCGTCAGCTTGTACATGCCGGGGCCGAAGACGTCGGCCACCTTGCCCTCGTTG
>JAEUPE010000096.1 GCA_016790435.1 Rubrivivax sp. | reverse complement strand
GGTGTCGTCGAGAAGTGCCACTGGTGCCTGCAGCGCACGCGGCACGGCCGCTACCCGGCCTGCGTCGAGGTGTGCCCCGTGGGCGCGCGCAAGTTCGGCAACCTGCTCGACCCCGAGAGCGAGGTGAGCAAGGTGCTGGCGCGCAAGAACGTGTTCCGCCTGAAGAACGAGCTCAACACGTTCCCGAAGTTCTTCTACTTCTACGACTGAAGAGGAGCGGGCCGTGCTGATGCGTTTCGTCTCCGACTACGTGCGCTACGTGCTCAAGGGCGGCGCCAAGTTCTACGCCTGGATGGGCGTGCTCTCGCTGTTCATCGTGGGCATGCTGTACGTGTACTACCTGCAGAACACCGAGGGCCTCATCGTCACCGGCATGACGAGCCAGATCCACGACGGCCTGTATCTCGCCAACCTCGTCTTCCTCGTCGGCGTCGCGGCCGGGGCGGTGACCATCGTCTTCCCGGCCTATGTCTACCACCACGAGGGCATGCACAAGGTGACGGTGCTGGGCGAGATGCTCGCCATTTCGGCCGTGATCATGGTGATGATGTTCGTGTTCGCGCACATGGGCCGGCCCGACAGGCTGTGGCACATGGTCCCGCCGCTGGGCATCTACAGCTTCTCGTCGATGCTGGGCTGGGACGTGCTGGTGCTCAACGGCTACCTGCTGCTCAACTTCGTCGTCGGCTTCTGGTACCTGTACTCGAAGTATTCGGGCAAGCCGGTGAACAAGAAGGTCTTCATGGCGCTGGTGTACGTGTCCATCGTCTGGGCACTGTCCATCCACACCGTCACGGCCTTCCTGCTGGCGACCAACCCGGCGCGGCCGATGTGGTTCCACAGCATGATGCCGATCCGCTTCATCGCCACCGCATTCGCGGCCGGGCCAGCGCTGATCATCATCGCCTTCCTCGTGATCCGGAAGAACACCAAGTTCTGGATCGACGACAGCGCCATCCAGCTCTTGGCCACCATCGTGACGTGGTGCCTGGGCATCGCGATCTTCCTGACGCTGTCGGAGATCGTGGTCGAGCTCTACGCCCGCACCGAGCACGCCAACGGCCTGTACTACCTGATGTTCGGCCTGCACGGCCTGACGAGCCTGGTGCCGTGGTTCTGGAGCGCCATCGTCCTGATGCTGGTGTCCTTCGTGCTGCTACTGACGCCCGCGTTCCGCAAAGACATGAAGAGGCTGCCCATCGCCTGCGCGATGGCCTTCGCCGGCATCTGGATCGAGAAGGGCATGGGCCTCGTCGTGCCCGGCTTCATCCCTTCGCCGATCGGCGAAGTCACCGAGTACCACCCGACGTTCGTGGAGTGGCTGATGACGCTGGGCATCTGGGCCTTCGGCTTCTTCATCCTGACCATTCTGCTCAAAGGGGCCATCGGCATCCTGCTGGGCGACATCCGCTATGGCTCGCAGCCGGCGGCGCTGCCAGGCTCTGCATCGGCCGCGGCGCCGGGCACGGCGGATTGAGGAGGCGACCATGAAGCGAATGGCCATCCCTGCCGCCGCAGCCGTTGTCCTCGGCCTCTTCGGTGCCATCCTCTTGTCGGTGGGTGCGCAGGACAAGCCCGCCCCTGCAGTTGCAGCGCCTGCCGCCGCCGCATCCGCCGAGGCCGCGGCCCCGGCCGCTGCGGCCTCCGCGCCCGCCGAGGTGATCTGCTTCGAAAGCCGCAAGGGCGCCACCGAAGTCACGCAGACGGAGGTCCGCCCCGGTTGGCCCAACGTCAAGTGCTCGCACACCACCACCGCGGTGCTCTGGTACGGCGACCCGTTCGACGGCACCGTGCCGATGGCCAAGATGCCCGGGCTGGAGGCCATCCCCGCCGGCCTGGCCGTCGTGAAGCCGCGCACGCCGAAGCTGAACCTGCTGGCCGCCTGCGGCACCGCCTGCCACAACGGCGTCGTGCCCAAGGGTTTCCCGAAGGACAACAAGCCCGTGCCGATCCCGACGATGGAAGGCATGTTCCCCGACGCCAAGAACTTCCAGCACGGCCGCGGTCGCATCTGGTGCCTCGACTGCCACCACTCGACCCAGCGCAACAAGCTCGCCGATCACTTCGGCAACCCGATCAGCTTCGACGAACCGCAGCTCCTGTGCGGCAAGTGCCACGGCGACAAGCTGCGCGACTGGCGCGACGGCATCCACGGCAAGCGCATCGGCGATTTCACCAGCACGGGCAAGAAGCGCTGGTTCACCTGCACCGAGTGCCACAACCCGCACAACGTGCAGGACGGCGAGCGCAATCGCGGGTTCATGCAGGTCCAGCCGGAGCTGCCGCCGCAGCTGCCGCGGGGCATGGCGGATGCCAGGCACGAGAAGGTCCATCCGATCGCGCACTGAGGTTCCAACCGATGCCACCCGAGATGTCACAACCGATGGCGCCCACCGCCGATGCCGACAAGCCGGTGCGCGGCGATCCCACCTGGGTCACCCCGGCGCTGACGCGCGAGGAGCAGACACGCCACGTCGGCAAGACCCCGGTGTTCTTCGGCCCTCCGCTGGCCATCCTGACGCAGGGCCAGAAGAACACGATGGAGATCAGCGGCAAGATCAACCGCACGGCCGAGCGCTACCTGGAGTTGATGCGCTTCCACGGCTTGGCGCTCGCCGAGGCCGAGCGGCAATGCATCGCCCACATCTGCCAGATCGGGTTCATGTCGCCGCTGGAGATCCGCGAGCTGCCGCTCGAAGTGGAGTTGACACGCTTCGAGTGCGACGGCCTGGACAAGGTGGCCCTGGCGGCCAGGCTGCGGGCCGCCAGCTTCGCCGACCTGGTGGCCGTCGTCGAGTCGCTGGGGTTCTGAGCCCATGACGCCGCAAGCCGACTTGGCAGAGCCGACCCGCGTGACGTGGGACGCTGACTTCGCGGCCGGGCACGAACTCATCGACGCCCAACACCAGGGCCTGTTCGACCAGTGCAACCGCCTGGCCGACCTCTGCACGGGCGGCGCCGGGGAGGTCAGCCTGCGGCAGTTCGACCAGGCCTTCGACCGGCTCAAGGTGCTGGCGCGCGAGCACTGCGAGAGCGAGGCGGCGTTGCTGGCGGCCAGCGGCCAGGCACTTGCCGAGCCCGAAGACGCGCTTGCCGAGTGCGAGGAGTTCGAGTACCTCGCCGACGAGATTGCCACCACCGCGAACTTCGACCGGCTGGAACTGCAGCGCTTTCTCGCCCTGTGGTGCGTGGGCCATGTCAAAGCCTCGGCGCGGCAACTTCGGGAGGCGCTCGCGACGCACCTCCTGGCGGCGGCTCAGCGGTAGACCCCGTCCCAGGGGCCCGGCTGCAACGTGGCGCCCTGCCCGTCGGCCGTGGCGAGCGGCCGATTCATCGTGAACATCGCTTCGGGCGTGATCACTGCGTAGTCCATGTAGCCCAGGCGCGCCACAGGGCGCATGGCCGCGGTGTCCACCACGCCGTTGCGCACGAACTCGTCGGCCACGTACACGGCCACCACCTCGCCGATCACCAGCGTGTAGACCGCCGCCGGCCGTCCATCGGGTGCCGGCGCAGCCGCGGGCAGTTCCAGCGTCTTCCACAACCGGCACTCAAAGGCCGCCGGCGCCGCCGCCACGCGCGGCGGCTTGACGAGCAGCGAGGCCGCCGGCGCCAAGCCCGCCAACGCAAACTCGTCGACGCCCGGCGCCACCGGGGCCGAGCTCATGTTCATCGCCTCGCGCAGGTCCCAGGTGGCCATGGAGCAGGTGAACTCTCCGGTGGCCTCGACGTTGCGTAGCGTGTCCTTGCGCCCGCCCGACGAGAAGACGACGAAGGGCGGCCGGTCGCTGACGAGATTGAAGAAGCTGTAGGGCGCCAGGTTCGGCCGGCCCTGCGCGTCGAGCGTGGCCACCCAGCCGATGGGGCGCGGCACGGCCAGGGCCTTGACGGGGTCGTGCTTCAGCGCGGCAGGGCGCGATCGGACGTCGTAGTGCATGGGGCGAAGTATCCCGCCGAGCTTGCAGGCCGGATGAGGACCGCGCGGCCAGGGCCCGCTGGCGCCCGACGGTGACCGTCCGATGCCCGCAGCGGGCAGCCGCCCGGACGTTCAGTATTGAACGGGCCCGTACGGCGGCGGGCCGCCGCCGTGAAGATGCCCGCAACGGAAGACACCCGATGCAGGCCACCATGCACCCCACCCTCGCCGCCCGAAGCCCCGCCCTGAACCCCACCCTGAGCCCCACCCTGAGCCCCACCCTGAGCCCGGCCCTGGCCACGCTGCGCCTGCTGCAGGTGAGCGTGATCTTCGTGGCGGTCTATGCCGCCGCCAACTACCTCACCAGCCTGCGCGCCGACATCGGGCATGGCGTCTTCGACTGGGAGCGTGTCATCCCCTTCGTCGAGTGGACGGTGGTGCCCTACCTCTCGATTTTCCTGCTGCTGCCGTTGTCGTTCTTCGTCTGCCGCGATGCCGAAGAACTGCACCTGCACACGCGCCGGATGCTGCTCGCACTGGCGCTCGCGGTGGCCTGCTACGCCGCCTTCCCGCTCGGCTTCCACTTCACGCGCCCACAGCCGCTGGGGCCGTTCGCCCCACTGTTCGACCTGTTGTGGACGGTGGACCTGCCGTACAACCGCGCACCTTCACTGCACATCGTCGTGCTCAAGCTGATGTGGCCGCGCCTCACCGCGCGCATCACGGTCGGCTGGCAGCGCGTGGCCATGCACGCCTGGCTGGCCGCCATCGGCGTCTCGGTGCTCACGACCTATCAGCACCACGTGATCGACATCGCCGGCGGCATCGCGGTGGCAGGCGCCTGCTTCATGTTCACGCAACGCGGCGAGCGGCGCGCCACCCTTCTCGGCGCACTCGGCCGGGTCATCCCTGCCGATCGCCTTCTGCCGCTGCTGAAGGCCGCGACGGCATCGTTGAGGCCCGCGACCGCTGTGCGTTGAGCCAGCGCCCGTAGCGCAAGGGCCCGCGCAGGCGGGGAGCGTCGGCCAGGGAATGCCGTGGCCCCTGCGGGCCTTCGTCGGATCATGGTCGAGCGCCCTTCGGGCCTCGCCCTGTATTCTTCCGACCCCACCGCCCGTCCGAGGTCACCATGAAGATCCCGTCCCTCAAGGAAGTCGTCAGCGCCGAGGAGTGGAAGCTCCGCGTCGACCTGGCCGCCGCCTACCGCCTGGTCGCCGCCTACGGCTGGAGCGACCTCGTCTTCACGCACATCTCGGCGCGCGTACCGGGCGCCGGGCACCACTTCCTGATCAACCCCTACGGGCTGATGTTCGACGAGATCACGGCGTCGAGCCTGGTGCTCATCGACCAGGAGTGCAACAAGCTCAGCGAGTCGCCGTTCCCGGTGAACCCGGCCGGCTTCACCATCCACAGCTGCATCCACGCCGTGCGCGAAGACGCCGGCTGCGTGCTGCACACGCACAGCCGCGCCGGCGTGGCCGTGAGCGCGCAGAAGGCGGGCGTGCTGCCGCTCAGCCAGCAGAGCACGCTCATCCTGCAGTCGCTCGCGTACCACGACTACGAAGGCATCGCGCTGCACGCCGAGGAGAAGCCGCGCCTGCAGGCCAACCTCGGCAACGCCACCTTCCTGATGCTGCGCAACCACGGCCTGCTCACCGTGGGCCGCACGATCCCGGACGCGTTCCTGAACATGTACTTCTTCGAGAACACGTGC
>JAEUPE010000196.1 GCA_016790435.1 Rubrivivax sp. | reverse complement strand
CGCTTTCCACGATTCACCAGAAAGCCCCATGGCCCAGTACGTCTACACCATGAACCGCGTCGGCAAGATCGTGCCGCCGAAGCGGCAGATCCTGAAGGACATCAGCCTGTCCTTCTTCCCCGGCGCGAAGATCGGCGTGCTCGGCCTGAACGGCTCGGGCAAGAGCACGCTGCTGAAGATCATGGCCGGGCTGGACAAGGACATCGAAGGCGAAGCCGTGCCGATGCCCGGCCTGAACATCGGCTACCTGCCGCAGGAGCCGCAGCTCGACCCGACGCAGACGGTGCGCCAGGCGGTGGAGCAGGGCATCGGCGGCGTGCTGGCCGCCAAGGCGCGGCTGGAGGAGGTGTATGCCGCCTATGCCGAACCCGATGCCGACTTCGACAAGCTGGCGGCCGAGCAGGCCGAGCTGGAGTCGATCATCGCCGCGGCCGGCAGCGAGAACACCGATCTGCAGCTGGAGATCGCCGCCGACGCGCTGCGCCTGCCGCCGTGGGACGCGACCATCGGCAACCTGTCAGGCGGCGAGAAGCGCCGCGTCGCCTTGTGCCGGTTGCTGCTGAGCAAGCCCGACATGCTGCTGCTGGACGAGCCCACCAACCACCTGGACGCCGAAAGCGTGGAGTGGCTGGAGATCTTCCTGAAGCGCTACCCGGGCACGGTGGTGGGCATCACCCACGACCGCTACTTCCTGGACAACGCGGCCGAATGGATCCTGGAACTCGACCGCGGCCGCGGCATTCCCTACAAGGGCAACTATTCCGACTGGCTGGACCAGAAGGAAAAGCGCCTGGAGCTGGAGCAGAAGACCGAGGACGCGCGCACCAAGGCGATGAAGGAAGAGCTGAAGTGGGTGCGTTCCAACGCCAAGGGCCGGCAGAGCAAGAGCAAGGCGCGCCTGGCCCGCTTCGAGGAGCTGAGCGACGTCGAATACCAGAAGCGCAACGAGACCAACGAGATCTTCATCCCGGTCGGCGAGCGCCTGGGCAACCAGGTGATCGAGTTCAACGGCGTCAGCAAGAGCTTCGGCGACCGGCTGCTGATCGACAACCTGAGCTTCAAGGTGCCGGCCGGCGCCATCGTCGGCATCATCGGCCCCAACGGCGCAGGCAAGTCGACGCTCTTCCGCATGCTGCAGGGTGTCGAGAAGCCCGACAGCGGCGAAGTGATCATCGGCAAGACCGCGCACATGGCCTTCGTCGACCAGAGCCGCCAAAGCCTGGACGACACCAAGACGGTGTGGGAAGACGTCTCTGGCGGGCTCGACAACATCACGGTCGGCCAGTTCGTGATGCCTAGCCGGGCCTACCTCGGCCGCTTCAACTTCAAGGGCAACGACCAGCAGAAGCTGGTCGGCAACCTGTCCGGCGGCGAGCGCGGCCGCCTGCACCTGGCCAAGACGCTGGCGCAGGGCGGCAACGTGCTCATGCTCGACGAGCCCAGCAACGACCTCGACGTCGAGACGCTTCGCGCGCTGGAGGAGGCGCTGCTCGAGTTCGCCGGCAGCGCCATGGTCATCAGCCACGACCGCTGGTTCCTCGACCGCATCTGCACGCACATCCTCGCCGCCGAGGGCGACAGCCAGTGGGTCTTCTTCCCCGGCAACTACCAGGAGTACGAGGCCGACAAGGTCCGCCGCCTGGGCGAAGAAGGCGCGCGCCCCAAGCGCATGCGCTTCAAGCCGATCCGCTGAGGGGCGCCTCGGGGCTCACCGGCAAGAGAGGGCGGGCCCCGGTGTGCTCTCTTGCGCGCCGTAACTCCCAGGCTGCGCGTTTGGCGACGGCGTTGATCAACAATGGCCGCAATGCCCTGAGCGGGCCTGAGTGATCTTCCATGCGGCCGACTCCCCTGCCCCTGTCCACCCCGAAACCTGCCTCGGCAACGCTGGCGCTGGCGGCGCTCATGGCCCTGGCAGGCTGCGCGGCCACGGCGCCTGACAAGGAGAAGCCGGCGCAATCCGAAGCGCGGGTGCCCGATGCGCGCCCCGCCGTCCGGCCGGCACCCCCTGCGGGGACGTCCACAGCCGCCTCGGCCGCGGCCCCGGGTTCCGCGGCCCGCGGGCCCGCCATCGCGGCGATGCCGGTGGCTGCGGGCGCCTCCGGGCCCAGTGCCAGCCAAGGGCCCTCCACGGCCAGCGGCCCGCCCTCTCCGGGTGGCCCGCCGCCCTTCGCCAACGTGGTGCGCGAGGCCAAGCGCATCGACGGCCCGATCGTCATGTGGCAGAAGGAAGACAAGGTCTGGTTCGAGCTGACGCCGCAGCAGTTCGGCAAGCCCTTCCTGCTCAGCCCCAAGATCAAGAGCGGCATCGGCGAAGCCTGGGTGCTGGGCGGCTTGATGGCCTACCCGGTCAACGGTGCCGGTGGCACCCAGCTCGTCGAATTCGTTCGCGTGCACAACACGGTGCGCCTGCAGGCGCGCAACACCGATGTGCTGGCCACGCCGGGCACGCCGGAAGCGCGCGCGGTCGCCGACAGCTACTCGAACAGCCTGCTCGGCGTGTCCGGTGTCGTCAGCCAGCCGCACCCCGAGCGCAAGTCGGTGCTGGTGGAGGCCAACAGCTATTTCCTCAACGACCTGCTGGGCGTGGGCATGATGCTGCAGCGCGCCTTCCGCCAGGGCTACAGCCTGGACCGCGGCAACAGCACGATCACCACCGCGCGCAGCTCGAAGGAGGCGGTGATCCTCGAGACGGTCAACCACTACTACACCGGCAGCATCGCCACGACCGGGTTCGTCAACCTGCCGCCGGGCGCCAACGGCCCCTCGGTGCCGCGCTTCCTGCCCGACGCGCGCAGCATGCTCGTCGGGCTGCACTTCTCGCTCGCGCCGCTGCCCGAGACGCCGATGCCGGTGCGGCAGGCCGACCCGCGCCTGGGCCTGTTCACGAGCACGCGGCTCGACTTCGGCAACGACTTCGCGCTCACGCCGCGCCAGCGCATGGTGAACCGCTGGCGGCTGGAGAAGAAGGACCCCGCGGCCGAGCTCTCCGAGCCGGTCAAGCCGATCACGTTCTGGATCGACCGCAACGTGCCGCACGGCTACCGCGGCACGGTGCGCGAGGCCATCCTGGAGTGGAACAAGGCCTTCGAACGCATCGGCTTCAAGGATGCGCTCGTCGTGCAGCAGCAGCCCGACGACGCGATCTTCGACACGTTGGACTTCGGCGTCGCCTCGGTGCGCTGGATGATGAACGCCGAGCCGACCTTCGGCGCCATTGGTCCAAGCCACGTCGATCCGCGCAGCGGCGAGATCCTCGACGCCGACATCGCCTTCGAGGGCCTGTCGGCGCGTTCCGTGCGGGGCATCCGCACGCAGGTGCTGCAGTCCATGGCGGCCACGGTCGGTGGCGCCTCGCTGGCCGCCTTGATGCCGCCGACGGTCCAAGGCGCCGCGGGCCCGGCCGGCGGCGCGGCACCGACCTTCGCGGCGCCGTTCACGCTGCCGGGCGCGGAGGTGGCCAACGCCATGCCGCACGACCATCGTCTGTGCCAGTACGGCACGTTGGCCGCCGAGCAGATGGGCTACGCGCTCGACGTGCTCGAGGCCCGGGGCGACATCGAACCCGAAAGCGCCGAGGCGCACCAGTTCGTGCTCGACTACGTGAAGGACGCGCTGATGCACGAGGTGGGCCATGCGCTCGGCCTGCGGCACAACTTCCGCGCCTCGCGCGTGTACACCGAGGCGCAGCTGTCCGACCTCGAGTTCACGCGCGCCAACGGCACCACGGGCAGCATCATGGAATACAACGCCGTGAACCTGCCGCGCCCGGGCGAAAAGGGCGGCACGCCGTTCATGACGACGCTCGGCCCCTACGACTACTGGGCCGTGGAGTACGCCTACCGGCCGGCCCCGGCCGGCGCCACGGCGGCTGGCGAGCGCGGCATGCTGCAGGCCATCGCGGCGCGCAGCAACGAGCCGCTGCTCGCCTACGGCACCGATGAGGACGCCTGGTTCGGCATCGATCCCGAGACCATCCAGCTCGACCTCGGCAACGATCCGATCGCCTTCGCGGCCAAGCGGGTGGAGATCGCCCGCGACCTCTTCCGCCGCCAGGAGACGCGCGAGCTTTCGCCGCAACGCGACTACGCGGTGCTGCGCCGCTCGCTCAACTACGCGCTCGGCGACGCCGCGCGCGCCGTGGGCGTGCTGGTGCGCCAGATCGGCGGCGTGCGCACGTTGCGCGACTACCCCGGCAGCGGCCGCGACCCGCTGCAACCGGTGCCTGCCTCGCTGCAGCGCTCGGCGCTCGACGCCATCGCCGGCGCCGTGCTGGCCGCCGACGGCCTGAAGCTCTCAGCACCCTTGCAGCGCCGCCTGGCGCCCGACTACCTCGAGCGCGCCGAGATGGGCGCCCCCACCGACTACTCGCTGCCGGGCCGCCTGTTCGAGCTGCAGCGGGCCGTGCTCGGCTACCTGATGAGCGAGTGGATCGCCCAGCGCGTGCTCGACAGCGTGGGCAAGTTCGACCACCCGGCCGAGGCCTTCCAGTTGCGCGAGCTGTACGACCGCCTGACACAGGACGTTTGGAGCGAGCTCAAGGCCGGCGCGCCCATCACGCCGGCGCGACGCGAGTTGCAGCGCGAGCACCTCAACCGGCTCGCATTCATGGCCCTGCGACCCGCCAGCCGCGTGGACGCGCGCGCCGTGCTGCGCGACCAGGCGCGCACGCTGCTCCCGCGCCTGGAGGCGGCCGCACGGCGCCCGGACATCGACGCCGACACGCGGGCCCACCTGGGCGACAGCGCCGAGACGCTGAAGCGCGCGTTGGCCGCGCCCTTCCCGCGCCTGGGCCTCTAGCGGTGCCTCGGGCCCGGTTTCCGGGCCCCCGTCGCAAGGCCCTTGGCCGCCGCGGGCCGGCGAGGCTATCGTGCCGCCATGCCTGTTGCACCGGCCCCTGGCGACCCGTCATCCAAGGCGCCGCCTTCGCTTCACCTGCCTGCCGCGCCGGGCGGGCCCGCGGCCGCGGACAGCCTGACCCGCCGCGTCATTGCCTCGCTCAACGCCGGCAGCCTGGGCGTGGCCATCGGCTTCGGGCTCACGGCGGCGGTGATGTTCTCGCCGATCTTCGTCTCGTTCCCGGTGCTGCTGGGGCGCACGCTGTTCCTGGCCATGCTGCTGCTGCTCACGTTCGTGGGCGCCCAGCAGATCCCGGAGCGCTGGCTGCCGCGCTGGTTGCCGAGGTGGCTGTTCACCGTGCTGGCCGTGGGCCTGGCGGCGCCGCTGGGCACCTTTCTCATTTACCTGGCCTCGGTCGGCGGCGACCTGGGCGCGTTCCTCACCAGCGAGCCACGCGTGCGTGGCTTCTTCTTCATCGCCGGCGCCGGCCTCGTTCTCGGGCTCATCATCACTCTCACCGCCCAGGTGCGCGAGCGCGAGGCGCGTGCCCGCTCGCTGGCGCTCGAGTTCGAGCTCGAGCGCAGCCGCCTCGAACGGCAGGCGCTCGACGCCCGGCTGGCGCTCCTCACGGCGCAGATCGAGCCGCACTTCCTCTTCAACACCCTGGCCAACGTGCAAGCGCTGGTCGAAGGCGGCTCGCCCCGCGCGGCGCCGGTGCTGCAAAGCCTGATCGCCTACCTGCGCGCGGCCATGCCGAGGCTGCAAGAAGGCGACCCCACCATCGGCCGCGAGCTGGCGCTCGTGCGCGCCTACCTGGAGCTGATGGCCATGCGCATGCCGGACCGCCTGCGCCATCGGCTGGCCACCGACCCGGCGCTCGATGCCGAGCCCTTCCCCTCGATGGCGCTGCTCACCCTGGTAGAGAACGCCGTTCGGCACGGCGCCGACCCGGCAGAGCACGGCGCCGACATCGAGGTCGGCACCCGCCGTGACCCGGCCTCGGGCACGCTACACCTCTGGGTGGCCGACACGGGCCCCGGGCTGGGCGAGCACGCCGCGCCGGGCACGGGGCTGGCCAACCTGCGCGAGCGGCTGCTCGGCCTCTACGGCGGACGTGCCGAGTTGCAGCTGACCGAGAACACGCCGCACGGCCTGCGCGCCGAGATCCTGGTGCGCCCGGTATGACGACCGACACGCACCGCGGCACGACGCCGCCCACCGCACCCACCGCCCTCGTGGCCGACGACGAGCCGCTGCTGCGCGAACGCCTCATCGCCCACCTGCAGCGCCTGTGGCCCGAGCTGCAGGTCGTCGCACAGGCGAAGAACGGCCGCGAGGCGGTCGAGCTGTTCGACGAACACGCGTGCGACGTCGTCTTCCTCGACATCCACATGCCGGGCCTGAACGGTCTCGAGGCGGCCCGCGCCATCGGCACCCGCGCCCTCGTCGTCTTCGTCACCGCCTACGAACAGCATGCGGTCACGGCCTTCGAGCGCGGTGCGCTGGACTACCTCGTCAAGCCTTTCGACGAAGCCCGCCTCGAAGCCACTGTGCAGCGGCTGCGCGAGCGGCTGGCCGAGCGCACCCGGTCGAGCGGCCTCGGCCAGGGCTCGGCCAGTGCGGCCACCGACCCCGCGCTGGCACCTCTGCTCGAGCAACTGTCCGAACGACTTCGCAGCCAGGGCGCGCCGCGCGGGCATCTGCAGTGGATCAAGGCCTCGGTGGGCCCGAGCCTGCGGCTGATTCCGGTGGACGAGGTGTGCTTCCTGCGCTCCGACGAGAAGTACACGCTCGTCGTGTGGGCCGGCGGCGAGGCGCTGATCCGCAAGACCATCCGCGAGCTCGCCGACGAACTCGACCCGGAACGCTTCGTTCAGATCCACCGCTCGGTGATCGTGGCGTTGCCGTACGTCAGCCACGTCGTGCGCAGCGGCAACGAGACGGCCGAGGTGCACCTGCGCGGCCGCAGCGAGGTGTTGCCGGTGAGCCGAAGCTGGCTGCACGTGTTCCGGCAGATGTAGCGCCAGGGGCCGCGGCGACCGCGGCCGCCATCGGGCCGGGGCGCAGCGGGGCGACGGGGCATCGCGCCCGACTGGCGCAGAGGCGGGCGCGGCTACAGGGCCGCTGTCACCACCACTTCGATCTTCCACTCCGGCTCGGCGAGCTTGGCCTGCACGGTGGCACGCGGCGGCGTCTGGCCCTGGGCGACCCAGGCGTCCCAAACGGCATTCATGCCCGGGAACTCGGCGATGTCGGCGAGGTAGATCTGGCACATCACGATCTTCGTCTTGTCGGTGCCGGCACGGGCCAGCAGGCTGTCGACGGCGGCGAGCACCTGGCGGGTCTGGCCGCCGATGTCCTGCGAGCCGTCGCCAGCCACCTGGCCGGCGAGCCAGACGATGCCGTTGTGCACGGCCATCTCCGACATGCGGGCGCCGACATCGAAACGTTGAACCATGCTCAGTGTCCCTTCTTGTGCGCGTGATGCTTGTGATCGTGCTTATGGTCGTGCTTATGGTCGTGCCGGTGGTCGTGGTGCTTGTGCTCGTGGGGCGCGTGCGCGGCATGCGCCGCGACGGCCGGTGCCGCCGCCTTCTGCCCGAGCCTGGATTCGGTCCCGGCGAGCAGCTTGCGAATGTTGCCTTCGTGCCGCCACACGAGCAGCAAGCTCATGATCGCGACGGCCAGCAGCGCCGGCTCGACGCCCCAGATGAGCGCCTGGTAGAACGGCGCGAACGCAGCCGACACCAGGGAAGCGAGCGAGGAGTAGCGGAAGAACGCGGCGATGATGGCCCAGGTGGCGAGAGTCGCTGCGCCGAGCCAGGGGTTGAGCGCTAGCAGCACGCCGGCCGCCGTGGCCACGCCCTTGCCGCCCTGGAACCTGAAGAACACCGGCCAGAGATGGCCCAGGAAGGCCGCGAACCCGACGAAGGCCGCCGTGCCCTCGCCCAGGCCGAAGCGCGGGCCGTACAGCAGTGCCAGCCACACCGGCACGTAGCCCTTCAAGGCATCGAACACCAGCGTCAGGATGGCGGCCGCCTTGTTGCCCGAACGCAGCACGTTCGTGGCCCCGGGGTTGCCCGAGCCGTAGCTGCGCGGATCGGCCAGCCCCATGACGCGGCTGATGATCACCGCGAAGGACAGGGAGCCGATCGCATAGCCGGCCAGCAGGGCCAGCGCGACAGCGGCCGGAAAGGGAAGGTCGGTGCTCGTCATCGGGCCGGCAGTGTAGGCGCCCGCCCGGGGCCCACCCATCCGGATCGGCCCGGGAAGCGCTCGGCGCTCCCTCAGGTGTTCGGCCCGGGCCGCACGGCGGGCAGGCGCGATCCGAGCCGTTCTGCCGCGTCCACGAGCGCATGCTCCATCGCCTGCATGGTGGCCTCGAGGAACTGCCGACCCGCCGCGCCGCGCAGGAACTCCAGGTAGCCGGCCAGCTCGGCGTCGGAAAGCGCCTGGTACATGTCGGCGAAAAGCGCCTGCGACATGCCCCCGTAGGCCCGTTGCATCTGCGCCCGCTGCGCCTCGAAGGCCTCGCGCAGCGTCGCCACCGGTGCCACCGGACCCTCGGGCTTCACCGAGGCCATACCGCGCTGCACGGCAACGGCGACGTTGATGGTCATGTTGGTGATGGCCTCCGCCGCGCGCGTCGACTCGACGAGGTTCTCGATCAGCTTCTTCCTCGCCTCCGGCGCCGCGGCCAGGCGCGAGATGCCAGCGCGAATGGCGCGCTCGGAGTCGCGGTCGGGTCTCGACGCCGCCACCTCGAGCGCCGTGATGCGCCGGCCGAGATCACCCCCGAGCCACGCGTCCAGCGCCTCCAGGTCACCCGGCGGCACACGCGCCGCCAGCGCCCGGCGCACGGCCGGGCGCAGCGTCTCGGCCGCGAAGGCGGCGTCGGTGGCCTTCAGCAGGCGTTGCACCTCCTCGTCGCTCAAGGCGGTGAGGCGGTTCTTTGCAGCTGCCTCGATGCCGGCCCGAGCGCCGGCGGCCGTGGCACCGAGCTGGTCCCAGAGACCCGAACTTCGCATCAGGCGCTCGGCGGCCGCCTCGTCGATCTGCGCGCGGGCGGGGGCGCCGAACAGCAGCGCCACTGCCAGCAGGCCGAGCAGCACGATGCGCGCGATGCAGCCGGTGGGGGCGACGCCTGCGGCACTGGCGGTGCAGGCGAAGAGTCTGGAGAGGCGCCTCAAGCCGACGACCTGGCTCGTGTTCATCGTCCTGCGACTCCCCTCGCGCCCCAGGTGGCCACGCTCAGATCGCGCAATTCACGGGCTTGGCGCCCAGGGCATCGCGCAGCACGGCCGGCGCCAACCCCACGAGGTAGCCCCGGCGCCCGCCGTTGATATGGATGCGCGGCAGTGCCAGCACGGTGGCTTCCACGTAGACCGGCATCGCCTTGCGCAACCCGAACGGCGACGTGCCGCCGACCTGGTAGCCGCTGGCGCGCTGCGCCGCCTCAGGGGTGCAGGGTTCGGCACTCTTGGCGCCGATGGCCCGGGCCAGGTTCTTCGTGCTCACCTGCCGGTCGCCGTGCATGAGCACGATGAGCGGCTCGCCCTTCTCGTTCTGCATCACGAGCGTCTTGACCACCGCATGCTCGTCCACGCCGAGCTGGCGGGCGCTCTCGGCCGTGCCGCCGTGGTCGACATAGTCGTACGGGTGCTCGGTGAAGGGAATGCCCCGCTCGCGCAGCCAGGCCGTGGCCGGGGTCTCCGAGACATGCTTGTCCTTGCGTGCCATCGCCTTCGTCCCACGAAATGGACCTGGCCATTCCAGGCCGGCCTCAGTCGCCTTCCACCCACTCGATCTGCGCCCCGAGCGCGCGGATGTTTTCCGCGAAGCGCGGGTGCGCGCGGCGGATCGGCGCCGCGTTCTTGATCGTCGACTTGCCCGGGATGCTGGCGGCCAGCATCAGCAACGCGATGGCGACGCGAATGATGTAGGGGCTCTCCACCTCGGCCGGCGCGAGCGGCTTGCCGCCGAAGGTGATGATGCGGTGCGGGTCGGCCATGAAGGCGTGAGCGCCGAACTTCGAGAGCTCCGATGTCCAGCCCATCGCGCCTTCGTAGACCTTGTTCCAGAACATCGCGCTGCCCTCGGCGCGCACGCCCAGCGCCACGAAGATGGGCAGCAGGTCCACCGGCAGGTAGGGCCAGGGCGCGGCCTCGATCTTCTGCAGGATGTTCTGCGTGAAGGGTTGGCGTACGCGCAACGGCCCATCGACCACCGTGTGCGACCAGCCGCCTTCGTGCACCACCTGCACGCCGAACTTGGCGAAGGTGCGGTCGATGAGCGGGAACTGCTCCGGCGCCGAGTTCTTCACCGTGATGCTGCCACCCGTGATGGCCCCCAGCGCCATGAAGGTGACGGCCTCGTGGAAGTCCTCGGCGAAGCGGAACTCCGTGCCGCCCAGCCGGCGCACGCCGTGCACCGTGAGCCGGGAGGTGCCGATGCCCTCGATCTGCGCCCCGAGCTTGACCATGAAGGTGCAGAACTCCTGCACGTGCGGCTCGCTGGCCGCGTTCATGAGCGTGCTCGTGCCTTCGGCCAGCGCGGCGCAGAGCACGAAGTTCTCGGTCGTGGTGACGCTCGCGTAGTCCAGCCAGTGGTGATTGGACTTGAGCCCGCCCTCGACGCGCATCACCAGCGCCTCGCGGCGGCGCTGCACGCGCGCGCCGAAGCGCTCCATCACCTCCACGTGCGGATCGATCTCGCGCACGCCGAGGGTGCAGCCCTGCACGTCGTTCTCGATGCGCGCGACGCCGAAGCGGGCGAGCAGGCCGGGCACCAGCATGATGGAGCTGCGCATCTCCTCCGGCAGGTGATGGCGCTCGGGGTCGAAGACCGTGCCGCTGTGCCGCACCTCGAGCACGCCCTGCGCGTAGTCCACCGTGACCTCGCTGCCAAGCGTGCGGAAGATCTCCAGGATCTTGCGCACGTCGGTGATCTCGGGGATGCCGACCAGGCGCACGGGTTCGCGCGTCAGCAGCGTCGCACAGAGGATCGGCAGCACCGCATTCTTGTTGGCCGAAGGCACGATGCGGCCGGAGAGCGGCGTGCCGCCGTGGACGATGAGGTTGGACATGCGGTGGTGGGATGGCGAGGGCGTCGCCGCGATTGTCACCCCGGGCGCTGCCTGGGGCTTCGATCGGGCCTTCTCGCCCGCAGCATCGGCCGAGGGCGCCCCGGACACCCGTCCCGGCCCTTCGACCTAGCGCGCTGACGCCTCCGAGCGCACCCGCTCCTCCTCCTGCAGACGCAACACCCGCCGCTGCACCTTGCCCGTGGTCGTCATGGGCAGGCTCTCGATGAACTCGATCTCCTTCGGATACTCGTAGGGCGCGAGGCGACCGCGCACGTGCTGCTGCAGCTCCTCGACCAGCGCGGCGTCGCCTTGCCGCCCTGGCGCCAGCACGACGAAGGCCTTGACGACGGCGCCGCGCTCAGCGTCGGGCTTGGGCACGACGGCGGCGTTGGCCACCGCCGGGTGCTTGACGAGGCAGTTCTCGATCTCGCTCGGGCCGATGCGGTAGCCCGCACTCTTGAACATGTCGTCGCTGCGCCCCTGGTACCAGAGGTAGCCGCGTTCGTCCATGACGGCGGTGTCGCCGGTACGGCACCAGCCGCTGTAAACCGGTGTCGCTGCGCCTCCGGCAGTGGCGTGCGTCGCCGGGCCGCCGGTGTACTTGGCTCGCGTCGCCGCCTCGTTGCGCCAGTAGCCGAGGAAGAACACGGGGTCGGGCTCGCCATGCCGGTCGAGCCGGTGCACGGCCACGTCGCCCGGTGTGCCCGGCGGGCACTCGCGGCCCTCGTCGTCGACGACGGCGACGCGATGGCCCGGGTAGCCGCGGCCCATGCTGCCGGCGCGCGCCGGCCAGGCCGCGTGGCGCCGCCCGTCGCGGCCGACATAGCCGCCACAGTTGCCGACGATGTAGTTGATCTCGGTCTGGCCGAACATCTCGTTGACGGTGACGCCGAGAGCCTGGCGGCACCAGTCAAAGACCGTGTCGCCCACGGCCTCGCCGGCACTCATGATGGCGCGCAGGCCGATGCGATGCTGCCGCAACGGCTCGGGCAGCGCCTTCATCATCGCCTTCAGCGCGGTGGGGAACAGGAAGCTGTGCGTGACGCGGTGCCGCTCCAGCAGGTCGAACGCGAGCTCGGGCGAGAAGCGGCCCTGCCAGGCGACGATGCGGCGGCCGAAGTAGAGCGTGGGCAGGAGCGCATCCATGAGCCCACCGGTCCAGGCCCAGTCGGCCGGACTCCAGAAGACCTCGTCGCTCTGGCGAGGATCGCCGAGGCCGAACCAGTTCTGGCTGCAGACGAATCCGGTGAGGTTGCCGATCAACGCGCGGTGCGGCACCAGGGCCCCTTTGGGCGGGCCGGTGGTGCCGCTGGTGTAGATGAGCACCGCGGGCTCGTCGGCCGATGTCACCACGGGCACGAACGGCGCGTCGTTCGCGACCTCGCGCGCCAGCAGCGCCGGCCAGTCGGCGTCGCCCTGCCCCAGCGCTCCGCCCACCGCCACCAGGGTCTGCAACTCCGGGCACTCGCCGCGCACGGCACGCAGGTTGGCCATCGACGACTCGTCGGCGATGGCCACGCGCGCCGCGCTGTCCTGCAGGCGGTAGGCCAATGCCTCGGGGCCGAAAAGCATCGACAGGGGCATCGCGACGGCGCCGATCTGGTAAACGGCCATGTGCGCCACCGCCGTCTCCGGCCGCTGCGGCATGACGATGGCCACGCGGTCGCCGCGCGCCACGCCGAGGCGGACCAGCGCGCGCGCAAGGCCGTCGGCTTGGCGCTGCAGCGCCGCATAGCTGAGCGTGCCGCTATCGCCCGCCTCGTTCTGCCAGGCGATGGCGACATGCCCCTCGCTGCCCGGCCGCCGCGCCCAACGGCCGCAGCAGGCCTCGGCGATGTTGAAGGCGGCGGGCACCCGCCACCGGAAACCGGCGTGCAGGTCAGCGTACGCGTCGACGCGCCCGGCGGCGTGTGCGACGGCGTGCGCGTCCGGCGACGCCCGCGCGCCCGTTGCATCGGCACGCGCGCGAACCACCTGCAGGACAGGCGAGAGGACCGGAGAAGTCTTGCGCATGCCGGGAGCTTAAGTCGCGGCGCGGACGCTGCGCTCGCGGGCAACCCCGCTTGAAATCACCCCGCTTCACGTCACTTCTCCCCTTCCGCTTTCAAGTTCGTGGCCGGGCTGCCGAAACCGTTGGCACTGGCACGGCCGCCTCGCGTGGCCGTGCCGCCTTGCAGACCAAGCCCACACCATGCAACTCGCCGCCCTCTCCGCCGTACGGAATCGCATCCGCCTGGGCGAGCCCCTTCCGTTCAACGTTCGCGACAACGACCGCACGCTGTTGCTGGCCCGCGGCCACCTGCTGCGCAGCCAGGCGCAGCTCGACGCTCTGATGAACCGCGGCGCGCTCGTCGACCTGGCCGAGGTGCAGACGGCGCGCGAGCGTGCGGTGCGCGCGCCGCGCGAGCAGCTGCCGCAGATCTGGAACGAGACCATCGGCCAGATCGGACGCACGCTGTCCGAGGCGAAGGTGGAAACCTTCTCCGCCGCGCTCGAGGAGTCGGTGGGCCCGGCGCTCACGCTTGTCGAGCGCGACCCCGACCTGGCGATCTTCCAGGTGCTCAGCCAGGGCGCGAATGTCGACACCGCCTATGGCGTGCGGCGTTCGCTGCACTCGGCCATCACCGCCTGCCTCGTGGCGCAGCGCCTGGCCTGGCAGCCGGGCGAAGTGGAGCGCGCCTTCAAGGTGGCGCTGACGATGAACCTCTCGATGCTGGCCCTGCAGGGTGAACTGGCACGCCAGCGTACGCCGCCCACGCCGGAGCAGCGCGTGGCCCTGCAATCGCACCCGATGCGCAGCGTGCAGTTGCTGCAGCGTGCCGGCGTGAGCGACAAGGACTGGCTCACCGCCGTGCTGCAACACCACGAGGTCGAGGACGGCAGCGGCTACCCGAGCGGCCGCTCGGATGTCTGCGAGCTGGCCTCGCTCGCCCGACGCGCCGACGTCTACACCTCCAAGCTCTCCGCCCGCAGCACGCGCGAGGCGATGGCCGCCGATGTCGCCGGCCGGGCCATCTTCATGCAGGACCCGTCACACCCGATGACGCAGGCGCTGGTGAAGGAGTTCGGCATCTACCCGCCGGGCTGCCTCGTGCGCCTGGGCTCCGGCGAAGCGGCGATCGTCGTGCAGCGGGGCCCCACGGTGACGACGCCGGTGGTGGCCTGCTTCACGGATGCCGGCGACCGACCACTCGGCAAGCCTTACCGCGTGGCGACTTCGGAGCCGGGCCGTGGCGTCGTGTCGCTGCTGCATCCGGCGACACCGCAGCCGCCGGCCGGTGTGATCGCCGCCGCCCTGATGGGCTGACCGGTTTCCGAGACAGCTCGGGCGCGCCCTCAGCCGTAGCGCTGCAGCGCGTCGCCCGACAGACGGCAGATGCGCCAGTCGGGCAGCACCTGCGCCCCCATGCGTTCGTAGAAGCGGATCGCGCTCTCGTTCCAGTCGAGCACCGTCCACTCGAAGCGACCGCACCCGCGCGCCACGGCGAGCTCGGCCAGGTGCTCGAGCAGCATGCGGCCGAGGCCGAGGCTGCGGAACGCCGGCTGCACGTACAGGTCCTCGAGATGAATGCCCGGCCGGCCGAGGAAGGTGCTGAAGTTGGTGAAGAAGAGCGCAAAGCCGACGATGCGTTGCTCGCCCTCCAGCGCCAGTTCGGCCACCACCGCCTCGACCACCGGCTTCGGGCCGAAGAGGTGCGGGTGCAGCGACTCCGGAGTCACCACCACCATGTGCTGCAGCCGCTCGTAGGCCGCCAGTTCGCCGATCAAACCGACGATGGCCGGCAGGTCCGCCGGCGCCGCCGCCCGCAGGTGCGGCGGCGAAGGGTCGAGGGACATGGGCAGGGTGGGCATGGGCGATGATTCTCGCCGAGCACCGGTGGATTTTCGTTCCGGGGTGATCCCTCAAGTCGATGCGCGAGGCAGGCAAAGCGGCCGCGCGAGCGCCCAGGCGTTGCGGGCATACTGCCCCGGCTTCGATGCCCCTGCCCTCTCGCACCCTCCCATGTCCGGCCACCTCTACCGCCCCGTTCGCCAGGCCGTCTCGCGCTTCTTGCCGGTGCGCGGCCTCGAGTACCACGTGCTCACCTGGGGCGCGCCCGGCACGTCCACAGGCCTGCCGCCCATCGTCATGGTGCACGGGTGGATGGACGTCGCGGCCTCGTTCCAGTTCGTCGTGGACGCGTTGGAGGGCACGGCGCAGGCAGGTCGGCAGGTCATCGCGCCGGACTGGCGGGGCTTCGGCCTCACCCAGCCGCCGCGGCCGACCGACAGCTACTGGTTCCCGGACTACCTGGGCGACCTCGACGGGCTGCTGCGCGCACTCGGCATCGAGGGCGCAGTCGACCTCGTCGGCCACAGCATGGGCGGCAACGTCGTGATGAGCTACGCCGGCGTGCGCCCGGGCCGCGTGCGCCGGCTCGTCAACCTCGAGGGCTTCGGCATGCCACGCACCGAGCCACGCCACGCGCCTAAGCGGCTGGCGCAGTGGCTCGACTCGCTCGCCGAGCCGCAGCACCTGAAGTCCTATGCCGACGCCGAAGAGGTGGCCGAGCGGCTGCGCCAGAACAACCCGCGGCTGACGTCGGACAAGGCCCGCTGGCTGGCCCCGCACTGGTCGCGCCGGGCCAATGCCGAGGAAGGCGGCCGACTGCACATCCTCGGCGACCCGGCACACAAGCGCCCCAACCCGGTCCTGTACCGCGTCGAGGAGATGCTCGAGACCTGGAAGCTCATCACGGCGCCCACGCTGTGGGTCGAGGCGGCAGACTCGCAGCCGGAAGTGTGGTGGGGCGGGCGCTACAGCCGCACGGAGTTCCATGAGCGCCTGAACGTGGTGCCCAGTGCCGAGCGCCACGTGCTCGCCGATTGCGGACACATGCTGCATCACGACCAACCGCACGCGCTGGCCGCCCGACTGGCGGCTTTCCTGGGTGCGGCCTGAGCGACAATCCGCCGCATGGACACCGAAGAAATCAATGCCATCGGCACGCTGCTGGCCGACCTCTCCGAACGCACGCAGCAACTTCGGGGGTATCTTTGACTACGACCGCAAAGCACTGCGGCTGAACGAGGTCAACGCCGCGCTCGAGAACCCGGCCGTCTGGAACGAGCCGAAGCGCGCCCAGGAACTGGGCCGCGAGAAGAAGGCGCTGGAGACGGTGGTCGACACCCTCGGCCACCTGCAACGCAACCTCGCCGACAGCACCGAGCTGTACGAGATGAGCAAGGCCGAGGGCGACGAGGCCGGGCTCAAGTCGATCCTCGCTGACGCACAGCCGCTGCGCGAGCAGGTCGAGCAGCTCGAGTTCCGGCGCATGTTCGGCAACCCGGCCGACCCGCTCAACTGCTTCATAGACATCCAGGCCGGCGCCGGCGGCACGGAGGCCTGCGACTGGGCCAGCATGCTGCTGCGCCAGTACCTCAAGTACTGCGAGCGCAAGGGCTTCAAGGCCGAGGTGCTGGAAGAGACGGAGGGGGACGTCGCCGGCATCCGCAGCGCGACGCTCAAGGTGGAAGGCGAATATGCCTTCGGACACCTGCGCACCGAGACCGGCGTGCACCGGCTCGTGCGCAAGAGCCCCTTCGACAGCGGCGGCGGCCGGCACACGAGCTTCGCGAGCCTGTTCGTCTACCCCGAGGTCGACGACTCGATCGAGATCGAGATCAACCCGGCCGACGTGCGAACTGACACCTTCCGCGCCAGCGGCGCAGGGGGCCAGCACATCAACAAGACCGACTCCGCGGTGCGGCTGACGCACATCCCCACGGGCATTGTCGTGCAGTGCCAGAACGACCGCTCGCAGCACCGCAACCGTGACGAGGCCTGGCAGATGCTGAAGAGCCGCCTCTACGAGCACGAGATGCGCAAGCAGCGCGAGCAGCAGCAGAAGCTCGAAGACAGCAAGACCGACGTCGGCTGGGGCCACCAGATCCGCAGCTACGTGCTCGACCAGAGCCGCATCAAGGACCTGCGCACCAACGTCGAGATCAGCAACACGCAGAAGGTGCTCGACGGCGATCTCGATACCTTCATCGAAGCGAGCCTCAAGCAGGGCCTGTGAGCCCGGCCGGCACGCCGGATGCGAAGAAGAACCTAGGAGACAGCGGCATGCTGCGAGAAGCCACCGCCACGCTGGTGCGGCGCGAGGAGTACGCGCCCCCGGCGTTTTTCATCCGATCGGTCGAACTCACCTTCGACCTCGAGCCGGCCAAGACCATCGTCGGCAGCCGCTTGCGCATCGAGCGCAATCCGGCCGCACCGCGCGGGCCGCTGCGACTGCACGGCGAGGAGCTGACGCTGCTGCGTTGCCTGGCTGACGGGCAGAGCGTGTCGTTCCGCCATGAAGGCGGCGACCTGGTCATCGATGCGCCACCGGAGGGAACGGCGTTCACGCTCGAGTTGCGCAACACCTGCGCACCCGAGAAGAACACGGCGCTGTCCGGGCTGTACACGAGCGGCGGCGGCTTCTTCACGCAATGCGAGGCCGAAGGCTTCCGCCGCATCACCTACTACCTCGACCGGCCGGACGTGATGGCCGTCTACACGGTGACGCTGCGCGCCGACCGCGTGCGCTACCCCGTGTTGCTGTGCAATGGCAACTTGGTTGAGGAAGGGAAGCTCGACAACGGCCGCCACTTCGCGAAGTGGCACGACCCGCATCCGAAACCCAGCTACCTGTTCGCGCTCGTGGCCGGCAAGCTCGTGGCGCGCGAGCAACTCATCCGCTCGCGCAGCGGCCGCGACCACCTGCTGCAGGTGTACGTTCGTCCGGGCGACCTCGAGAAGACAGAACACGCCATGAACTCGCTCGTCGCGAGCGTCGCCTGGGACGAGGCGCGCTTCGGCCTCGCGCTCGACCTGGACCGCTACATGGTCGTGGCGGTGGAGGACTACAACGGCGGTGCGATGGAGAACAAGGGGCTCAACCTCTTCAACACCAAGTACGTCCTGGGCAGCCCCGCCAACGCCACCGATGCCGACTTCGCCGGCATCGAGAGCGTCATCGCGCACGAGTACTTCCACAACTGGACGGGCAACCGCGTCACCTGCCGCGACTGGTTTCAGCTCTCGCTCAAGGAGGGCCTGACGGTCTTCCGCGACCAGGAGTTCAGCGCCGACATGGCCGGTGGCGGCTCGGGTCGCGCGGTGCAGCGCATCAAGGACGTGCGTCGGCTGCGCAGCACGCAGTTCCCGGAGGACGCAGGCCCGATGGCGCACCCGGTGCGTCCGGACGCCTACCTCGAGATCCAGAACTTCTACACCCCCACGGTCTACGAAAAGGGCGCCGAGGTCGTGCGCATGATGCACACGCTCGTCGGCCGCGAGGGCTTCGCGCGTGGCATGGCGCTGTACTTCCAGCGCCACGACGGCCAGGCCGTCACGTGCGACGACTTCGCACAGGCGATCGCAGACGCCAACCCGGGCAGCGAGCTCCACAAGCGAATCGACTCTTTCAAGCGCTGGTACTCGCAAGCGGGCACGCCGCGCGTGACGGCGCGGGGGAGGTGGGATGCCTCTGCGCAGACCTACGCGCTCACGCTGACGCAGAGTGCCCTGCCCTCGCCGGGGCAGGCGGACAAGCAGCCTTTCGTGATCCCCTTGCTCACGGCCTTGCTGTCTGCCGACGGCCACGCTCTCTCGGCAGAACGCCTGCTGGTGCTCGACCAGGCCGAGCAGGTCTTCGTGTTCGAAGGCATCACGGAGGCGCCCGTGCCCTCGCTGCTGCGTGGGTTCTCGGCGCCCGTGAAACTCGACGACGGCCTGGACGAGAGCGAGCGCCTCACGCTGCTCGCGCACGATGCTGACGCGTTCAACCGCTTCGAAGCGGGTCAGCGACTCATGCTCGACCGCCTGCTCGAGGCCGCGCGGTCCGGCGGCGACCCCGTCCTGGACGACGGCCTGGTTGCGGCGATGCGCCACCTGCTGCGCGCGCCCGGGCTGGAGCCGCAGTTCAAGGCGCTCGCGCTCACGGCCCCCGACGAGGCCTACATTGCCGAGCAGCTCTCGGAGGTCGACCCGCAACGCATCCACGCCGTGCGCGAGAGCTGGCGGCGCAGCATGGCGGCGCGATTGCACACCGACTGGGTGTGGGCCTTCGAGCAGCACCTGGTGCGCGAAGGGTACCGACCCACGGTGGAACAAGGCGGCCGGCGCGCACTGGCCAACCTGGCGCTCAGCCACCTCGTGTTGCATGCGGTGCAGTCTGGCGACGAGGTGTGGCCCGGCCGCGCCTACCAGCGCTTCAAGGACAGCGGCAACATGACTGACCGGCTGGGGGCCTTGCTCGCCCTCGTCGATGCGCAATCGCCCTTGGCGCCGATGGCCA
>JAEUPE010000293.1 GCA_016790435.1 Rubrivivax sp. | reverse complement strand
CGTTCCATCCGCTCGCGCCGTACCAGCGGTCGTGGGAGCGCCTGCTCACGGCCGGGGCCTACACGCCGGCGCAGCTTGCGGAGGCGCTCGCACCCACCGGGCCGCCGGGCGGCTGGGGGCCGGCCTACGTGCGCGCCGTGGCGCACACCTTCGAGTGGCTGGGCGACTACCTCGCCGAGCGGGCGCCGGCGCGGCTGGTCACGATCGTCATCGGCGACCACCAGCCGCTGGCCGCGGTGTCCGGCGCCGGCGCGTCGTGGGACGTGCCGGTGCACGTCATCAGCGACAACGAGGCGCTGCTGCAGCGCCTGCGCGAAGCCGGCTTCGTCTCAGGCCTCGTGCCCGGCCCCCGGAACCTGGGCGCGATGCACGAGCTCACCGACCTGCTCGTGCGCGTCTTCCACGTGCCAGGCGTAGATGTCGCCGGAACCCGCGCCGGCCCCGGCCGGCAGTGAGGCGGCCGAGGCGATCCAGCGGCGCATCCCGGCGGCGTCGAGCGCCTGCGGCTGCAGCCAGGCAAAGCGTTCGCCGGCACAGGCGCGGTAGCGGTGGCGGCCCAGCGCCTCCAGCCGCTCGACGCAGGCCAGCGCCGCATCGGGCAGCGCCGCGAGGTACTCGAACGAAAGCGCGGGCAGCGGCTGCGAGAGGCCGCTGAGCACCGCGAGCTCGAACCCCTCGACGTCGATCTTGACGAAGTGGGGCCGGCCATGGCGCGCGATCAGCGCATCCAGCGTCGTCACCGGCACGCGCATGCCGCCGCTCCAGCGCACGCCGCGGAAGGCCGGCGTGGCGCCCACGCGCTGTGCCCAGTCGGCCGACAACGTCGTGACGGTGGGGTTGCGAGCACTGACGAGCAGCTGCGCCTCGCCTTCGGCCTCGCCGACGGCCGCCGGCAGCACCGTCACCGCGCCATCCCCGGCGAAGAGCCGATGCAGCACGCGCAGGCAATCCGGCTGGGGCTCCACCGCCACGACGCGCGCGCCCAGCCGCCGCCAGGCCAGCGTGCGATTGCCCACGTGCGCGCCGATGTCGAACGCCAGGCCGCCGTCGGGCACGAGTGGGCGGTAGAAGGCCTGCAGGCGCGCCCGGCGGCCTGGGATGCCGTGATAGATCCACAGCGAGCGAAGCAGGCCGATGGCGCGATCGAGACGATTCACGAGGATCCCCTCGGCCGCATGCGTGCGACCTTGCCCTTCATCGTCCGTTGATCGGAGTTCCGCCATCCGGCCATCGCGCTCGGTCCTGCTGCCCTTGCCGCGGAGTATGCGGGGGCGCGCGACGGCCTCGATTGACGCCCACCGGGGGGCTCGCTAACGTGCGCCGCACTCCTGCCTGGCCCCATGCGCCATCTGCACCGCGGGCTGTCGTTCAGCGGGAGTGAGGTTTTCCCGAGGTGGCGTTTGTCTCGGCTGGGACAAGGCCCGGGTGTGGCGCCTCCTAGAATCGAACGACCGTTCTCTTTTTCTCCGACCCCTTCCGATCCCGCCAGAGGAGACGCCATGGGCGCCAAGTACGAAGTTCGCGGCAACGTCGCCGTCGTCACGCTCGACAACCCGCCGGTCAACGGCCTGGGCTACGACACGCGGCGCGAGTTCAGCGCCGGCATCGAGCGCGCCGAGGCCGACCCGGCCATCGCCGCCATCGTCATCACCGGCGCCGGCAAGGCTTTCTCGGGCGGCGCCGACATCAAAGAGTTCGGCAGCCCGAAGGCGATCGCCGAGCCGAACCTGCTGACCCTCATCCGCCAGCTCGAGAACTGCCGCAAGCCCGTGGTGTCGGCCGTGCACAGCGTGTGCATGGGCGGCGGCCTGGAACTCTCGCTCGGCGCGCACTACCGCGTCGCGGCGCCGGGCGCGGCCGTCGCGCTGCCAGAAGTGAAGATCGGCCTCATCCCCGGGGCCGGTGGCACGCAGCGGCTGCCACGCGCGCTGGGCGTGGAGCCGGCTCTGAACATGATCGTCAGCGGCGAGCCGGTGAAGAGCGAGCTGCTGGCCTCGCTGCCAGGCCAGAAGCTCTTCGACCAGATGATCACCGGCGATCTGCTCGATGGCGCCTGCACCTTCGCTGCCGCCAAGGCGGCCGAGCATGCGGCCAGCGGCAAGCCGCTACCGCGCGTGCGCGACCTGAAGGCCACGCACCCGAGCCCGGACGCGTACTTCCAGTTCGCCCGCAACATGGTCAAGGGCATGGCGAAGAACTTCCCGGCGCCCGCCAAGTGCGTGGACGCGGTGGAGGCGAGCCTGAAGAAGTCGTTCGACGACGGCATGCTCTACGAGCGCGAGCTCTTCATGGCGCTCATGCTCACCCCGGAGTGCAAGGCGCTGCGCCACGCCTTCTTCGCCGAGCGCGCGGCGAGCAAGATCCCCGACGTGCCCGAGGACACGCCGCAACGCAAGATCGAGAAGATGGCCGTCATCGGTGCTGGCACCATGGGCGGCGGCATCACGATGAACTTCCTCAACGCCGGCGTCCCGGTGACGATGCTGGAGATGAAGCCCGAGGCGCTCGAGCGTGGCGTGGCCACCATCCGCAAGAACTACGAGGCGCAGGTCAAGAAGGGCAAGCTCAAGCAGGACAAGTACGAGCAGCGCATGGCGCTGCTCAAGACGACGCTCAGCTACGACGACATCAAGGACGCCGACATGGTCATCGAGGCCGTGTTCGAGGAGATGGGCGTCAAGGAAGGCGTGTTCAAGAAGCTCGACGAGGTGATGAAGCCGGGGGCCATCCTCGCCAGCAACACGAGCACGCTCGATGTCGACAAGATCGCCGCGTTCACGAAGCGGCCGCAGGACGTGATCGGCACGCACTTCTTCAGCCCCGCCAACGTCATGAAGCTGCTCGAGGTGGTGCGTGGCAAGGCCACGGCCAAGGACGTGCTCGCCACGGTGATGTCGCTGGGCAAGAAGATCAAGAAGACGGCCGTCGTCTCGGGCGTCTGCGACGGCTTCATCGGCAACCGCATGATCGAGCAGTACAGCCGCCAGGCCGGCTTCCTGCTCGAGGAAGGCTGCACACCACAGCAGGTGGACAAGGCCATCGAGAAGTGGGGCATGGCGATGGGCCCGTTCCGCATGGGCGACCTCGCCGGCAACGACATCGGCTGGGCGATCCGCAAGCGCCGCTACCAGGAAAAGCCGAACATGCGCTACAGCAAGACAGCCGACCTGCTGTGCGAGCTCGGCCGCTACGGCCAGAAGACGAGCGCCGGCTGGTACGACTACCAGTCCGGCAAGCGCGACGCGATTCCCAGCCCGCTGGTGGTGGAGATGATCGAGAAGCACCGCGCCGAGCTCGGCATCCAGCCGCGCAAGATCAGCGACGACGAGATCGTGCACCGCCTCGTCTACTCGCTCGTCAACGAGGGCGCCAAGATCGTCGAGGAGGGCATCGCCAGCAAGGCGAGCGACATCGACATGGTCTACCTCACCGGCTACGGCTTCCCGCTGCACCGCGGCGGGCCGATGTGCTATGCCGACACGGTGGGCCTCTTCAACGTCGTGCAGACGATGAAGAAGTTCGCCGCCAACCCGCACGACGACGCGTCGTTCTGGCAGCCCGCGCCGCTGCTGGCGCGGCTGGCCGCCGAAGGCAAGACCTTCAGCTGAGCCCTGCGACGCCCCTCCACCGCCGAATCGAGGACACCCCATGAGCCAAGCCGTCATCGTCTCCACCGCCCGCACGCCCCTGGCCAAGAGCTGGAAGGGCGCCTTCAACATGACGCACGGCGCCACGCTCGGTGGCTTCGCCGTCAAGGCCGCCGTCGAGCGCGCCGGCATCGACCCCGGCTCGGTCGAAGACGTGTTGATGGGCTGCGCCAACCCCGAGGGCGCGACGGGCATGAACATCGCGCGCCAGGTCGCGCTCGCCGCCGGCCTGCCGATCACGGTGAGCGGCGCCACCGTCAACCGCTTCTGCTCCAGCGGCCTGCAGACCATCGCCATGGCCAGCCAGCGCGTCATCGCCGGCGAGGGCGATGTCTACGTGGCCGGAGGCGTGGAGAGCATCTCGTGTGTGCAGCAGGAGATGAACAAGCACATGATGGTCGACCCGCTGCTGGAGAAGGCCAAGCCCGGCATCTACTGGAACATGCTGAAGACGGCGGAGAACGTGGCCAAACGCTACTCGGTCCCGAAGGAGCGCATGGACCGCTACGGTGCCGAAAGCCAGCAGCGGGCCTGCGCAGCACAGGAAAAGGGCCTCTTCAACGACGAGATGGTGACGGTGACGACGATGGCCGGTGTGGCCGATGCCGTGATGGGCCTCGTCAGCAAGCAGGTCACCGTGAAGGCCGACGAGGGATTGCGGCCCGGCACCACCTACGAGGGCATCAAGGACATCCGCTCGGCCGTGCCGGGCGGCGTGGTCACGGCCGGCAACGCCAGCCAGTTCAGCGACGGCGCGGGCGCCTGCGTGGTGGTGCACGAGAAGTATGCGCAGCAGAACGGGCTGAAGCCGCTCGGCCGCTTCCTTGGCTTCGCCGTGGCAGGTTGCGAACCCGACGAGATGGGCATCGGCCCGGTCTTCGCCGTGCCCAAGGTGCTCGCGCGCCTGGGCCTCAAGGTGAGCGACATCGACCTTTGGGAGCTGAACGAGGCCTTCGCCGTGCAGGTGCTGTACTGCGCCGACAAGCTCGGCATCCCGATGGACCGGCTCAACGTCAACGGCGGCGCCATCGCCATCGGCCACCCCTATGGCGTGAGCGGCCAGCGCCTCACGGGCCATGCGCTGATCGAGGGCAAGCGCCGCGGCGCCAAGCGCGTGTGCGTGACGATGTGCGTGGGCGGCGGCATGGGCGCGGCGGGCGTCTTCGAGGTGCTCTGAGCGCAGCGGCCGGCTACGCATCATGGAAGTGCTGCGCACGCCCGACGAGCGCTTCGCCGGCCTGCCGGGCTGGAGCTTCGAGCCCCACTACCTGGAGCACGCCACCCCGGATGGCCCCCTGCGCATGCACTACGTGGACGAGGGCCCGCGCGACGCGGCCGTCACCGCGCTGTGCCTGCACGGCCAGCCGACCTGGAGCTATCTCTACCGCAAGATGCTGCCGGTCTTCACCGCCGCAGGCTTGCGCGTGGTGGCCCCCGACTTCTTCGGCTTCGGCCGTTCGGACAAGCCGGTGGATGGCTGGTATTCGTTCGACCACCATCGCGATTCGATGCTCGCCTTCGTCGAGCGCATGGACCTGCGCAACGTGATGCTGGTGTGCCAGGACTGGGGCGGCCTCATCGGCCTGACGCTGCCCATGGCCCAACCCGAACGCTTCACGCGCCTGCTCGTCATGAACACCGGCCTCGGCACCGGCGCCGTCACCGAAGGCTTCCGGCAGTGGCGCGCCTACGCCAACACGCAGCCCGACATGGCCATCGGCAAGCTGATGAAGCGGGGTTGCCCCGTCCTCGGCGACGCCGAGGCGGCGGCGTACGACGCGCCGTTCCCCGACGTGCGCCACAAGGCGGGGGTGCGCGCCTTCCCCAACCTCGTGCCCGACCGCGACGATGCGCCGGGCGCGGCCATCAGCCGCGAGGCCGCGGCGTTCTGGCGCGAGCGCTGGCGTGGCGACAGCTTCATGGCCATCGGCATGCAGGACCCGGTGCTCGGCCCGCCCGCGATGCGCTCGCTGCACAAGCTCATCCGTGGTTGCCCGCCACCCATGGAGGTGGCCGAAGGCGGCCACTTCGTGCAGGAGTGGGGCGGGCCGGTCGCGCAGGCGGCGCTGGCACATTTCAAGCTCGCCTGAGGCACCCGCGCGTGAAGATCGATCTCGAGACGCTGCGTGGCTTCTTCGCCTCCTCGCCGTTCATGGTCGACCTCGGCATCGTGCCCACGGCGGTGGGCGAGGGCCGCGTCTGCACCGTGCTGCCGATCGCGCCGCGCCACCTGCAGCACACCGGCGTCGTGCACGCGGGCGTGATGGCCGCGATGGCCGACCACAGCATGGGTGCCGCGGCGCAGACGATGGCGCCCGAGGGCTTCTGGATCCTCACGGCCGAGTTGAAGACGAGCCTGCTGCGTTCGGGCAAGGGCGAGCGGCTGGTCTGCGAGGCCTGCGTCATCAAGCCGGGGCGCATGCTCACCTTCACCGAGGCCGAGGTCTTTGCAGAGGCGGCCGATGGCAAGCGCACGCTGGTGATGAAGGCGTCGGCGACGATGGCCCTGACGCCGGCGGCGGGCAGGGGCTGAGCAATCGCTCGGGCGCCTGCTCGCCTCACCCCTCGTCCCGCATCCCGCATCCCGCATCCGCAGCACCCACTCCAGTTCTCCGGCAAACCGAGGCACCCGATGCGCGAGACCGTCGACTTCCTGCTGCACGACTGGCTGCGCGTCACCGAGTTGACGGCGCGCCCCCGCTTTGCCGAGCACTCGGCCGAGACCTTCGGGCAGGTGCTCGACACCTGCGAACGCATCGCACGCGAGAAGTACGCGCCGTTCAACCGGCTCGTCGACATCGAGGAGCCCCGGTTGGTTTCCGATGCGAGCGGCGAACGCGTCATCCTGCCGCAAGCCACGCACGACGCCTGGGCCGCCTATGCCGAGAGCGGCATGCTCGCCGCGGCGCAGGACCACGAGATGGGCGGCATGCAACTGCCCTACGTCGTGGAGGCAGCGGCCGACGCCTTCTTCGCCAAGGCCTCGGTGAGCATCGGGGGCGGCCTGCTGACGCGTGGCAACGCAGGGCTGTTGATGGCGCATGGCACGCCGGCGCAGAAGAGGGTGTTCGCGGGCAACGAATTCAGCGGCCGCTGGTCGGGCACGATGTGCCTCTCCGAACCGCAGGCCGGCTCGAGCCTGTCGGACATCGCCACGCGTGCCGAGGCCGATGGAGCGGGCTTCGAGGCCGACCCGCTCGGCCCCCGCTACCGCCTGCGCGGCAACAAGATGTGGATCTCGGCCGGCGAGCACGAGCTCACGGAGAACATCATCCACCTCGTGCTGGCCAAGATCCCGCGCGAGGACGGCACGCTCGTGCCGGGCACCAAGGGCATCTCGCTCTTCATCGTGCCGAAGAAGATGGTGAATGCCGAGGGCCGGCTCACCGGCGAGCGCAACGACGTGGCGCTCGCCGGCCTCAACCACAAGTGCGGCTGGCGCGGCACGACGAACACGCTGCTCAACTTCGGCGAGGGCAAGTTCAGGCCGGGCGGGAAAGGCGGGGCCGTCGGCTACCTCGTCGGTCGGCCGGGCGAGGGCCTGCGCTGCATGTTCCACATGATGAACGAGGCGCGCATCGGCGTCGGCCTCGCGGCCACGATGCTGGGCATGGCGGGTTACGAAGCCTCGCTCGAGTACGCGCGCATCCGGACGCAGGGCCGGCCGGTCGGACTGCAGGGCAAGGACCCGGCGCAGCCGCCGGTGCGGCTCATCGAGCACGCCGACATCCGCCGCATGCTGCTGGCGCAGAAGAGTTATGCCGAAGGCGCGCTGGCGCTCGAGCTCTATTGCGCCCGTCTCGTCGACGAGGCCCACACCGGCGAGGCCGCGGCCGCGAAGGACGCCGCGCTGTTGCTGGAGGTGCTGACCCCCATCGCCAAGAGCTGGCCGAGCGAGTGGTGCCTGGAGGCCAATTCGCTGGCCATCCAGGTGCACGGCGGCTACGGCTACACGCGCGACTTCCCGGTCGAGCAGTACTGGCGCGACAACCGCCTGAACATGATCCACGAGGGCACGCACGGCATCCAGGCGCTCGACCTGCTCGGCCGCAAGGTGGTGATGGACGGCGGCGCCGGGCTCAAGCTGCTGGCGACGCGCATGAGCGGCACCCTCGAATGCGCCGGCCATGTGCCGGGGCTCGCCGAGCCGGCCAATGCGCTCGCAGCGGCATTGCAGAAGGTGGGCGCGGCCACCAAGGCCGCCTGGGCCACCGGCAACCCCGAGGAGGCACTGGCCAACGCCACGCCGTACCTGCAAGCCTTCGGCCACCTCGTGCTGGCCTGGATCTGGCTCGAGGTGGGGCTCGCCGCCCAGGCGGCGAGTGGCTCGAGCACCCGGAGCGAGGCGCTGATGCAGGGCAAACTGGCGGCGATGCGCTACTTCTACGCCTACGAACTGCCGCGCATCGACGCCTGGCTCGGCGTGGTCGCCCGGCGCGAACCGCTCGTGCGCGAGATGCGCGAAGAGTGGTTCTGAGATGACGATGCACGGGCAGGGCGTGCCGCGATGGCGGCATTGGCCCCGGCCGCACAGGACCTTCCCTCGATTCCTAGGAGACCTTCGATGAGCACCCCGGTGCAGCAACTGTTCGACCTCACGGGCCAGGTGGCGCTCGTCACCGGCGGCTCGCGCGGCCTCGGGTTGCAGATCGCCGAGGCGCTCGGCGAGGCCGGCGCGAAGATCATGCTCACGTCGCGCAAGGCCGCTGATCTCGAGGAGGCGGCGGCCGACCTGGCGGCACGCGGCATCGACGCGCGCTGGATCGCCGCCGATGCCAGCGACCCCGCGGGCGTGAAGAAGGTGGTCGACGAGACGATGCAGCGCCTCGGCCGCATCGACATCCTCGTCAACAACGCCGGCGCCACCTGGGGCGCGCCGGCCGAGGACTACCCGCTCGAGGCCTGGGACAAGGTGATGAACCTCAACATCCGCAGCATGTTCCTGTTCTCGCAGGCGGTGGGCAAGGCGAGCATGATCCCGGCGAAGCGGGGCCGCATCATCAACGTCGCCAGCATCGCGGGCCTCTCCGGCAGCATGGATGTCGAGTTCATCGCCTACGGCACGAGCAAGGGCGCGGCGGTCAACTTCACGCGCACGCTGGCCGGCGAGTGGGGCGAGCACGGCATCACCGTCAATGCACTGGCGCCGGGCTTCTTCCCGAGCAAGATGACGCGCGGCACGCTGGAGACGATCGGTGTCGACAAGCTGGCGGCCGGTGCGCCGCTGCGCCGCATCGGCGACGACGACGACCTCAAGGGCGCCGCGCTGCTGTTCGCCAGCGCCGCGGGCAAGCACATCACCGGGCAGATCCTGGCCGTCGACGGCGGGGTCTCCTGCGTGCACGGCGCCTGAAGCCGACATGAGCCGCCGCCAGCGCCAGGGGCCGCTGCACTTCCCAGCCCACATCCCGTTCGTCGAGGAGATGGGGCTGGAGCTGTGGCACGCCGGCGACGGCACGAGCGAGTTGCGCGTGGACCTCGACGAGGCGCACCTCAACAGCTGGGAGGTGGCGCACGGCGGCGTGCTGATGACGCTGCTCGACGTGGCCATGGCCCAGGCGGCACGCACGATGCACCGCGACGGCGAGAAGTTCGGGCCGAGTGTCGCCACCATCGAGATGAAGACCACCTTCATGCACCCCGCCGAAGGCCTGCTCACGGCGCGCGGCCGGCTGCTGCACCGCACGCCTTCGCTCGCCTTCTGCGAGGCGAGCGTGTTCGACGAGAAGCAGCAGATCTGCGCGCACGGCACCGGCACCTTCAAGTACCTGCGTGCGCTCGGCCAGCGCCGCACGCAGGAATCGACCGCCCCGAAGACCGCCGGCGCAGACGCGCCAGCAGACACCCCCAAGACGAGAACCCGCCCATGAAGAACCAACGCATCGTGCTCGCCTCGCGCCCCGCGGCCGAAGCCACCACCCAGGACTTCCGCCTCGAGACGGTGGAGACGCCGCCGCTCGCCGACGGCCAGGTGCTGGTGCGCAACCACTGGTTGAGCCTGGACCCCTACATGCGCATGCGCATGAACGACATGAAGAGCTACGCGCCGCCGGTGGCGTTGGGCGCCGTGATGGTGGGTGGCACGGCGGGCGAGGTGGTCGAGTCGCGCCACGCCGACTTCCGCGCCGGCGACACGGTGGTGGCGCAGGGCGGCTGGCAGGAGGCCTCGGTGCTCGACGCGACGCAGAAGGGCGTCATGCGCAAGGTCGATGCGACGCGGGTGCCACTCTCGGCCTACCTCGGCGCGGTCGGCATGCCCGGCGTCACGGCCTGGGTGGGCCTCCTGCACTTCATCGAGCCGAAGGCCGGCGAGACCATCGTCGTCGATGCCGCAAGCGGCGCGGTGGGCGGCATCGTCGGCCAGCTCGCCAAGGCCCGCGGCTGCCGCGCTGTCGGTCTCGCCGGCGGGCCGGACAAGTGCGCCTATGTGAAGGAGGAGCTCGGCTTCGACGCCTGCATCGACTACAAGGCGCACCGCGGATTCGCCTCGCTCGCGGCGGCGCTGGACGCGGCGGCGCCGAACGGCGTCGACGGCCTGTTCGAAAACGTCGGCGGCCTCATCCTCGACGTCGTGCTGTCGCGCATGAATGCCTTCGGGCGCGTCGCGTTGTGCGGCATGATCTCCGGCTACGACGGTGCGCCGATGGCCCTCTCCAACCCCCGCCTGCTGCTCACGCAGCGCCTGAAGCTGCAGGGCTTCATCGTCAGCGAGCACATGCACCTGTGGCCGCAGGCGCTGAAGGAGCTCGCCGAGGGCGTGGGCAGCGGCCGCCTGAAGTACCGCGAGACGATCGCGCAGGGCCTGGCCAGCGCGCCCGAGGCCTTTCTCGGCCTGCTGAAGGGGCGCAACTTCGGCAAGCAGCTCGTGAAGCTGGCCTGAGAGGCGGCGCTGCGAAGGGCCCCGAGCGGAGCACGGACCATGAGATGGACCTGGGCCCGCTTTGCCGAACTGGCCGTGGACGACCTTTACGACGCGCTGGCGCTGCGGGCGCGTGTCTTCGTCGTCGAGCAGGCTTGTGCCTTCCAGGATCCCGACGGCGTCGACCGCGAGAGCTGGCACCTGCTCGGCCGCGACACGCAGGGGGTGCTGACGGGCTATCTGCGGGTCGTCGATGGCAATGACCCGCCGGCGGTCGGTGCCAGCGACCTGAGTGTCGTGCCGGTCGTGCCGCGCGTGCCCGGGGTGCCCGGGATGCCCGGCCAACCCGCGGTGCCGGGCGGGCAGGCGACGTGGAGCGCACCCGCCATCGGCCGCGTCGTCACCGCCCCCGAGGTGCGCGGCACCGGCGCCGGCCGCACGCTCTTCGCCGAGGGCCTGGCGCGCTGCCTTGCCGTATGGCCCGGGCGCGGCATCCGACTGAACGCGCAGGCGCACCTCGAGCGCTTCTACGGTGGCTTCGGCTTCGTGCGTGCCGGCGAGAACTTCCTCGAGGACGACATCCCCCATGTGCCGATGTGGAGGGCCCCATGATTCGACGAGGCCGGCCCCGGCACGCGCATCGCAGTTCATCACCAGGAGGTCCGTCGTGAGCGTCATGACTGCCACCCATGAAGTCTTCAACCAGGCCGAGCCTTTGGCCGGCGTCAACCTGTTCCGCGTCAACCGACCGCTCGCCGATGCATTGCGCGTGCTGGCGCCCGGCCTCGAGACGAAGCGCCTCGACGAACTCGGCGCCGAGATGGGCAGCGCCGAGATGCAGCGGCACGCGCGCCTGGCCAACACGCATGCACCGGTGCTGCACGCGCATGACCGTGTCGGGCGCCGTGTCGACCAGGTCGAGTTCCACCCGAGCTACCACGCGCTGCTCGGGGCGGCGCTGCGGCACGGCCTGCACGGCACGCCGTGGGGTGCCGGCCCGCTCGGGCATGTCGAGCGCGCCGCCGGCTTCATGCTTTTCACCGAGGCCGAACCCTCGGTGCTGTGCCCGGTGTCGATGACCTATGCGGTCACGCCTTCGTTGCGTGCCAATGCCGCGCTGCAGGCCGAGTGGGGCCCGCGCGTCGCCGCGCGCGAGTACGACGAGCGCTTCGTGCCCGGCACCTTCAAGCGCGCCGTGACGATGGGCATGGGCATGACCGAGAAGCAGGGCGGCTCGGACGTGCGCGCCAACACCACGCGCGCCCGGCACGACGGCGAAGACGCCTGGGGCCGGCGCTACCGGATCACCGGCCACAAGTGGTTCATGTCGGCGCCGATGTGCGATGCCTTCCTCGTGCTGGCACAGGCGCCGGGGGGCCTGTCTTGCTTCTTCCTGCCGCGCTGGCTGCCGGATTGGACCGGCAATGGCACGGTGAACGCGCTCTTCGTGCAGCGGCTGAAGCACAAGCTCGGCAACCATGCCAACGCCAGCAGCGAAGTGGAGTTTGCCAACGCCGCCGCCTGGCTCGTGGGCGAAGAGGGGCGCGGCGTGCCGCAGATCCTGGCCATGGGTGCGCTGACGCGGCTCGACTGTGCGCTCGGCACCGCCGGGCTGATGCGGCAGGCGCTCTCGATTGCGCTGCACCACACGGCGCAACGGCATGCCTTCGGCAAGCCGCTGGTTGCGCAGCCGCTGATGACGAACGTGCTCGCCGACCTGGCGCTGGAGAGCGAGGCGGCGACGCTGCTGGCGCTGCGCCTGGCGCTCGCCGTGGACCGCACCGAGAACGGGGCCGATGGCGACCCGAGCTTCGACGCGGCGCACGAGGCGGTGATGCGGCGCGTGCTCACGCCGGTGGCCAAGTTCTGGATCTGCAAGCGCGGCAGCCACTTCGGCCAGGAGGCGATGGAGTGCCTGGGCGGCAACGGCTACGTCGAAGAGGCCGGCGAAGGCGTCATGGCGCGCATCTACCGCGAAATGCCGCTCAACAGCATCTGGGAGGGTGCCGGCAACATCATGGCGCTCGACCTGCAACGGGCCCTGCGCGGCGCCGACGTGGCGCCGGCGCTCGAGCACGAGTTGCGCGGTGCGCGCGGCGCGAACGCGGCGCTCGACCGTGCCGCAGCGCGCGTGCTGGCGGCCATCGACGGCGGTGTGCCGGAGGCGCAGTCGCGCATCCTGGCGCGCGACACCGCGCTCGTGTTGCAGGCAGCGCTGCTGCATCGCATCTCGCCGCCGGCCGTCTTCGAGGCCTTCTGCGCCGCGCGCCTGGCGGCCTCGTCCGACGTCTTCGGCGCGCTCGACGAGCGCGCCGACCTCGACCCCCTCATCGAACGGGCGATGCCCGTGGAGCACGCATGAACGCCCCCACCCCTTTCCTGCCCATCCTGCACCAGTTCGCGATCTCGCCGTACTCCGAGAAGCTGCGGCTCGTCTTCGGCTTCAAGCGCCTGCGCTGGGCCGCGGTGGAGGTGCCCATCGTGATGCCCAAGCCCGACGTGGTGGCGCTGACGGGCGGCTACCGCAAGACGCCGATCCTGCAGCTCGGTGCCGACATCTACTGCGACACGGCGCTGGCCGCCAAGGTGATCGAGCGGATCCAGCCGTCGCCGACGCTGTACCCGGCCAGCGCGCCCCTGGCCGAGCAGCTGGCGCAATGGGCCGACAGCACCTTCTTCTGGTCGGTGACGCCCTGGGCCGCGCAGCCGGCCGCGGCCGCATTCACGCTGGGCACGGCCGAGCCCGATCAGCTGAAGGCGTTTGCGATGGATCGCGCCGCGCTCACGGCCGGCATGAAGCACCTCAACGTGGCGGAGTCGCGCATCCAGATCCAGCGCCATTGCGCGGCCTTCGAACGGCAGCTGGCCGACGGGCGTGACTACCTCTTCGGCGCCGAGGCCTCGATTGCCGACTTCTCGGTGATGCACGGCCTGTGGTTCATCCGCCGCGCCACGCCGGTGGCCGGCATCCTCGAGCCCTATGCCGCGCTCGGGCGCTGGCTCGACCGCATGGCCCGCTTCGGCCACGGCGAGCGCGTCGACATCACGAGCACCGAGGCCGTGGCCCTGGCGGCATCGACGAGCACGCACGCGGCCGTCTCGGTGCTGCCCGGGCAGAAACTCGAGGCGGGCATGCGCGTGACCGTCGCCGCCACCGACTACGGCGTCGACCCGGTGGCCGGCGTTCTCGTGGGCCTGAACGACGAGGAGGTCGTCGTCCGCCGCACCGACGAACGCGCGGGCACGGTGCACGTGCACTTCCCGCGCGCGGGCTTCCAGGTGCGCCAGGTCAAGGAGTGAGCCATGAAGCCCAAGGCAACCAACGAGGATCTGCCATGACGAACCAGCAGGCGGGCGGTATCGCCGTCATCACGGGTGCTGCCTCGGGCTTCGGCCTGCAGGCGAGCCGCATCGCTGCGCAACGAGGCATGAAGGTCGTGATGGCCGACGTGCAGGCCGACGCGCTGGCGATCTCGCAGCACGAGATCGAAGGCCTGGGCGCGCAGGTGCTGCCGTTCCAGCTTGATGTCTCCAAGGCCATCGAGGTCGAGGCTTTGGCCGAAGCGACGCTGAAGCGCTTCGGCACGCCCACGTTCGTCTTCAACAACGCCGGCGTCGGCGCCGGCGGGCTCATCTGGGAAACCAGCGTGCGCGACTGGGAGTGGGTGATCGGCGTCAACCTCATGGGCGTGGCGCACGGCGTGCGCGTCTTCACGCCGTTGATGCTGGCGCAGGCCAGGCGCGACCCGGCGTGGCACGGCCACATCGTCAACACCGCCAGCATGGCGGGCCTGCTGAACCCGCCCAACATGGGCGTCTACAACGTCAGCAAGCACGCCGTGGTTTCTCTCTCGGAGACGCTCTACCAGGACCTCGCGCTCGTCACCGACAACGTGCACGCGCACGTGCTGTGCCCGTTCTTCGTGCCCACCGGCATCCACCAGAGCCACCGCAACCGCCCGGCCGACCTCGCCGCCGGGAAGCCGACGAAGAGCCAGCTCATCGGCCAGGCGATGAGCGAGAAGGCGGTGACGAGCGGCAAGGTCACGGCT
>JAEUPE010000101.1 GCA_016790435.1 Rubrivivax sp. | reverse complement strand
GCCCGTCGCCGGTGTGGATGAGCACCACCACGTTGTACTTGGCGCACACCTTCATCGCCGGGCGCAGCCATTCGAGCGCGCGGTCCGGCCGATAGCCATGCATGTTGGAGTGCAGCTTCAGCATCTTGAAGCCGTACTCCTTGACGTGGAACTCGAGCTCCGCGGCGCCGTTCTCCGGGCCCCAGCGCGGGTTGTAGTTGAAGTTGCCGATGAAGCGGTCGGGGTACTTCTGCGTCAGCTCGGCGCAGTAGGCCATGTAGTCGCGAATGCCCTCGCGGCCGCGGCGGTTGCCGTCGCGGTAGACGGTGTTGCCCGGCGGCGGCTGGATGAAGCCCATGTCGATGCGGCGCGGCTTGCCGTTGATCATGTAAGGGCCGTCCATCAGCTGAAGCATGCGCTCGCCATTGAATGGCGTACCGGTGTGGCGCCAGGCCTCGTCGACGAGGTTGGTGGGGTGCAGGTGGGTGTCGATGATCATGTCGGTGGCTCCTGGGTGCGCGGGCGGCGATCTCGGTACGGATCCGCGTGGATCAGTACAAGGGGATCACCGGCTGCGGGGCCACGGGCTTCGCGAGGCGCGCGTTGGCCTCCTCGAAGGTCTTGGGCGCGGGCGTCGGCGCGATGCCGAGCATGCGCGCCACGTTGTTGCCGAGGTAGTCCTCGAGCGTGTCTTCGTCGAGGTTCATGCCCTGAGGTGGGTTGGTGCACAGCACCTCCAGCAGGCGCAGCCACATGCCGGGTTCGTTGGGCGGCGTGTCGGTGCCGAAGAGAATCTTGTGCTTGGGCAGCTCCTTGGCGAACTCGACGATGCGGCTTTGCAGGCACCAGCCGCTCTCGCAGTAGACGTTGGCCTTCTCCATCGCCATCTGGAAGGGCTCGAAGCAGTACACGCCCCCGGTCTGCACGCCGAAGTGGGCCATGATGAAGTTGACCTGCGGGTACAGGTTGACCATCGGCGCCCATTCGGTGGGGATGCTGTAGGGGCCGTCGCCGGTGTGCACCTTGACGAGCACGCCGAGCTCGGCGCACTTGTCCAGCGCCGGGCGCACCCAGTCCTTGGCGCGGTCGGGCCGGTAGGCGTGCATGTTGGCCTGGAACTGGACCATCTTGAAGCCGTGGTCCTTGACGTAACGCTCGATCGCCTCGACGCCGTTCTTCACGCCGCAGCGCGGGTTGTAGACGAAGCAGCCGATGAAGCGCTCGGGGTACTTCTGCGTCAGCTCGAGCGTGTACGCCATGTAGGCGTCGATGGACTGGCGGCCATCCATCTCGGCGTCGGTCCACGTGTAGATCGTGTTGCCCTGGGGCGGCTGGATGAAGGCCTTGTCGATGCGGCGGGGCTTGCCGTTGACGAAATACGGCCCCTCCATCATCTGCAGCAGGCGCTCGCCGGTGAAGGGCTCGCCGTCGTGTTGCCAGGCAAGGTCGACCACCTGGGTCGGGTAGCAGCTGATGTCGATGATCAAGGGAGACTCCTTGGCTTCACGTGGGTCGCATCCAAGGGATGCCTGCCCTGCGTGAGCAATCTCCGACCGATCGGCCCGTTGCGCTCCGGAAATCCACTGGAAGCTGCAACGGCCGCGGCTGACCGCTTCTACTCACCCGATGAAGTGGTTCTAGCCGACGGCGATTCGGGCTGTCAACGGGGGCTCTCCCGACCGGGAGCCTCGCGGACCCACGCGGCGATACCATGCCGCCCTTGCCCCTGCCGCGCGCGGCCCCCTCCGGGGCCCGATCTGCACCCATGAGCACCGTCACCTACGACTACACCCGCCAGGACGCCCAAGGCGTGTGCAGCACGCACCATGCCTGGGCCCGAGTGCCGCCACCACTGAAGCCCACGGAGAAGCGCGCCGCGCGCGAACGCGCCGCGCAGTTGCTGAAGGCCCACGACGCGGTGTTGGTTGCGCACTACTACGTCGACGGTGACGTGCAGGACCTCGCGCTCGAAACCGGCGGCATCGTCGCCGACTCGCTGGAGATGGCGCGCTTTGGTCGCGACCACGCCGCGCAGACGCTGGTGGTCGCCGGCGTGCGCTTCATGGGCGAGACGGCCAAGATCCTGAGCCCGGGCAAGCGCGTTCTCATGCCGGACCTCGAGGCCACCTGCTCGCTCGACCTCGGCTGCCCGCCGGACGACTTCGCGAAGTTCTGCGACGCGCACCCCGACCGGCAGGTGGTCGTCTACGCCAACACCAGCGCCGCCGTGAAGGCGCGCGCCGACTGGATGGTGACGAGCTCGTGCGCGCTGGCCATCGTGCAGCACCTCAAGGACCAGGGGCAGAAGATCCTTTGGGCGCCCGACCGTCACCTCGGCCGCTACATCCAGGAGCAGACTGGCGCCGACATGGAGCTGTGGCAGGCCGCCTGCATCGTGCACGACGAATTCAAGGGCCTGGAACTCGACTTGCTGCGCAAGGAGCACCCGGGCGCGATGGTGCTGGTGCACCCGGAATCGCCGCAGAGCGTCGTCGACCAGGCCGATGTGGTGGGCTCGACCTCGCAGCTCCTCAAGGCCGTGGTCGACGGCACCGCGAAGGAATACATCGTCGCCACCGACAACGGCCTCATGCACCGCATGCACCAGCTCGCCCCCGGCAAGACGCTGATCGAGGCCCCCACGGCCGGCAACAGTGCCACGTGCAAGAGTTGCGCGCACTGCCCATGGATGGCGATGAACGCGCTGCAAGGCGTCGTCGCCTGCCTCGAGAAGGGCAGCGGCGAGGTGCTCGTGCCCGAGCCGACGCGCAGCCAGGCGCTCGGTTGCATCGATCGCATGCTCGACTACGTGAAGAAGAACCCGGGTGCGCTGGCACAGCCCCGGCCGGGGGCGCGGAGCCACGGCGGCTTCGTGCGCAACATCGGCGCCGCCTGAAGATGACCCGCAGCGCAGCGATCTCGTACGGCGACCACAACGAGACCCTCGACGAGGCTCGTGCCCGCAACATCCACGACGCGCTGTCCGAGGACATCGGCACCCGCGACTGGACCGGGCTGCTCGTGCCCGAAGGCCGGCGCGTGCGCGCCCGCGTCATCGCCCGTGAAGCAGCCGTGCTGTGCGGCCGCGAATGGTTCGACGGCGTCATGCGTGCACTCGACGCGCAGGCGCAGCTCGATTGGCACGTGGCCGAAGGCGCGTGGATGACGCCCGACGCGCCGGTGGTCTTCATCGAGGCCGACGGTCGCGCGCTGCTCGCCGCCGAGCGGCCGGCGCTGAATTTCATTCAGATGCTGAGCGCGACGGCCACGCTCACGCGCCGGCATGTCGACGCGGTGGCCGGCGCGTCACCACTGCTGCAGGGCTGCGCCATCCTCGACACGCGCAAGACGATCCCCGGCCTGCGCCAGGCGCAGAAGTACGCCGTGCGCGTGGGTGGCGGCCAGAACCAGCGCCTGGCGCTTTGGCACGGCATCCTGATCAAGGAAAACCACATCGCCGCCGCCGGCGGCATCGGCCCGGTGCTGACCGCGGCAGCCGCACTGAACGCCGGCGTCGAGATCCAGATCGAGGTCGAGACGCTGGCGCAGCTCCAGGAGGCCCTGGCCGCGGGGGCAAAGAGCGTGCTGCTGGACAACTTCGACCTGCCCCGCATGCGCGAAGCCGTGGCGCTGACCCGCGGCCAGGCCTTGCTGGAGGTCTCGGGCAGCGTCGAGCTGGCGCAGTTGCGCGACATCGCCGCCACCGGTGTGAACCGCATCTCGGTCGGCCGGCTGACCAAGGACGTGAAGGCGGTCGACTTCTCGATGCGGGTGCTCGGCCCGGCCTGAGGGCCCTGCAGCGACCGGCGACGGCCGCGCGAAATACCGCCGCCCGCCAGCGCCGGCGGTCTCAAGTGAGAGCCGGAGCGGTCGATGACGCTGCCATGAACAGGATGCGCTCGTGGGCGCGGTTCGCCCCTTTGCCGCTCACCGTCAAGCTCATGGCGGTGAACATCCTGCTCGTCGTCTCGCTGGCGGCGGTGGTGCTGGTGGCCTGGCGCATGTTGCCGGCAGAGGCGGACGCCGCCGCGGACGTGATCCTTCTCACGGATGCACAACGGGCGAACCAGAACGCCGACATGCTGCACGACGCCATGCGCTCCGACGTGCTGGCTTCGCTGCTGGCCGGCCAGGCGCCGGGCATGAGCGCGGAGTCGGTGCGCGAGTCGCTGCGCCGGCATGCGTCCGAATTTCGCGCCGAGATCGGCCGCCTGAACAAGATGCCGCTGAAGCCGGAGGCCCGGCAGTCTGTCGTCGAGGCCTACATCTCCGGCCTGCACTACCTGGCGGTGACCGAGCAGCACGTGGAACTCGGACTGGCCGACCGCAACGCCGGCCTCGCAGAAATCCCCGTCTTCGAGACGGCCTACGAAGAGGCCAAGACGGCCCTCAGCCGCCAGGCCGATGAGCTGGCCCGTGCCAGCGTGCAAGTGCAGGCCACCTCGCGCGCTGCCGCAGAGCAGGCGCAGCGCTGGCTGGCGCTGGCCGCCGCGGTGAGCGTGTTCGTGGGCTGGATCTGCGTGGCGCTCGTGGCGCGCTCCATCCGTCGCTCGCTCACGTCGTTGAGCGAGGTGGCCGTGGCCATCGCCGAGGGCGACCTAGAGCGCCGCAGCGGCGTGCAGACCAAGGACGAGGTGGGGTTGCTGGCCAGCTCGATCAACCAGATGGCCGACCGGCTGCACCAGATGATCGACCACACGCGCCGCGATGCCGAACAGGGCACCTTCGGCCGCGAGTTGGTCGAGGCGCTCGAGATGGCCGACAGCGAGCCTCGCGCGCACGCCGTCGTGGCGCGCGCCATGCGCGAGATCTCCGGCACCCACGCCATGGAACTGCTGCTCGCCGACTCCAGCAATGCCCAGTTGGAGCGTGCCGCGGAGCACCCCGAGCTCGGCGCGCCGGGCTGCATGGTCGATGCGGCTTTCAGCTGCAGTGCCGTGCGCCGGGGCCACGCCTTGCAGTTCGCGCACAGCGGCGCATTGAATGCCTGCCCGGCTTTGCGGGGCCGGCCGGAGGGCGAGCGCTCGGCCGCCTGCGTGCCCGTCACGTTCATGGGCCGCGCCCTGGGCGTGCTGCATGCCACGGGAGGCGTGCACTCTCCGCTCTCGGCGCATCAGATGCAGCGGCTGAGCACGCTGGGCGCGCAGGCCGGCAGCCGCATCGGCACCGTGCGGGCCTTCGAACGCACGCAGCTGCAGGCGGCGACCGACTCGCTCACCGGCCTGGCCAACCGCCGCACGGCCGAGGCGCGCATGCGCCAGTGGTTCCAGGAGGGCCGCAACTTCGCGCTCGTGATGTGCGACCTCGACCACTTCAAGCGGCTCAACGACACGCACGGCCATCCGGCCGGCGACGACGCGCTTCGAAGCTTCTCCGAGACCGTGCGGGCCTGTGCGCGCGCCCAAGACCTTCTGGCCCGCTGGGGCGGCGAGGAGTTCGCCTTCCTGCTGGCCGATGCGGAGGCCGAAGACGCATTGGCCTGGAGCGATCGTGTGCGCCAGCGCCTCGCGCAGACCCTGCGCGCCGGCTCGAAGCCGATCTTCACGGCCAGCTTCGGCATTGCGCACGCCAGCGGCGCGCCGACACCGGAACTGCTCGTGCACCGGGCCGACGATGCGCTCTACCGTGCCAAGGCCGAAGGCCGCGACCGGGCTGTGTTGGCGACATCGTCGCACCTCGCAGAACCCATGGCGGCCGCACGCAACGCGAGCGAGCAATGCGCCACCCTCGACCTGCAGATGATGGCCACCCAGGAATGAGCCGCAGCAGCGCGCCGTTGCCTCGATGCCGCCGCTCACCCAGCGAACAACCGAACCACCGCGGAGCCCACCCTTGAACAGCGCCGACTTCACCTCCGTTCGCAACCACAACGAACGCGCCGTCATCGACGCCGTGCTCAAGAACGCCGAGCGCTACCCCGGCGTCGCCGACCGCCCGGAGCTGCTGGCCGACGTGGCCTGCGTGGCCCTGAACCGGTTGCCGCCGCGCTACATCCGCCACGAGGTGGACTTCGTCTTCTACCTGAGCGAGCGCGAGCGGGGCGAAAGCGATCGCCACCTCGCCGAAGCCGTGGACTATGCCTTCGGTTTCGTGCAGGCGCGCACGGCCATGAGGGCTCGCGCCTGAGGGCAGGCCATCATCGCGCGATGTACCTGGTCCGACACGATCTTGCCCTGCTGCAGGCGCCGACACTGACGCCCATCGAGGTGCCGACGCCCGGCCTGCGTCTCGAAGAGCTGCACGCCGACCAGCTGGAAGCGCTCACCGAGACCTATCGCGCCCTGGGGCACCGCCACCCCGTCGGGCGGCCGCAACGCCGCTTCGCGAACGGCCTGCGATTCGGGCGCCTCTGGCTCGGCGGGCAGCTCGCCGGGTCGCTTTGGGTCGTGCACGACAAGCACCGCTACCTCGACGAGATGAACTGGCGCCTGCCCGTCTCGGCGCAGCAGTTCTGGCTGCGAGACGTGTTCATCGCCCCGGCGCTGCGCGGGCAGCGCCTCTTCCTGCAGATGCTCCATCTCGTGGCGCGCGGATGGCTGCCGCGCTTCGAGTCGGCCTGGTCCGACGTCGACTGGGACAACGCGGCCTCGCTGCGGGCTCATCTTGCCGCCGGCTTCGTGGTGCGCCACCGCGTGCGCGCACTGGACTTCAACGGCCGCCTGCGGTGGCGCGATCCGCTCGTGCACTGGCCGGGGTCGGTGCGCGACATGCAACCGGCGCGGCGCTGGGTCTGGCTCGCCGGCGAGCGGCTGCGTCAGCACCAAGCCTGGATCGCCTGAGGCGGCAACGCCTCCACTTCCGCGAGCCGGGCGTCTTCAGCGGTCGCGGCTGCGTGCCGGCCTTGTCAGCACGGTCGGGAAACTGACCGGCAGCGTCTGCGGGAAGTCGCGGCTGAAGTGCAGGCCGCGGCTCTCGTGCCGGTGCAGTGCGCTCTGCACGATGAGCTCGGCGCACTCGACGAGGTTGCGCAGTTCCAGCAAGTCACGCGTGACGCGGAAGTTCGCGTAGTAGTCGTCGATCTCGTCGCGCAGCAGCTTGATGCGGTGCAGCGCCCGCTCCAGCCGCTTGGTCGTGCGGACGATGCCGACGTAGTTCCACATCAGCAGGCGCAACTCGTCCCAGTTGTGCGCGATGACGACCTGCTCATCGGCATCCTCGACCTTGCTTTCGTCCCACGGCGGCAAGATGCGTGCCGGGAGCGTTGGCGCGCCGAGGATGGCATCGGCGCAACTGCGGCCGAGCACCACGCACTCCAGCAGCGAGTTGCTGGCGAGCCGGTTGGCCCCGTGCAGGCCCGTGTAGGTGGTCTCGCCCACGGCGTAGAGACCTGGAAGGTCGGTTCGGCCCTCGAGGTCGGTGACCACGCCACCACAGGTGTAGTGCGCCGCCGGCACCACCGGGATCGGCTGGCGCGCGATGTCGATGCCAAGCGCGAGGCAGCGCGCGTGGATGGTCGGGAAATGCGACTTCAGGAACTCCTCGCCGAGGTGGGTGGCATCGAGCCACACGTGGTCGAGGCCGTGCTTCTTCATCTCGAAGTCGATGGCGCGCGCCACGATGTCGCGCGGCGCGAGCTCGCCGCGCTCGTCGTGTGCCGGCATGAAGCGCTGCCCGCCGGGATCACCCGGTCCGGTGCTCGGCAGGCGCAGCTTGGCACCCTCGCCGCGCAGGGCCTCGGTGATGAGGAAGCTGCGCTCCTGTGGGTGGTACAGGCACGTGGGATGGAACTGGATGAACTCCATGTTGCCCACACGGCAGCCTGCTCGCCAGGCCATCGCGATGCCATCGCCAGTGGCGGTGTCGGGGTTGCTCGTGTAGCGGTAGACCTTGCCGACGCCCCCGGTGGCGAGCACCACTGCGGCGGCGGGCAGCGTCTCCACCCGGCGGTTGTCGATGTCCAGCGCGTACACGCCCCAGCAGCGGCGCGCCGTGGGGTCTAGGTGCGCGTCGTCGTGCACGTGCCGGTGCGTCACCAGGTCCACCGCCATCCAACGTTCGCGCAGTGTCAGGCCCGGGTGCTTGCGCGCGCGCTCGAGCAGCGCGTCGTGGATGGCCTTGCCGGTGGCGTCGGCAGCGTGCGCGATGCGGCGGACCGCATGGCCGCCTTCGCGCGTGAGATGCAGGCCGAGCGGACCGGTGGGGTCCTCGGAGAATGGCACGCCTGACTCGACGAGCCAGCGCACCGCGTCGGCGCTGCGCTCGGCGATGAAACGGGCCGTGTGCTCGTCGACAAGGCCGGCGCCCGCATCGAGCGTGTCGTGCACGTGGGATTCGATGCTGTCGTCGCTGCCGAGCACGCCGACGATTCCGCCCTGGGCCCAGGCGGTGGCGCCTTCGTCCAACTGGCGCTTGGCCAGCACGACCACCGGCACATGGTCGGCCAGGTGCAGGGCGACCGCGAGGCCGGCCAGGCCCGCGCCGATGACGACCACGGGGCGGCGCCCGGGGGATGAGTCAGTGTTCATCAAAGGCGCCGACGGGACGGCGAAGCAGGCGTGTGGGAAAGCGACAAGCTGCCGATTCTAGGGAGGCCGGAGCGGACTCTTTCTCGCGGCATCCGAGCCGGCGCCTATCATCGAAGGGCAAAGCCCAGCACCCCTGCGGGCCCCGCGAACGGGCGGGGGCCAGGAGACCCCAGGATGAATCGAGTGCGCGAAGACGAACCATGGCCCGACACGGTGCGAACCGGAGGGTCGTCCCAGCGCGAGGCTGTCTCGCGCGAGGAGTTGCTCGCCCCTTCGACCCAGATCGTGGCCGATCGCGACGCCTATCTCGGCCAGGGCCAGCACGACGTGGGCCGCCGGATCTCAGATGACCAGGTCGAATTGTTCGTCACTGGCGACGCCGCCCCGTCACTGCAGCGAGAACTGGAGTTGCACGCCAGCGAGTACATCGCCGTGCACGATGTCGGTGCCAGCGCGTCGTTGCGCCTGCTGGCAGGCCTGGCCGGCGCCGCCCAGGCCACGGTGCAGAAGCTCACCATCCGCCGCCAGGGCTACGGCCTGGCGCTCGCCGTGCTGCAGTTCGTCGAGGTGCCGTTGTCCGCCGGCGGTGCCGTTCGCGTCTACTCGACCGAGGCGAGCGCCGACAACCCCACGCGGCAGGCGCTGACGCGCACGCTGCTGGCGCACAGCCGCCTGGGCGTGCTCATCACTGGCGAGGTGCCCCCGCATGCCGTCGCCGCGGCCCTGCAGCCGCTGCGCGAGGCCATCTCGCGCGGCCCCTGGACCAATCAGGAACTGCTCATCGTGCCGCTCGGCTCCAGCGGAGCCCTGGCTTCCCAGGCCGCGGCACTGTCGGCCGGCACATCGGTCGGCGTGCAGATCACGCCGCAGGCGATCAAGCCCAAGCACATCTGGAATTTCGTCGCCGGCGCCTGGAACCGCCTCAATGGCGCGATGGGCAACGCCCGCTCCGTCGAGGCCGACATCGAGCGCGCGGTGCCACGGCCACCCACACCGTCCAACGAAGCGGCCACGCAGCCGGGCACGCTGCCGGCCAGCTTCGCGCCGACGGTGCAGGCCGGCCTCTCGCCGGCGGCCTCGGGCGCCGGGCCGTCGCCGCTCTTCCCCACCACGCCCGTGGCACCGACGCGCCCCATGCCGATGCCCGGCGGCACGAGTTGGCAGGACTACGTCGACCGCTGCATGGCCATCAAGGGCACGGTGAGTTGCTGCGTCTTCGACATCCACGGCGCCAAGCCGCTGGCGCACGCCGGCGTGGCGCCCTCGGCAGAGCGCCTGGCGCATCAGGGTGCCAACCTGCTCACTTCGGCGCTCGACGGCTCGCGCGCCCTGGGTCTCGGCTCGAGCCAGCCGGAGCTCACGCTCAGCACGAGCGGCCACCATCTCGTCTTGCGCCCCATTCCCGGTCACCCCGGCGTCGCGGTGCACCTGGTGATGCTGGCGAGCGCCGGCAACCTGACGCTCGCGCGCATGCAACTCGAGAGGGTCGAGGCGCCGCTGTAGGGTCGCACGCGGGCCCTGGCACCGCGTGCCGGGGCTGGCCGAGCGCTGGGCCGCCGCGCGAACGGCGGCCCGGACCCGCCAGCTTCAGTGCACGACGCGCGAGAACGAGAACTCGCCGTTCTCCACGTCCACAGGGATCACGTCCTTGGGCCCGAACCGGCCCTGCAGGATCAGCTTGCTCACCGGGTTCTCGATGCGCTGCTGGATGGCCCGCTTCAACGGACGGGCACCGAACACCGGGTCGAAGCCCACCTTCGCCAGCTCGGCGAGCGCCGCGTTCGAGACCTCGAGCTTCATCTCGAGCTTCTCCAGCCGCCGCTCGAGCAGCCGTAACTGGATCCTCGCGATGCTCTCGATGTTCTTCTGGTCGAGCGCATGGAAGACCACCGTCTCGTCGATGCGGTTGAGGAACTCCGGCCGGAAGTGCTGCTTGACCTCTGCCCACACGGCGTCGCGGATCTTCTCCGTCGACTGGCCGGCCATCTGCATGATGAGCGGCGAGCCGAGGTTGCTGGTCATCACGATGACCGTGTTCTTGAAGTCCACCGTGCGGCCCTGGCCATCGGTGAGCCGCCCATCGTCGAGCACCTGCAGCAGCACGTTGAAGACATCCGGGTGCGCCTTCTCCACCTCGTCGAGCAACAGCACGCTGTAGGGCTTGCGACGCACGGCCTCGGTCAGGGCCCCGCCCTCGTCATAACCGACGTAACCCGGCGGCGCGCCAATGAGGCGGCTGACCGAGTGCTTCTCCATGTACTCGCTCATGTCGACACGGATCATGTGGTCGTCGCTGTCGAAGAGGAACCCGGCCAGCGCCTTGCACAACTCGGTCTTGCCCACGCCCGTGGGGCCGAGGAAGAGGAAGCTGCCGAGCGGCCGGTTCGGGTCGGACAGGCCCGCGCGGCTGCGGCGGATGGCATCGGCCACCGCGACGATCGCCTCGTCCTGGCCGACGACGCGCTCGTGCAGCTTCTCTTCCATCTGCAGCAGCTTGTCGCGCTCACCCTGCATCAGCTTGCTCACCGGAATGCCGGTGGCGCGTGACACCACCTCGGCGATCTCCTCGGCGCCCACCATCGTGCGCAGCAGCTGCGGCGCGCCCTTGCCGTCCTTGCCGGCCTTGGCCTTGCCGGTCTCCTTGGCCTGCGCCTCCTTCAGGCGCTTCTCCAACTCGGGCAGCTTGCCGTACTGCAGCTCGGCAACCTTGTTGAAGTCGCCCTTGCGCTTGAGCTCCTCGATCTGCTGGCGGATGCGGTCGATCTCTTCCTTCACGTGCGCCGAGCCCTGGGCGGCAGCCTTCTCGGCCTTCCAGATCTCGTCCAGATCGGCCGCCTCGCGCTCGAGCTTGGCGATCTCTTCCTCGATCAGGCCCATGCGCTTGATGGAAGCCTCGTCCTTCTCCTTGCGCACCGCTTCTCGCTCGATCTTGAGCTGGATGAGGCGGCGGTCGAGCTTGTCCATCGCCTCGGGCTTGGAGTCGATCTCGATCTTGATCTTGGCCGCCGCCTCGTCGATGAGGTCAATCGCCTTGTCGGGCAGGAAGCGGTCGGTGATGTAGCGGTGGCTCAGCTCGGCCGCGGCCACGATGGCCGGGTCGGTGAGCTCCACGCCGTGGTGCACCTCGTACTTCTCCTGCAACCCGCGCAGGATGGCGACCGTCGCCTCGACGCTCGGCTCGTCGACCAGCACCTTCTGAAAGCGGCGCTCGAGCGCGGCGTCCTTCTCGACGTACTTGCGGTACTCGTCGAGCGTGGTGGCGCCGATGCAGTGCAGTTCGCCGCGCGCGAGCGCGGGCTTGAGCATGTTGCCGGCGTCGATGGCGCCCTCGGCCTTGCCGGCGCCGACCATCGTGTGCAACTCGTCGATGAAGAGGATGATGCGGCCTTCGTCGGCGGCCACCTCCTTGAGCACGGCCTTGAGCCGCTCCTCGAACTCGCCGCGGTACTTGGCACCGGCCAGCAGCCCGGCCATGTCGAGCACGAGCACGCGCTTGTCCTTCAGCGTCTCGGGCACCTCGCCGTTGATGATGCGCTGCGCCAGGCCCTCGACGATGGCCGTCTTGCCCACCCCCGGCTCGCCGATCAGCACCGGGTTGTTCTTGCTGCGGCGCTGCAGCACCTGGATGGCACGGCGGATCTCGTCGTCGCGGCCGATCACCGGGTCGAGCTTGTTCTGGCGGGCGCGCTCGGTGAGGTCGAGCGTGTACTTCTTCAGCGCCTCGCGCTGGCCTTCGGCCTCGGCCGAGTCGACCTTCTGGCCGCCGCGCACGGCATCGACCGCCGCTTCCAGCGATTTGCGCGTGAGGCCGTGGCCCCGCACGATGCCGCCGAAGTCGCTCTTCGCGTCGGCCGCAGCGAGCAGGAACATCTCGCTGGCGATGAACTGGTCGCCGCGCTTGGTGGCCTCCTTGTCCGCGGCCTGCAGCAACTGCATCAGGTCGCGCCCGGGCTGTACCGTCTGGCCGCCACCCTGCACCTGAGGCAGGTTGCGGATGGCCGTTTCCATGGCCGTGGCCAGCGCCGCGGTGTTGGCACCGGCGCGGTCGAGCAGCGCCTTCGGCCCGTCGGGCTGCTGCAGCATGGCGGCCAACACGTGCGCCGGCTCGATGTAGGGGTTGTCGCGCGCCACGGCCATGCTCTGGGCGTCGCCCAGGGCTTGCATGAAGGCGGTCGTCAGCTTGTCCTGTCGCATGAAGAGATCTCCCGTTGGGTTCGACATTGGGCGCGCGGCGGCAATTTCAAGGCGGGCGATGGACCGGGGGGGCGTTCCGGCTTGACAGAGGACAAGCCCCGGGGCCGGAGCACGCACCTCGCGCCTACACTGCGCGCCGGATGAACGACGCCGCATCCCTGGGGGCTGGCCCGGAGCCGCGGCTGCGGGCGCGGCTGCGCTCGGTGGCGGCCGGCATCGCGGGCGCGTTGGCCACGCTGGCCGTCGTGCTGACCCTGGGCCTGCTGGCGTTTGCGCCCATGGGGCCGCTGGCGGCGGGGCTCGGCATCCCTGCCGCTTTCGCCGCCACCGTGCTGGGCAGCGCCGTGCTCGGCGTCGCCAGCCGCTGCACGGTCTCGATCGGCTCGCCGAGCTCGGCCACGGTGCTCACGCTCGTCGCGCTGGTGGCACGGTTGGCGCAGGATCCGCAGGTCGTGGCCGCCGCCGCCTCGGCGCAACCGCTGGACGCAGCGCGCTGGGTGGGCACCGCCGTCGCCTGCGCCGTCGTCGGCATGGGACTCGTCCAGCTCGGCCTGGCCGCCTTCGGGTTGGCACGGCTGGTGCATTTCGTTCCGCAGCCGGTGCTGGCCGGCTTCAACAACGGCGTGGCGCTGCTCATCGTGCTGTCGCAGCTGCCGGCCCTGCTGGGAGCGCCGACGGGCACCCCGCTCGCTCCTTGGCTGGGTGAGGCCGTGGCAAGTGGCGCGTGGGTGACGCCGCTGTCGCTGGGGCTGGGCACCGCCGCATGCGCCGCCGCGGTGGCCTGGCGACGCCCACGATGGCCGGCGCTGCTGGTGGCGTTCGTGCTCGGGCTGGCAGCGGCGCAGGCGTTGCTGGCCGCCTGGCCGGCGCTGCAGTGGGGGCCGATGGTGAGCCCCACGCCCGTGGCCATGCCGCTCGGCGCCGCTTGGCTGCCGCTGCTCGACGACGATGCCTGGGCGCTCGTCGCGCGCCACGCACCGGCAATGGCATTGACGGCCCTGCTGCTCGGGCTCGTCGGCGCGCTGGAGTCGATGCTGTCGATGGTCAGCATCGAACAGGGCTCGGGCCGGCGGCTGGCCCCCGATCGCGAGCTCGCGGCGCTCGGCCTGGCCAACGTGGTCGGCGGGGCCGTCGGCGCGCTGCCGACCGTCATGCTGCGCGCCGGCGCCATCGCCGTGCAGCGGGCGGGCGGCCGCGGGCCTGCGGCTTCGCTGGCGCTGGCGGGCACGATGCTCGCGATCTTCGCGCTCGCGGGCCCGTCACTCGGTCACGTGCCACAGGCCGTGCTGGCCGGCGTGATGCTGATGGTGGGCGTCTCGCTCGTCGACCGCTGGTCGGGCCGCGTGGGCGCGCGCTGGTGGCATGCGGCGCGCCGCGGCAAGCTGCCCGAAGGCGACGACACGCCGGTCGGGCTGGCGGTGATGCTCGTGGTCTGCGCCCTCACGGTCGTCTTCGGCGTGGCGGTCGGCGTCGCCATCGGCGTCGCCCTGTCGCTGATCGTGTTCGTCCGCCGCATCAACCGCTCGCTCGTGCGCGCCCAGTTCACCGGCATGGCCCGGCCGTCGCGGCGCATCTATCCGGGCGCCATCGAGGCCCGGCTGCTCGGCCTGCGCACGCGCATCGCGTTGCTCGAATTGGAAGGCGCCCTCTTCTTCGGCAGCGCCGCGCACCTGCCCGAGCGCGCTGAGGCGCTGGCGCCGCAGGTGCGCTTCGTCATCTTCGATCTGCGCCGCGTCAGCACGGTGGACGAGTCCGGCGCGATGCTGATGCACGACGTCGCCCGGCGGCTGGCGCGCCACGGGCAGGAGTTGCTGCTGGCCGGCGTGGCGGATGGCAGCCCGGTGGCGCGCAGCCTGAGGGCGTTCGCGCCGTGGGCGGCCGGCGGTGCACCCCGCACCTTCGTCGACACCGACCAGGCCATGGAAGCCGCCGAGGGCGCCTTGCTGGCCGAAGCGGCGCAGACCGATGCCGGCCTGGCCGAGTTGCTCGCCACGGAGTCCGAGCTGCCGCTGGCGGCCTGCTCGCTGGTGCGCGGCCTGACACCGCGCGAGCTGCGCATCGTCACCGCCGCCATGCAGCGGCGCGATTTGCGCGCTGGTGAGGTGGTCTTCCGCCAGGGCGACGAAGCCGAGGCCCTGTACGTGGTGACGCGCGGGTCGGTGAGCGCGGTCGTCGTCGTGCGGGGCGCGGTGCAGCGCACGCAGCGTTTCGCCAGCCTCGGCCCGGGCACCATGTTCGGCGAGATGGCGCTGCTCGACCAGGCCGGGCGCAGCGCCGACGCGGTGGCCGACCGCGAAGCCTGCCTGCTGGTGCTCTCGCGCGAGCGCCTCGAAACCCTGCTGCGCGAGCAGCCGGAACTGGCGGCCAAGCTGTACCGCAACATCGCCGCCCACCTCGGCGAGCGGCTGCGGGTGGCGTCCATTGCCTGGCAGGCCGCCGCGGCCTGATCCCCGGCCGGCGGGCGCCGGCACGCGCGATCGATTCAGGGTTGGCTGAGCGTGGCGCAGTGCAGTCCGCCACCCACCCAGTTGGCGGTAATGGCATCGACGAAGCGAACCTCGCGCCCCGGGAAGGCCCGCTCGAAGATCCGCCGCACGGTCGACTGCCGCGCGCGTGGCGTGCCGTGCGGCTCGTAGTCGGGCAGCACGAGCGCGCCGTTGGCGGGCACGAAGTTGAGATAGCTGGCCGACGCCATCTGCACGAGCACCTGCCCCGGCTCGCGGCGCTCCTCGGGCCGGAAGAACTCGGGCGCCCAGCCCTCCGACAGCGACGTGTCGGCCTGCGCCGACAGCACCACGCGGCGCTGCACGGGCCGCGGCATCGGCACCTTCACCACCTTCAACGGCCGGCCCTCGGTGTCGGTGGCACGCGCCAGGATGGCGAGATTGCGCTGCATGCGCGCCCGCGTGAGGCGCGCGACCGGATGCGCCGCCACGTCGGCCTCGTCGGGCCACGCAAGCAGCACCGTGCGCGCGTCGGCGAAGCGCACGAAGAGGTCGGTGTGCCCACCCGTGCCCCAGGCCACGTACGGGCCGGCGATGGTGGCGCGCAGGTGCGGGTCCTCGGCCAAGCCTTCGGGCAGCCAGATGATCTTGCGCAGCCCGGGCAGGCGCAGCAGCGCGCTCTCGAGCACCGCGCGTGGCACGCCCGGGTTGCGGCTGCGCAAGTAGGCCTCGTTGGCGATGAGCAAGCCGCGGCCGTTGGTCTCGAAGCCGCCCCCCTCGAGCGCGACGCTGCTGCGGTGCAGGCGCGCACCGGCGTGCCGGGCCAGGGCCTGGGCCAGTTCCTCGCGCGAGTAGTCGGCGTTGGCCGAGCAACTCGCGATCACGCCGGGGTCGCCGCGCCAGCGGCGGGCGCACCAGGCCGGCACACCGTACTGAGTCCAGCGGAAGTCGACCACGCCCGGGCGCCCCTCGCCAGCGCGCGTGAAGACCGCCATGTCGCGCAGGAAGTAGCTGGCCAGCGGCTCATGAACGAACTGCACGGCCTTGCCATGCGCCATGCCGAGCGACACGCCTTGCGCGGCGAGTGCACGGCGCGCCTCGGCCTCGGCCTGCGCGTCGCCCACGACGAAACGCAGCGCCACGTGCGGGCCCAGGGCCGCCGCCAGACCGAGGCTCATCGCGGCGTGTCCCGCGTCGTACGACAACCAGACGGCCGAGAGCGGCTCGAACTCGCCGAAGAAGCGGAAGCCCTCGGCCACCGCCTCGCGCTGCGGGTCGTCGATCTCGAAGGCATCGGCCGGCACCCCCATGCCCGCGCTGCGGCCGGCGAGCCCGGCAAGGGCCGCTGCCGCGCCGGCCCGCAACCAATGCCTGCGTTGTCGGTGCGCGACGCCGGCCATCTCAACCGCCCAATTGCCGGGCCAGCGCGGCGCGCTGCACCTTGCCCAGCGCCGTCTTCGGCAGGCTCTGGCACACGAGCACACGCCGTGGATGCTTGAAGCGCGCCAGCCGGCTGTCGAGCAGACGCTGCAATGCACCCTCGTCGAGCGCGGTACCGGGACGCAGCACGACGGCCAGCACCGGCACCTCGCCCCAGCGTGCGTCGGGCAGCGCGACCACGGCGCAGTCGGCCACCTCGGGCAGCATCGCCACCAGGTTCTCGATCTCCGCGGGGTGGATGTTCTCGCCGCCCGAGATGATGAGCTCCTTGCTGCGACCCACCACTTCATAGAAACCATCTTCATGGCGCACGGCGAGGTCGCCGGTGTGGAACCAGCCCGCCTCGTCGAACGACGGCCCGGCACCTGCGGGCAGGCGGTGGTAGCCGCGCATCAGGTTCGGCGCCTTGAGCAGGATCTCCCCGTCGGCGGCGAGCTGCACCTGCACGCCCAGCGCCGGCCGGCCGGCGTGACCGACATGTGCCATTGCCTCGGCGGGCCGCAACGCGATGGAGACAGGCCCGGTCTCGGTGCCGCCGTAGACCTGCGTCACCGGCACACCACGCGCGTGGAAGGCCTCGATGAGCGGGCGCGGCACGATCTGCGAGCCGGCATTGACGAAGGCCAGGCTCGAGAGGTCGGCCCCGGCCCAGCGCGGGTGCTCGAGCAGCGCGCGCATCACCGCCGGCACGAGCAGCGTGGTGCTGGGCCGCCACTGCTCGACATCGTCGAACCACGCCGCCGGGTCGAAGCGCGGCTGCAGGCGCACGGTGGCACCGACGGCCAGCGCCGGCAGCGTCTGGATGCACAGGCCGCCGACGTGGAACATCGGCAGCACCGACAGGACGCGCGCCGCCGCGTCGAGCCCCTGGGCCTCCACCGCCGCCGCAATGTTGGCCGCCATGCCGCGCACCGTGTGCATCGCGCCCTTGGGCTCGCCGGTCGTGCCCGAGGTATAGACGAGCAGCAGGTCGCCGGGTAGCACGCCCTCGGCTGGACCAGGCTTGAGCACCGCACGCGCCTGCACATCGGCCGCGAGCGCCGCGCACTCGGGCGTGCCGAGCAGATGGCCGGCGCCGGCGTGGCTCACGATGTGCGCGAGCTCGGCCGCCGTGAGGCGCCAGTTGAGCGGCAGCAGGACGGCACCCAGCTGCTCGCAGGCTGCCAACGTGGCGAGCATCTCGAAGCTGTTGTGGCCGAGCCAAGCGACGATTGCACCCGGCTGCACGCCCTCGGCTTCAAGCCGCAAGAGGGCGGGGTCCGGATCCACGCCCTGCTCGCGAAGGGCCTCCAGCAGCCAAGCGGACGCCGTGGATCCGGCTCCGCCGGTCCACTGGCGTTGCCCCCCCGGGGGGGAGGCGCCGAAGGCGCTTCGGGGGGGTGCCTGATTCACTCGATCTGCTCGTCACTTTCGCCCGCCTCGTACAGGCACTCGCGGCCGAGCCGATCCAGGCAGAGCTCGGCCGTCCACGGCAGCATCAGGCTGCCGCAGCGGCTGTCGCGGTACAGGCGCTCGAGCGGCAGCGACTTGAGCATGCTCTGCCCGCCGCAGGTGCGGATGGCGAGCCGGCACAGGTCGTTGGCGTTCTCC
>JAEUPE010000264.1 GCA_016790435.1 Rubrivivax sp. | reverse complement strand
GCGTGTAGATGGCCTTGTGCTTGCCGCGCAAACGGAGTGCCACTTCGCTGGCGACACGTCCGAGCACCTTGTCGGTGGCATCAAGCACAAACCATTCATGCTTCACTTCGGCCGGCTTGGCGCTGAAGGTCTTCATGAGGGTCTTCCGAAATGCGAGCCTGCCCGGTCGGCCGGGATCGGCTGCGCGTAGACGGCATGGCATCCTTCCAGCAGATCCCATGCCCCGTCGGTACCGCTTTTGCGCCGCTTGCGCGGCCGGGCCTCTTCGGGGTGCGAAAGCGCGAAGAGCGCATTCGCCGGGGCTGCCTCGGTTCAGGCTGCCGGCTTGGCACAGGAGGCCTCCTGCACTTGCATGCAGGGGCGCCGAGCGCCATTCTCTTTCCCGGCCGTGATCGGGAAAGCCAGCAAGTATAGCGGCAACGCAAAGGCGGCCGGCCTTGGTATCGTGGCGAGCCGCAGCGGCCGAAGTTGGCCGCTCCGAGGGCGCACCCGCAGCGCCGGCCCGCCACCGCACCCTCGAGGCACATGACGCATGACCCCGACCCTCGCCTGGATTCTCGTGCTTGTCACGGCCTGCTCGGTCGGTGCGCTGTTCTACGTCCTGCTCGATCGCCGGCGGAAGTCGGAGCCGGATCTTCCGAGAGAGTGGTCGCTCACACCCAGGCCAGTGTTCAATGCCCATGAGCGCCGCGTGCATCGCCAGCTGCGCGAGGCACTGCCGCAGCAGGTGGTGCTGGCGAAGCTGCCGCTCGTGCGCTTCTGCCACCCCACTGACCCCACCCAGGTGCGATTCTGGTTCGACCTGCTGGGCGCCATCCATGTCAGCTTCGCCGTCTGCACCCCGAACGGCCGCGTGCTCGCCGCCATCGATCTCGACGAGGGCCGCAACCCGGCCCGCCGCTCGATGCTGATCAAGCAGGCCGTGCTGGCCGCGTGCCACGTCCGCTACGTCAGGTACACGGCCGAGCACACGCCGTCGGTGCCCGAGCTGCAGTTGCTGGTGCCGGCCTCGGCGGCGCAAGGGCCGACGCCCGCGGCCGCCACGATGCGCTCCGGCCTGCGCGCTGCCGGCACGGTCGGCGTCGAGGTCATCACGCAGCGCTCGCGGCCCGACCACTGGCCCGACTCGGCCCACCTGAGGGACTCGATGTTCGGCCGCGACAGCGTCATCAGCGGCTTCTCCAACAGCCTGCCGAGCGTGTTGCCCGAGCGCGGCGGCGAGGTGGTCGAATCCCCACCGACGAGGCACTGAGGCGGCCCCGTCGCCTCGGCTCTGCGTGGGCTACGAAGACCTGACCCCCCAGCAGGTGCTGGACGCGCTCGATGCGGTCGGCCTGCGCGGCGACGGCCGCATCCTGCAGCTCAACTCCTACGAGAACCGCGTCTTCCAGGTGTTCCTCGAGGACGGCACCGCCGTCGTGGCCAAGTTCTACCGGCCCGGCCGCTGGAGCGACGACCAGATCATCGAAGAGCATGCCTTCGCGCTCGAGCTCGCGCAGGCCGAGGTGCCGGTGGTGCCGCCGCTCGTGCTGGCCCCCGCACAAACGACGGAAGGAGAAGAAGCGACCGAAGGGCTGGCGCTGCTCGGCAACCCGCCCACGCTCGCGTGCCTCGCCGGGCACCGCTTCGCCGTCGCCGCGCGCTGTGCCGGGCGCGAGCCCGAGCTCGACGCCCCCGACACGCTCGAACGCATCGGCCGCTTCATCGGTCGCCTGCATGCGGTGGGTCGGCGCAAGCCCTTCGCCCACCGGCACCATCTCGAACCCGGGCGCGACGGCCGGCGTGCCCTGCAGGTCATCGTCGAAGGCGACTTCGTGCCGCCGGACCAGTTGCCGACCTGGCGCAGTGCCTGCGAGGCCGCGCTGGCCCAGGTGGTGGCTGCCTTCGAGGCCGCGGCCCCCCTGGCCACGCTGCGCCTGCACGGCGACTGCCACATCGGCAACGTGCTGTGGCGCCAGACGGGCGAACACAGCGGCCCACATGTCGTCGACCTCGACGACGCGATGCAGGGCCCGGCCGTGCAGGACCTGTGGATGCTAGTCTCCGGCGACCACGCCACCATGGCGCGGCAGCTGAACCAGCTGCTCGAAGGCTACGAGCAGTTCAGCGACTTCGACGACCGCGAGCGCACACTCATTGAACCGCTACGCACCTTGCGCATGATCCGCCACAGCGCCTGGCTGGCCGAGCGCTGGAGCGACCCGACCTTCCCGATCAACTTCCCGTTCTTCGGCAGCGCCGCCTACTGGAACCAGCAGACGGCGCAGCTGCGCGAGCAGCTCGAAGCCATGGCGCGCTAGCGTCCGGTTCTCGGCCAGCCCTCAGGCGGCCAACAGGCGGTTCACCCGCCGCACGTAGCCCGCCGGGTCTTCGAGGTGCCCACCTTCGGCCAGCAGGGCCTGGTCGAAGAGGATCTGTGCCAGGTCGTCGAAGTGCTCGCTGCCTTCGGCCGAATCGAGCTTCTTCACCAGCGCATGCTCGGGATTCACCTCGAGGATGGGCTTGCTCTCCGGCGCGCTCTGCCCGGCCTGCTTGAGCAGCCGCGCGAGGTGGCCGCTCATGTCGCCCTCCTCGACCACGATGCAGGCAGGCGAGTCGACGAGGCGCGTCGTCACTCGCACGTCCTTGGCGCGGTTCTCGAGCGACTTCTTCAACCGCTCGATCAGCGGCTTGGCCGCTTCGGCGGCCGCCTCCGCCTGCTTCTTCTCTTCCTCGTCCTGCAGCTTGCCGAGGTCGACCGAACCCTTGGCCACGCTCGTGAGCGTGTGGCCCTCGAACTCGTACAGGTGCGAAAGCATCCATTCGTCGACGCGGTCGACGAGCAGCAGCACCTCGATGCCCTTCTTGCGGAAGATCTCCAGCTGCGGGCTCGCCTTGGCCGCCGTCAGCGTGTCGGCTGTGATGTAGTAGATCTCTTCCTGGCCCTCCTTCATGCGGCCCTTGTAGTCGGCGAAGGAGACGCCTTCATCGGCGTGCGTGGAGGCAAAGCGGTACAGCTTGGCCAGCCGCTCGCGGTTGGTGTGGTCCTCGCCGATGCCTTCCTTCAGCACGGCGCCGAACTGCTTCCAGAACTCGGCGTACTTTGCCTTCTGGCTCACGTCCTCACTTTGCGCCACGTCCTCAAGCATCGCCAGCACGCGCTTCGTGCTGCCCTCGCGGATGGCCTTCACGTCGCGGCTTTCCTGCAGCAACTCGCGGCTCACGTTGAGTGGCAGGTCGGCACTGTCGATGACGCCCTTCACGAAGCGCAGGTACACCGGCATCAGCGCCTCGGCGTCGTCCATGATGAAGACGCGCTTCACGTACAGCTTCACGCCGCCGCGCTTGTCGCGGTTCCACAGGTCGAACGGCGCCTTGGCCGGCACGTACAGCAGCTGCGTGTACTCGCTGCGACCTTCGACACGGTTGTGCGTGTAGGCGAGCGGCGCCTCGCTGTCGTAGCTGATCTGCTTGTAGAAGTCCTGGTACTGCTGGTCGGTGATGTCGGCCTTGCTGCGCGTCCACAGGGCCGCCGCCTTGTTCACCGTCTCCCACTCGTCGGTGGCCACCTGCGCCTTCTTCTCCTCGTCCCAGGTCTCCTTCTTCATCAGGATGGGCAGGGAGATGTGGTCGGAATACTTGCCGACGATCGACTTCAGCTTCCAGGCCGAGAGGAACTCCTCCTCGCCCTCGCGCAGGTGCAGGATGACGTCGGTGCCGCGTTCGGCGCGGGTGATGGCCTCGACCTCGAACTCGCCCGTGCCCTCGCTGCTCCAGCGCACGCCTTCCTCGGGCGCGAGTCCGGCGCGTCGGCTTTCCACGGTGATGCGGTCGGCGACGATGTAGCCGGAGTAGAAGCCGACGCCGAACTGGCCGATGAGGTTGGCATCCTTCTTCTTCTCGCCCTCAAGCGCGGCCATGAACTCGCGCGTGCCGCTCTTGGCGATCGTGCCCAGGTGCGCCACCGCCTCCTCGGCGCTCATGCCGACGCCGTTGTCGCGGATGGTGATCGTCTTGGCCTCGGCATCGAACCAGATGCGCACTTCGAGGTTCGGTGCGTCCTCGAACAGCGCCGGCTTGTCCAGCGCCTCGAAGCGCAGCTTGTCGCAGGCGTCGCTGGCGTTGGAGACCAGCTCGCGCAGGAAGATTTCCTTGTTGGAGTACAGCGAGTGCGTGACGAGGTGCAGGATCTGCTTGACCTCGGCCTGGAAGGAATGGGTCTTCTTGTCCATGGGCGATCAGTGGCGGTGGTTGCGATGGGCCTGGGAGAAAAGGCACGCCCAAGCCTCCCCGGCCGAGCGCGCGAGGCCAGATTGTGGGCGCCCCGGCCGATTTCAAGGCCTGATCTCGCGACCAAATCTCGCGGCCTGATTTCGCGGTCTGTTCTCGCGGCCGGAGGCGCCGCCCCGCCGGGCGGGACCCTAGAAGTTGACCTTCTCGCGCCCCTTCAGCTGCAGCATCTCCCGCGCTTCGGCCGGCGTGGCCACCCCGTAGCCCAGGCCCTCGATGACCTGCCGCGCCGCGCGCACCTGCTCGGCGTTGCTCTTGGCGAGCTGGCCGGGGCCGATCCACAGCGAGTCCTCCAGCCCCACCCGCACGTTGCCACCCAGCGCCACCGACTGCGCCGCGATCGGCAGCTGGTTGCGCCCGGCGCCGAGCACGCTCCAGACGTAGTTGCGCCCGAACAGACGGTCGGCAGTGCGCTTCATGTGCGCCACGTCCTCCGGGTGCGGGCCGATACCGCCCAGGATCCCGAACACCGACTGGATGAAGAACGGTGGCTTCACGAGCCCACGCTCGGCAAAGTGGCTGAGCGTGTAAAGGTGCCCGATGTCGTAGCACTCGATCTCGAAGCGCGTGCCGTTGGCCGAGCAGGTGGTGAGGATGTTGGCGATGTCGCGAAAGGTGTTCTTGAAGATGCGCTCGTCGCTGCCTTCGAGGTACGGTCGCTCCCAGTCGTGCTTGAACTCCTTGAAGCGCGCCAGCATCGGGAAGAGCCCGAAGTTCATCGAGCCCATGTTCAGCGAAGCCACCTCGGGCTTGAAGTGCGCGCAGGGCTTCAGGCGCTCCTCCACCGTCATCGTCGGCGCGCCGCCGGTGGTGATGTTGATGACCACGTCGCAATGGCCCTTGATACGCTTGAGGAAGGGCTCGAAGGCGGCCGGGCTCTGGTCGGGCCGGCCGTCCTTGGGGTCACGCGCGTGCAGGTGCACGACGGCCGCGCCGGCCTCGTAGGCGCCGATGGCCGCATCGGCGATCTCGTCGGCCGAGATGGGCAGATGCGGCGACATCGAAGGCGTGTGGATGGCGCCGGTGACGGCGCAGGTGATGACGACCTTCTTGCGGCGGGACGGGGTTTCGGACATGGCGGTTCTCCTTTGCATGGCTGCGGGGCGGCTGCGGGCGGGCGGCGGAACTGCGCGCCTGTTCGGTGTGCGTGCCTATTCAGGACGTCGATTCAGTGCGCCCATTTGGTGTGACTATTGTTCGCCGGGACCGGGCTGGCCACGCTTGTGCGCCACCAGCGCCGCGAGGCGCCGGTCGCGCCAGCGGCTCTTCTCGGCGATCTGCGCCGGCGTCGGCGGCGGACCCCAGGCTTCGGCGGCGCGCTGCCAATTGGCGTCGTCCCACACGCTCGCCGGCGGCGCGTCGGCCATGTAGCGGCGGAACCAGTCCACGTAGCGGCGGCAGTAGTCGGCGGTGCCCGCCGGCGCATTGAGCTCGATGGTCTCGAACGGGCCCATGAAGGCCCAGCGCAGCCCGAGCCCGTCGGCGATGGTGTGGTCCAGGTCCTCGGGGCTGACGACCCCGTCCTGCACGAGGCGGAAGGCCTCGGTCAGCAGCGCCACCTGCAGGCGGTTGAGCACGAAGCCGTCGATCTCGCGCTTCACGTCGATGGGCACCTGGCCGACGCTGCGCAACACCTCGATGGCGCGCTGCTTCACCGCCGCGTCGGTCCACGGCGCCCCGCACACCTCCACCACCGGCACCAAGTGCGGTGGATTGACCGGGTGCGCGACGAGGCAGCGCGCGCGGCCCTTCAAGCCCTCAGTGAAGCGCGAGGCGACGATGGCCGAGGTGGACGAAGCCAGCACCGCGCCTGCCGGTGCGGCGGCGTCGAGCTCGGCGAAGGTCTGCGCCTTCACCGCCAACACCTCCGGGCCGCTCTCCTGCACGTAGTGCACGTCGCGCACCGCGTCGGCGAGCGTGACCGCCGTGCGCAGGCGCTTGGCGGCCGCCTCGTGGTCGGCCACGAGGCCGTGTGCGGCCAGGTCGCGCAGCGACTGCGCCACCAGGCCCGCGGCGGCCCCGCGCTGCACCGCGTCGGGGTCCCACATCGCCACCTGCCAGCCCGCACGCGCGAACACGTTCGCCCAGGCGCGGCCGATGAGGCCGGTGCCGACGATGGCCACTCGTTGATCTTTCATCGCATCGCTCCAGTCCGTCGGTCCATCACATCCACAACACGCGCCGCCGCAGTTCCAGGTCCTCGGCCAGCACGCGCGAAGGCCCGACGTGCACCACCTCGCCGCGCTCGAGTGCCACCGTGCGGTCCGACAGCGCCAGCGCGAGGTCGAGGTGGTGGTCGACGATGACGATGCTGATCTCCTGGCGCAGCTTGTCGAAGGCCTCGAAGAGCTCTTCCACCACGGTGGGCGCCAAGCCCTCGAACGGCTCGTCGAGCAGCAGCAGCCGCGTGTCGCCGGCGAGCGCGCGCGCCACCGCCACCATCTGCTGCTCGCCGCCGCTCAGGTAGTCGGCCTCGGTGCGCCAGCGCTCCTTCAGGCGCGGGAAGAAGGCGAAGACGCGTTCCTCGTCCCAGGCGACGCCGGCGTCGGCACGGCCCGAGAGCCGCTTCAGCCGCCCGAGTTGCATGTTCTCGGCCACTGTCATGCCGGCGAAGAGCCCACGCCCCTGCGGCACGTAGGCCACGCCTTGGCGAGCGATGCGCGCCGACGGCTCGCCGGCCAGCTCGCGGCCCGAAAGCGTCACGCGCCCAGCGGCCGGCGGCGTCACGCCGACGATGGTCTTCAGCAACGTGCTCTTGCCCGCGCCATTTCGGCCGAGCAGGGCCACGATCTCGCGGTCGCGCACGTCGAAGGCCACGTCGCGCAGGATGTGGCTCTTGCCGTAGAAGGTGTTCACGCCCTGCAGCTCGAGCAGCGTCGTCTCGCGCGCGGCGCTGGCGCGCGGCCGCGCCGCCAGCGCGTGGCTGCCCGTGCCGACGTACACCTCCTGCACGCGCGACGAATTGCGCGCGTCGTCCACCGTGCCGTCGACGAGGCTTTGGCCCTCGTTCATCACCGTCACGTGGTCGGCGAGCGCGAAGACGCGGTCGATGTCGTGCTCCACCAGCAGCACCGGCAGCTCGCGCGAGATGCCCTTGATGAGCTGGCCCACGCGCTCGCGCTCGGCGGCGGCGAGGCCGGCCAGCGGCTCGTCGAGCAGCAGCACGCGCGGGCGCGTCGCCACCGCCAGCGCCATGTCGAGCAGGCGCTGCCCGCCGTAAGAGAGCGAAGCTGCCTCGGCCTGCTCGATGCCGGCCAGGCCCATCGTGCGCACGACGTCGGCACTGTCGGTATCCACCTGCGAGAGCGCGGCCGCATCGACCCAGAACCACATGCGACGCGGGTCCCGCGCCTGCACCGCCAGCCGCACGTTCTCGGCCACCGTGAGCGCGCCGAAGAGGTTGGTGATCTGGAACGAGCGGCCCACGCCCGCCTGCGTGATGTCTTCCGGGCTGAGCCCCTGCACCTCACGCCCGAGCAGCCGCACCTGCCCGGCGTCCGGCGCAAAGAGGCCGGAGATGGCGTTGAAGGCGGTCGTCTTGCCGGCGCCGTTGGGGCCGATGAGCGCGTGCAGCGAGCGGTCGCGCACGGCGAGGTCCAGCCCGGTGACGGCGCGGATGCCGCCGAAGCTCTTGCCCAGGCCCTGCACCTGCAGCACCGGCCCCTCGGCGTGGTGCTGCGGCTTGAGCGACGCGGGCAGCACCACCTCGCCCTGGCCGCGCGCGGCCATCGCCGCGTCCACGGCCGGTGGCGGCCTGAAGCGCTGCCGGATGCGCTGCGCCACGCCCACGAGGCCCGTGGGCGAGAAGACGATGAAGGCCACGAACAGCAGCCCGAACCACAGCAGCCAGTTCTCGGTGACGCGCGAGAGGAAGTCGCGGAAGATCACGAAGAACAACGCCCCGAGCGCCGGCCCGAGGAAGCTGCGCATGCCGCCGATGATGACCATGGCCAGCAGCTCGCCGCTGAAGGCCACCGAGATCGGCTCGGCGCTCGTCATGCGGTTGTTGAAGAGCAGCAGCACGCCGGCCAGCCCCGTGAGGCCAGCCGAGAGCGTGAAGGCGGCCAGCTTGTAGCGGTTGGTGGCGTAGCCCACGAAACGAGCGCGCTGCTCGTTCTCGCGGATGGCCACGAGCACCGTGCCCAGCGGCGAGCGATGGAAGCGCCACAGCAGCGCCACCGCCACCAGCGCGATCACCGCCACCAGCACGTAGTAGGCCTCGGCGGTGTCGAAGGACACGCCCATCAGCACCGGCCGCGTGATGCCGCCGAGGCCGTTCTCGCCGCCGGTCACCGCCGTCCAGCGGAAGGCCACCGCGTAGAGCATCGCGGCCAGTGCCAGCGTCAGCAGCGAGAAGTACACGCCACGCCGGCGCAACACCAGGAAGCCGAACGCCCACGCCAGCAGCAGCACCACCACGAGCGCGATCAGCAGCGGCGCGACGAAGCCGCCGCCGAACCACTCCTTCTGGACCAGCCCGGCCACATAGGCCGCGAGGCCGAACCAGGCGCCGTGGCCGAACGACACGAGCCCCGTGTAGCCGACCAGGATGTTGAGCGCCATGCAGGCGAGCGCGAACACCACCACCTCGGTGGCCGAGGTGGTGCCCAGGCCCAGCGCGCGGAGCGCGAACGGCAGCAGCACGAGGCCGAGCAGCAGGATGATCAGGTCGCGGCGTTGCGGCATGGGGGCAGGACGGGAGGGTGCGGGCCGTCGCCTTCGCTGCTGAGTCGCGGCCTCATCGCTGCCTCACTCGAAACGCAGGATGCGCTCGCCGAGCAGCCCGCGCGGGCGCACCAGCAGCACGACGAGCATCAGCAGGTAGATGGCGGCCTCCGAGAACTGCGGGTAGCCCGCCGCCGTGACCGCGCCCTTCACGACGCCGACGATGGCCGCGGCGATGACCACGCCCCAGAACGAGCCGATGCCACCGATGACCACGACGACGAAGGCCGAGGTGATGATCTCGGCCCCCATCGCCGGGTGCACGGTGAAGATGGGGGCCAGCATCACGCCGGCCACCGCGGCCAGGCCGATGCCGAGGAAGGCCACCGCCGCCATGTACGGCTCGAGCGAGATGCCGAGCGCGCCCACCATGTCGGGGTTCTGCACGCCGGCGCGCACGACGCGGCCGAAGGCCGTGCGCTGCAGCAGGAACCACAACCCCGCCACGGCCGCCATGGCCACCGCCAGCACGAGCAGCCGGTAGCGCGGGTAGAAGAAGTCGCCCACCACCACCTGCCCTCGCAGCTCCGGCGGGATGCTCCACGAGATGGGCGCGGCGCCATAGACCATGCGCAGCACCTGCTCGATGACCATCGCCAGGCCAAACGTCAGCAACAGCGACAGGGCCGGGTCGGCCTTGTAGAAGCGGCGCAGCAGGAAACGCTCCACCGCCACGCCGAGCAGCCCCACCGCCACCGGCGAGACGAAGCTGGCCACCGTGAAGCCGAAGGTCTGCCCGACGCTTACCGCGACGTAGGCGCCGATGGCATAGAACGCCCCGTGCGCGAGGTTGACCACGCCGCCCAGCGCGAAGATGAGCGACAGCCCGAGCGCAATGAGCAGGTAGTAGGCCCCGGCGAGCAGGCCGTTGAGAAGGTGCTGGGCGAGCAGCAAGGCGGCTGCGAAGCGAGACGTGCGTCGGGAGACGCGGGCAGCTTTCCTCGGCTTCGGGTTGTGACCCCGAAGCCGACCTCAGCGCCCGCCGGCCGTCAGGCCATCTTGCACTCGTTCTCCTCGGCGGTGGAGGCGATGACCTCGAGCGACTCGTTCGCGGCCGGCACCGGCGCCGACGAACTGAAGATGTCCCAGTTGTTCTTGATCTGCGCCGCCGGCAGGGCACGCACGGTGTACATCTCGTGCATCATCTGGTGGTCGCTCGTGCGGAAGTAGCCGTCGCGCTTCTTCATGAGCGGGAACTTGGCGCCCTTCTCGAAGTGCTCGACGATCTTCGTCGAGTCGGCGCTCTTGATCTCGGCCATGGCCTGCGCCACCAGCTTCATCGCGTTGTAGTCGCCCCAGGCCTGGTTCTCGGGCGGGCGGTTGTAGCGCGCCATGAAGTCGGCGACGAACTTCTTCGTCGCCGGCGTGTCGATGAGATGGTGCCACACCACCGGCCAGGTGCCGAGGAAGTTGCCCTTGCCGGCACCCCACGCGAGCGCGGTGTCGAAGCCGAAGCCGGCCACCGGGAAGGTGAGGCCGAACTCGCTGTACTGCTTGAGGAAGTTGGTGATCTGGTTGCCGGCGAGGTTGCTGACCACCAGGTCGGGCTTGGCGTTGCGGATCTCCAGCAGCAGCGGCGAGAAGTCGGTGGCGTCGGTGGGCACGAGCTTGTCGGCGGCGAAGTCGCCACCGTTGCCGGACATGAAGCGCTTGGCCACCTTCAGCAGGTCGTGGCCGAAGGCGTAGTCGGCGGTGAGCGAGAACCACTTCTTGCCCTTGACCAGGCCCTGCGCCATCAGCGAGCGGCCGCAGGTCTTCACGTACATCGAGTTCTGGCTCTCGATGTGGAACATGTACTTCTTGCAGCCCTTGCCGCGCAGCTCATCGCTGTTGGCGCCGGTGTTGATGAAGAGCGTCTTCGTGCGCTCGGACACCTGGCTGATGGTGAGGGCCGACGCGGAGCTGATCTCGCCGATGATGAAGGCCACCTTGTCGCGCTCGATCATGCGCTCGGCCTTGGTGGAGGCGGTCTGCGGGTTGACCGAGTCCTCCTTCAGCAATTCGATCTTGCGCCCCATCACGCCGCCGGCGGCGTTGATCTCGGCCACCGCCATGTCCATGGCCTGCACGGCGAACTCGCCCAAGGGGCCGAGGAAGCCGGTGCGCGGCGTCAGGTGGCCCACGCGGATGGCGTCGGCCTGGGCCCAGCTCAGGGCCGGGATGCCGAGCGACGTGGCAGCGGCGCCGGCGAGCGAGCCCTGCACGAGCTGGCGGCGGCGGATGCCGGAGGAGGCTTGCGTCATGGTGGAATCTCCTTGACCTGAACTGTGATCACAGTTAATTTAGGTCGGTGGCGACCCGGGGTCAACCGAGGGTTTTGCC
>JAEUPE010000207.1 GCA_016790435.1 Rubrivivax sp. | reverse complement strand
GGCCGTCAGCAGGAAGCCGACGATCACTGCCACGGCAAAGCCGTAGAGCATCTCGTGGGCGTGCCACAGCAGCGGCGGCATCGTCGAAGGCAGTGCCACCAGACCCAGGAGGCCCGCGATCCAGTACGGCACCGCGAACAGGGCGAACGCGGCGGCACCCAGGTAGAACGGCCGGAATCCGAGGCGAAACAGCGGCCAGCCGGGCAAGGGGAACTGCGCGCTGGAAGCGGACGCGGCGGCGCTCTGCGGGGCACCTGCGGCGACCAGGGGGATGGCGGGTATCGGCTTCGTCATAACCGCGCGCGCCATCCATGTGGCCCACGAACTGGGCTGTCGAGCAAAAGATGCAGCATGTGTACATGTTAATGACTGGTCATGTTTAAAGCAATACACTGCGTGCATCTTTAAGGATTGCCATGCGCCTGTCCGAATACACCGACTACACCCTGCGGGTGCTGATGTACTGCGCAGCGCACCGGGACCGCCTGGTGACGATCGGCGAGCTGGCCGAGCACCACGGGCTGTCGAAGAACCACCTGATGAAGGTCGTCAACGACCTGGCCCGTCAGGGACTGCTCGAAACCACCCGGGGCCGCGGCGGTGGCCTGCGGCTGATGGCCGAGCCCGAGACCATCCGCATCGGCGACGTGGTGCGCGCCACCGAGACCGACTTCAGGCTGGTGGAGTGTTTTGACGCCGCCACCAACGCCTGCACGCTCACGCCGAGCTGCCGGCTGAAGCACCTGTTCGATGACGCGCTGGCGGGCTATTTCAAGGCGCTTGATGGCGCCACGCTGGCGGACATGACGCAAGGCCTGTCGGCGGCTGGCGCCAAGTTCAACCGACAGTCTGCAGGCCGCAATCTGCCTGCAGTCGTGGCCCCGCCGACCCCGCGGCGCGCAACACGCCCGGGCCGCAGCGCCTGAAGGCCAAAAGGAGCAATCTCACCATGGCCCTGACCCTGCCCGGCCACGGCGCCCCTGCTGTCGGCTTCGAAGTCCCGCTGGAAATGCTGGCGGCCTGCCACGGGCGCGTGCAGCACCAGTGCGAAACCCTGCTGCGACTGGTCACCCACCTGGAAACCCATGGCGCCGACCGCCCTGCGCAAGAAGCCGCGAGTGCTGTCATGCGCTACTTCGATTCAGCAGCGCGTCACCACCACGAGGACGAGGAGCAGGACCTGTTTCCCGCCCTGCTGGAGTCCATGGCCGGCTCCGATGCGGTGTGCCTGCGCGAGCTGACCGCATCGCTATGCAGTGATCACCGAATGCTTGAACAACGCTGGGCCTCATTGCGCCAGCGGCTATTGCGGATCGCAGAGGGCGCCACTTCAACGCTGGCCGACGCCGACATACCGGGCTTCGTGCAGTTGTACGAGCAGCACATCGCCCGCGAGGAAGCCGAATTGCTGCCCATGGCGACCCGCTTGCTGAGTGATGTCGAACTGGATCGCATCGGCCTGGCCATGCGTAGCCGGCGCGGTGTTGTCGCGCTGACCGCTGCGATCGCGCCTCAACCCTGATCCATCTGCCAGCCGCTAATGACGGCTGATGCTTCGGCTCCAGCCTTCGGATGCGCAGCGCGGACTGGGCGGCCCGCGATGACCCAATTGGCAAGCCGTTCTCCCGGCCCGCAGAACGCCGTGTGCACCGCCGGCCGATCGGCCAAGCGCCCTGCTCCATGACGCGCCGCCCCTCGCCCTTGAAATCTGTCAGAAACTGCGTCATACTTCTGACAGCAAGGAAACCACCGTGACCAACCTCGCCCAGCAAGTCCTGACGCATGCCGCCTCGCTGCCGGAGGGCGCCAGCCTGTCCGCCAAGGCGCTGCTGCACCTGGGCGGCCGGGCGGCGGTGGACCAGGCGCTGTCGCGTCTGGCCCGTAGCGGCGAACTGCTGCGCGCCGGCCGGGGCGTCTACGTCCTGCCGGTCAAGGGCAAGTTCGGCGCGCGGGCACCGGAGGTCGCCAAGGTGGTCCAGGAATGGGCCAGCCAGCGCGGCGAAACCGTCGTCGGCAACGGCGCTGCCGCCGCCAATGCACTGGGCCTGACGACCCAGGTGCCGGTGCGCCAGGTCTTCCTGACCTCGGGCCGCAGCCGCAAGCTCAGGCTCGGCGCGCAGACGGTCGAGTTGCAGCATGCCCCGCCGTGGCAACTGCTGTACCCCGGGCAAGCCGCGGGCGAAGTCATCCGATCACTGGCCTGGGTCGGTCCCTCGGGCTCCGAGGCGGCCCTCGGCAAGCTCAGACGCAAGCTGCCGGCCGCCGAACTGCAGGCCGTCGCGAACGCGCGCGCGCGCCTGCCCACCTGGCTGGCGAGCCAGGTCAGCACCCTGGTGACCCGTGCCTGAGTTCTTCGAGCTGCCGCGCGGGGACCAACGCGAAGCGCTCCTCGTCGCGGCTGAGCGCTCGGGCCGCCCGTTGCACCTGCTCGAGAAGGACGTGTGGGGCGTCTGGGCCCTGCGCCACCTGTTCACCGGTCCCCACGCGCAGCACCTGGTCTTCAAGGGCGGAACGTCTCTCTCCAAGGCCTACGGCGTCATCCGGCGCTTTTCGGAGGACGTGGATCTCACCTACGACATCCGCGCCATCGCGCCCGACCTGATCGAGAAGGCCGACTCGCCATGGCCCACGTCGCGCAGCCAGGAGAAGAAGTGGAGCAAGGCAATCCGACAGCGCCTTGCAGAACTCGTCAGTGGAAGCCTGGCGCCTGAACTGGCCGCAGCCCTGACCGAACAGGGGCTGCCGGCGGAGGTCCGCGCGGAAGACGAACAGGTCTTCATCGACTACGAGGCCTTGGGCCAGGGCACGGGATATGTCGCGCCGTCGGTCCTCTTGGAGTTCGGCGCACGATCAACCGGCGAGCCCAACGAGCTGCGACCGGTCGCGTGCGACGCCGCGCCGCAGCTGCCGGAGTTGGGCTTTCCCGAGGCGACGCCGCAAGTCATGCGCCCGGAGCGAACGTTCTGGGAGAAGGCCACGGCCATCCATGTCTTCTGCGCGCAGGGAAGCTTCCGAGGCGGCGCGCGCTTCGCACGCCACTGGCATGACGTGACGCGGCTGGACGCCGCTGGCTTCGCCGACAGTGCAGCGAAGGACCGCGCGTTGGCTCACGCCGTGGCCGAGCACAAGAGCATCTTCTTCGCCGAGTCGACGCCAGACGGTGCCCCCATCGACTACCTCGCAGCAGTCAAGGGCACGCTGACTCTCGCACCCGCTGGTGAAGCGCGCAAGGCTCTGGCCGAGGACTACCAGCGCATGGTCGAGGACGGCCTGCTCCTCGACGACGCCGAACCCTTCGACGTCTTGCTGGATCGGTGCCAGGCGCTCGCCGACAGGGTGAACGCCATGGTGCGCATGGGACCCTGAGGTCCGATCCACCGGGCGCATCTCCACCGCCATGTGTCGATGACGCACTCGCGCAGGCACTTTCAGGCCGACACCCCAGGCACTCGCACGGCGGGACAGCTGCGCAATGAGCCGAAGAAGACCTCCGCCGTGTTCATCGCCACGGCCCTGAACGACATCGACTCGCGAGTGCCTGCCGGCCCCCCATGGCTACATTCGCGGCATGAACAGGGACGGACAGGTGCATGACTGAGGTCTTGGCGTGGGACCTGCTGCTGCGCGGCACCGTGGGTGGCGTGCTGCTCTTCCACACGGCCAACCTGCTGGGCCGGGGTCCTCGACCTGCGGCCCGCGCCGCGCTGTGGATGTTCACGCTGTCGCTGCTGGCCTATCTGGGCTGCCAGCGGGCCGAGTTGCTCGTCCGGATTCCCACACCGCTCGTCTGGGGCGTGCTCGCACTGTGCACCAGCTCGACGGCCTGGCTCTGGCTGGCTGCCCGCGCCCTGTTCGACGATGACTTCCGCTGGAACTGGCCGCAGTTTTGCGCGGGCGCCGCAATGGTGGCGCTGGGCCTGGCCGCCAACGCGCCACGCCTCGACGCCATGCTGGGAGGGAGCGCGGACCCCAGACCCGGGCCGCTGGCGCCATGGCACGCCATCGCCATGGTGGCCTTCACCGCCGCGGCGGTATGGGAGGTGCTTCGCGGCTGGCGGGACGACCTGGTCGAGCCGCGCCGCGTGGCGCGCCGCTGGGTGGCCCTGGGCATCGGCGTGTATGCCGCGATAGCCCTGGCGGTCGAACTCGCCGTGCGCGAGCGGCCGGTCGGCCCGCTGCTTCCGGCACTGCACGTGGCCGGCATCGGCATCGTGGCGCTTGCGCTGGCCCTGCTCGTGGCGCGGCGGTCGCTCGACGCCGTTCTCGGGCTTGCGCCGGCGCCTGATGTCGAGCGGCCCGCAGACGAACCCGCCGCCGCCTTGCCGGAGCCTTTGTCCCGGCCCGACCCCACGCCGGCCCCCGTGTCGCCCGCGATGCAGCGGCTGCAACGGGCCATGATTGAGGAACACGCCTATCGGAGCGAAGGCCTCACCGTCGCATCGCTGGCGACCCGCCTCGACATGGGCGAAGCTGCGCTGCGCGCCCTGATCAACCAGGAACTGGGCTATCGCAACTTCAACGACTTCCTGCACCACCACCGGCTGCAAGAGGCAGCCGCCCGGCTGGCCACCGAGGACCTCCCGATCCTGAGCATCGCGCTGGAATGCGGCTACGGGTCCATCGGGCCGTTCAATCGCGCATTCCGCCAACGCTTCGGCATGACACCCACCGAGTACCGCGCCGGAGCACGCCTCGCACGGCAAAGGCCGACCGGCTGACGGACGAAGCGGCTTTCGGCGAGGTCGGAGTACGAATCGGCCAGACATCGCGACGAATCGGCAAGACCGCAGGCGCCAGGCTGCCGAGCATGAGGCTCTTCCAACCGATAGGAGCCTCCCATGCAAGACCCGTCGCTGCCACCCACCCTGGCACAGATGGCACTGACCGTGCTGATGTCCGACTTCCTGCGCTACGCGCTGGCCGCGGGAGCCGTCTGGCTCGTCGTCAACGTGCTGCTGCGCCGGCACCTAGCCGGCCGGCGCATCCTGGACGCCGCGCCCGCGCCGGGGCAGGTTCGCCGCGAGATCACCTACTCGCTGTCCACCGTGCTCATCTTCGCGGCCAACGGCCTGCTGCTCTGGCTGCTGATCGCCAACGGCACGGTCGAGGTCTATCCGGACGTGACCCGCCGCGGCTGGGCCTGGTGGTGGATGAGCCTCGTGCTGATCATCGCCGCCCACGACGCCTGGTTCTACTGGACCCACCGCGCCCTGCACCACCGGCGCTGGTTCCGCGCCGTGCACGGGCGCCACCACGCCTCGCTGCACCCGACCCCGTGGGCGGCCTACGCCTTCCACCCGGTGGAGGCGCTGATCCAGGCCGTGTTCCTGCCGCTGTTCCTGCTGACGGTGCCCGTGCATGCCGGCGTGCTGGGGATCTTCTTGCTGCACATGATCCTGCGCAACGCCTTCGGCCACTGCGCGCACGAGCTGCTTCCCTGGAGCTGGACCCCACGCGGCTGGCTGGGCTGGATCACGCCGGTCAGCCACCACCACTTCCACCATGCACGCAATCGCGGCAACTATGGCCTTTACTTCACTTGGTGGGATCGCCTGTGCGGGACGGAAGACCCGGACTACTTGCGCTACGGTGACGAACGATTCGCCGGCGTGGTTCGCCACGAGGCCACGGCATGAGGGCGGCGGCGCTGATGCTGGCCGTCGCGGCGACGGCCTGGACGCCATCCACGGCCGCCGAACCGGGCCGCAGCTTGCACGGAGAGTGGTGGACGCCGGGCTTCAACGCCCGCGTGCGCATCGACACCTGCGGCGATGGCGCGGTGTGCGGGCGCATCGCCTGGCTCTGGGACGACAAGCCCCAGGGCATCGCCGACAAGACACCGCTGCTCGGCAAGCTGGTGGTCGACCAGATGAAGCCGTCGGAGCCGGGCCAATGGACCGCCGGCCGTCTCTACAACCCGGAGGACGGGCGCGACTACAAGGGGTCGCTGCAGCTGCGCTCGGACTCGACCCTGGTCGTCAGCGGCTGCGTGCTGTTCATCTGCCAGACCCAGGTGTGGCGGCGTGCCGACCCGGCACGGTGCCCGCCGGTGGCACTGCCCTGATCAGCGTGCAACGCTCAGCGACCGGGCCTGCTGGCAGCCCAGCCCCATTGCTCCATCACACGCTGGTCACGTGCGATTTCGGCATCGATCGAATCCTGGGGCAGTTGCTTGAGGCAATCCTCCAGCGCCTGCGGGTCCGGCTTCTCGATGGGCTGGGCGGGTGCGCTCTCGCGCGCTGATCGGCCGTCCCATGCGAAAGGGTTGCTGAAAACCGGGGGGTCGGGCAGGCAATCGTCCTTGTAGAGCGGTGGGCCGTCCGATGCGAACGGCGAGAACGAGATGGTCTTCTCGAAGATCAGGGGCTTGCCGGTGGGCGTGCGCGGCCATTGGGGCATGTTGCCGATGACCTGGCGGGCCAGCCGCTCGGCCACGGGCGATGTAGACCACAGCGTCTCGAGCCGGGTCAGGCTGCCGTCGGGCGCAATCTCCACCCGGAAACGGACCATGCCCTGGTCGGGACCTTCGACCGCCGTGCCCATCATGCTGCGGACCTGCTGGCCCCAGGTGTAGCGGTAGCCCTTGCTGTTCTTGAGCTTGTAGGTCGAGGCGAAGGCCCATTCCGCTGCCGTTGGTGCTGGTGGTGCCGCCATCGACGCAGGCTTGCGCGGCGTGATCGGCTCGACCACCGAAGGCACGTCCGGCGCCGGGATGGGCGGGAGCGACAGCGCGGGCGCCTTCACCTTGGGCGGTGGAGGCTCAGGCTCGGGGACGGACTTGTCGGGCTCGGGCGGACGGAGGTACAGCACCGTGACCGTGGGCTCGCGCGCAGGCGGGTCAGGCTTGTCCCGGGCCGCGCCCAGGTGCGTAAAGGCCCCGATGAACACGAGCGCATGCAATGCCAGCGAGATGGCGAGGCCGGCAACCGGTCGCGCACCGGCATAGGGCCCGACTTGGGGCCGGACATGGGAACGTCCAGACAAGATCAGCCCTGGCCCTGCAGTGGAACGGACCGTTGCCGTGTTGTCACGTCCTGCAGGCCCTCAACCAGGCGTCGCAAGGGTCGCGGAAGCCCACCCACGCGTCAGCTCTTCTTGCTCGCCCGCGCGTAGGCATCCATGCCGCCACGCGCCTTCCATTCATTGAAGCCGCCGTACAGCAGGCGCACGTTCTCGAAGCCGTCTATGCGCAGCGCCATCGCCACCTGGGCAGCGAAGGAACTGGTGTTGCAGTAGACGAGGATGGTCTTTTCCCTGGGCAGCTTGGCGCGCTGCGCAAAAACCTGGCGCCATTCGATGTTCGCCGCGCCGGGCACGTGCTCCTTGGCAAACTGGGCCGCATCGCGCACGTCGAGAACGTGGAGCTTCTTGTAGTCCTCGGCCGGGATCTGCTCGGGCAGGATCGTGCCGGCGTTGGCATCCACGAAGTCGAAGTAGCCCTCCAAGGCATTGATGGTGGCCTTGTCGGCTGCCTGGGCATGCGCCACGACAGGCAGGCAGGTGGCTGCGGCCACGGCAAGGGTCAGGGCCATCAGGCGTGTGGTCGGGCGTGTGCTCAAGCTTGTCTCCAGACGGTTGTGTTGCCAGGAAAGATTGGATGGGACGACGAGGCTGGTAGCGACATCTTCATGCCTGCTCGACCCAGCCGTCCACGGTGTCGGAGCCATCCAGCCAACGCACGACCTCGGCCGCCATCGGGTGGTCCACCGCCGCATAGCGCTGGCGCAGTCGCTCGCGGTCGTCGCCCAGCTGGTCGAAGCCGCGGTCCTGCAGGGCATGCAGGTCCTGCTCCAGCATGGCCGCGATGTCGGCACCCGCCAACGCGTGTGCAGCCTCCCGGAAGGCATGCATGTAGCAGTAGGCCGGGCCCTTGCGATAGCTGCTCGCCAGCGTCGCCGCGGGAATCAAGCTCAAGTGCGGCTGCAGCGCCGGATTGATGGCGTGCGCCGCGATGTGCTGGCCGATCGCACTCGGGCGGCCGGTGAAGCCGCGCAGGTGCAGGAAGCGCGACATGCGCGGCCCGTCGTTGACCGGGTAGTTGTCCCACAGGGTCGGCTTGCGGCCGAGAGCTTCTGTCACTCGGCTGAGGTGGCCCGGGCTGAACTCGCGTGTGCAGATCTCTTCACCCGTCCAATACACATCCACCCGGGGGTCGAGCCGGCGCCTCAGGTCCTGCAGGTAGCCCGGCGGCCGCTCGCCGAACACGACATCTAGCATGCGGTCGTCGGAGTAGTACGTCGGGCACATGAAAACGCGGCTGGCGCGCGTATGTTCCAGCGCGGTGTGCACGATCTCGGCTTCGCGCGCCGCAAGGTCCGGCACATCGCCCCGGGTGTCGTCGAAGAGGATCGCCAGATCGTCGATACCGATCGCTTCGAGCGAACGCACCTTGTCGATGAAGGCCGCCCTGTCGGGCCCGCTGAAGTCACGGTACAGCTCGAAGGGGCTCAGGCCCACACCGAACCGCAAACCGAGGCCACGGCAGTGCGCCGACAGATCGGCCAGCTCGGCCAGCGCCGCGTCAGGATGCGGCTCGCGCCAGCGGCGGCGCAGGAAGGCGTCAGCCTTCGGCGCGAAATGAAAGAACGCGTACCCGAACTCGCTCAGGCGTGACATCACCTGCTTGCGATCGGCGTGCTGCCACGGCCGACCGAAGTAGCCCTCGATGACGCCGAGTTCGGGGACCGCGCTCACGGGCGTCACAGTCAGAGGCTCGGGTTCAGAACACCAGGACCTTGTCGGCCTCGGCCGTCCAGTCCGCCAGCTGCGTCAGCGTGCCGCGCCGAGCGCCGTCGATCAACTCCTCGTCACGCAGGCCGCGGGCATCCATGCAGGTGCCGCACAGGCCGACCTCGCCCTTGCGCGTCACCTTGCCGAGCATGATCTGCACGTTGTAGTAGCCCTCGGGCACCTTCTGCCCGCTCTTGGCACATCCGACGGCGTCGGCCATCAGGAACAGGCGCACTGACTGGTCTTCCTTGGCCGCCAGCGCACCAGCGAGCCGCAGCCCGTTGTAGGCGCGCTCGTTGCCATACGGCGCGTCATTGAGGATGAACAGGGTGGAGGAGGTCATGCTTCAGTCCTTCTTCAAGGCCAGGGTCAGGGCCGGGTCAGCGGCAGGCCCGCCGCCTGCCATTCGCTGACGCCGTCGAAGGTCTTGCGGGCTCGAAAGCCGCGCTTCTTCAGCAACGCCACGGCTTCGTCGGACATCAGGCAGAACGGCCCGCGGCAATAAGCGACGATCTCCACGTCGCGCGGCAGTTCAGACAGCCGATGGGCCAGCTCCGGCAGTGGCATGGAGCGCGCATAGGGCAGGTGCGCGGTCTCGTACTCCTGTGGAGGACGCACATCGAGCACGACAACCTCGCCGCGCTTGGCCTGCGCCATCAGTTCCTTGCGGCCAACCTTGGACAGCTGTTCGGGCTCGGCCATCATCTGCTGGACAGCCAGGCGAAGTTCGACCAGGTGCTCCTCGGCGACCTGCCGCAGCGTGACGCCCAGTTGCGCCACGTCCTGGCCGCTCAGGCGGTAGAGCATGCGCTTGCCGTCGCGCCGGCTCTGCACCAGGCGCGCTTCCTTCAGTGCCTTCAGGTGCGCACTGGCGAGCTTGATGTCGACCCCCACCGCCTCGGCGACGGCCTCCACCGACTTCTCGCCCTGCGCCAGCATCTCCAGCATCTCCAGCCGCTTCGGGCTGGCCAAGGCCTTGCCCACGCGGGCGACCTGTTCGTACAGAAGGTCCTTGAGTGTTCGGTTGTCCATGATGTACATTCTAACGATCTTGCGAATAAAGTCAATTGAGCTCGATCAGGAGCCACCCGCCGGATGTTGCATTGGAGCCTGACATGGATCTCGAACAGTACGTCCTCGACAACGAGCCGGCCATCCGGCTGGCCTTCTTCCTGGGTGTTTTCGTCGTGATCGGGCTCTGGGAGGTCGCGGCCCCACGGCGCGCCTTGACCGTGTCCAAGACCCTGCGCTGGGCCAGCAACCTGGGCCTCGTGGCTTTGAACACGCTGCTGCTGCGGCTGGTGTTCCCGCTGGCTGCAGCCGGGATCGCCGCCTTCGGCGTGGCCAACGGCTGGGGGCTGCTCAACCACTTCCAGGTGCCGTTCTGGGTCGCCGTGCCCGTGGCCGTGATCGCGATGGACTTCGTCATCTGGCTGCAGCACGTGATGGTGCACGCCGTGCCGGCGCTGTGGCGGCTGCACCGGGTGCACCACGCCGACCTCGACTACGACGTGACGACTGGAGCGCGCTTCCACCCGATCGAGATCGCGCTGTCGATGCTGATCAAGTTCGCGACCATCACCGTGCTCGGGCCACCGGTGCTGGCCGTGGTGATCTTCGAGGTGCTGCTCAATGCCACGGCCATGTTCAACCACGGCAACATCCGGCTGCCGGCCGCGCTGGACCGGGTGCTGAGGTGGTTCGTCGTCACGCCGGACATGCACCGCGTGCACCACTCAGTGGAGGACGACGAGACCAACTCCAACTTCGGCTTCAACCTGCCCTGGTGGGACCGCCTGTTCGGCACCTACCGCGCCCAGCCGCGCGCCGGCCATGCGGCCATGACGATCGGCATTCACGGCCACACCGATCCTCACGAGGTAGCCCGCTTGGACGGCATGCTGATGCTGCCGTTCCGCGGCGAAGTCGATGGCTACGCGATCAACCGCCGCGACTGGCACGGCGAGCACGCGACGCGATGAAGTCGAAGCAAATCCTGAACACGCATCGGAGGCCCCATGCCCGACCCGATCTACCTGGACCACAACGCCACGACCCCGATTGCACCGGAAGTGATCGACGCGATGCTGCCGTGGTTGCGCGAGCAGCACGGCAACCCGTCGAGCAGCCATGTGTTCGGACGGCGTGCCGCCCAGGCCGTGGCCGCCGCGCGCGCCCAGGTCGCGAACCTGATCGGCGCCCAGCCGGCAGAGATCGTCTTCACCGGCTGCGCCACCGAAGCCAACAACCTGGCCCTGTGCGGCGTGGCCCAGGCGGTCCCGGCGCAGCGCCGCCACCTGGTGATCAGCGCCGTCGAACACCCGGCTGTGACGGCACCGGCCATGTACCTGCGCAGCGAGGGCTGGGACGTCACCGTGCTGCCGGTGGATGCCTTCGGCCGCGTATCGATCGAGGACGTCGCTCGAGCACTGCGGCCCGACACCGCACTGGTGTCGGTGATGCACGCGAACAACGAGGTGGGAACCCTCCAGCCGGTGGCCGGGATCGCGGCGCTGACACGCCCACGCGGCATCCTGCTGCACACCGACGCAGCGCAGTCGGCCGGCAAGCTGCCCGTCGATGTCGATGGACTCGGCGTCGACCTGCTGACCCTGGCCGGGCACAAGTTCAACGCGCCCAAGGGCATCGGCGCCTTGTATGTGCGTGCCGGCACGCCGATCCGCGCCATCCTGCATGGGGCCGACCAAGAACATGGGCTGCGACCTGGTACCGAGAACGTCGCCTTGATCGTCGCACTCGGCGCCGCCGCCGCGCTCGCCTCGGGGTCGCTCCCCGAACTGACCGCACAGCTGCAGGCCCTGCGCGATAGCCTGCATGCGCAGCTCGAAGCCGGCGTGCCCGGCCTGCTGCTCAACGGCCATCCTCAGCAACGGCTGCCGAACACGCTGCACGTCTCCTTCCCCGGCGTCAGCGGCCGCGCCCTGCTGGCCGATGCCGCAGACACGGTGGCGGCGTCGGTCGGTTCGGCCTGCCACTCCGAGCACGACGCGGTCAGCGGCGTGCTGGCGGCCATGGGGATCGATGCGGCGCGCGCCAGTGGCGCGGTGCGGCTGTCGGTGGGACGGACGACGCAGCTTGATGACATCGACTGCGCCGCGGCCGCGCTCATTGCCGCGTGGAGTCGCCTGGCCCGCCCCTGATCCCGGCGGAGTACGACGCCTGGTACGACAGACCCCGAGGGCGCTGGATCGGCGAGCGGGAATGGGCCCTGGTGCGCGATGCCCTGCAGTTGCAGGCGCAGGACAACGTGCTCGACGTCGGCTGCGGCACCGGCTGGTTCACGCGCCGCGCCGAGACCATCGCGGACCGGGTGGTCGGCCTCGACATCGATCCCCCTTCACAGACTTCGGACACAGCCACGGTCGCGCCCAGTGGCAGGGTTCGCGGACAGCCTCAGGCCGCAAGCGCTCGCCATAGCGTGCGCGCAGACCTTGACGGCGAGACTGTGCGTAGTAGCGTGGGACGACACGGCAAGCCCACTTGCCCTTCTTGCGGGTCGCCGGCATGGCCGGCCACTTCAACCCGTCACCGCTGACGGCCCGCTCCGCGGGCATGCGAGCCACCGACGTGGCGGCCTGGCGCCTTGGTCGAGGCTGTCGCGGCCGGCGCTGAAGAGGCCTGCACGAGTTCGTTCAGGATCCCGCAGTGCGCCGCCTCGCTCGTGCCTGCGCACTGCTCGCGAAGCGCCTTCAGTTGCTTCTCCAGCTGGCGCAGCTCGCGAATGCGGGTGGCAACATGGCCGATGTGCTCGTCGAGCAGCGCGTTGACCTCACCGCACTCGGCCTGCGGCTGGTCCTTGAAGCGCAGCAGCACGCGGATCTCGTCCAGCGTCATGTCCAGCGACCGGCAATGGCGCACGAAGGCCAGCCGCTCGACGTGCTCCGGCCCGTAGATGCGGTAGTTGCCCTCGCTGCGTGGCGCCTGCGGCAGCAGGCCCTCGCGCTCGTAGTAGCGAATGGTCTCGACCTGGGTCTGCGCCGCCAGCGCCAGTTCGCCGATCTTCATGGCCCTGTCCTTCCTTCAGCCTGCGGCCCTGGGCTGCAGGGCAATGATCGCCATGCCGGCGAGGCAGATGGCACCACCGACGAGGTCCCATCGCGTCGGCACGACACCATCGACGCGCCACAGCCAGAGCAGCGCGACGACGACATAGACGCCGCCATAGGCCGCGTAGGTGCGGCCAGCGGCGCTGGGATGCAAGGTCAAGAGCCACGCAAACGCCGCCAGCGAAGCCGCCGCCGGCAGCAGCCACCAGACCGGGCGCCCCTGCGTCAGCACCAGCCAGGGCAGGTAGCAGCCGACGATCTCGGCGACCGCCGTGACGAAGAACAGTCCTGTGACGCGAAGGAAATCGAACATGGGTCGGGGTTCTCGAGGTGAGCGGCATGGCGGCCAACGAATTGCAGCATAGTCGCTTGACTCTGGAGCCGCTACAGGGTTTCAAATGCCGTCACCGACATTCGAAAGCCCGCCATGAGCGACTCCTGCTGCAGCCACGGCTGCACCGCCCCACCCGCCAGCCAGAGCCCGCGCTACCGCCGCGTGCTGTGGGCGGCCCTGTTCATCAACGCGGCCATGTTCGGCATCGAACTCGCCGGCGGACTGCGCGCTGGGTCGGTGTCGCTGCTGGCAGATGCCGTGGACTTTTTCGGCGACGCGGCCAACTACGGCATCTCGCTGCTGGTGCTGGGCATGGCACTCACCTGGCGCGCACGCGCCGCGCTCTTCAAGGGCCTGACCATGGGCGCCTTCGGTGTGCTCGTGCTCGGCCGGGCCGCCTGGTCAGCCGCCGCCGGCACCGTGCCCGAACCGGTGACGATGGGCGCGATCGGCGCCCTGGCACTGCTGGCCAACGTGTCGGTGGCGGCGATGCTCTATGCCTGGCGCGAGGGCGACGCCAACATGCGCTCGGTGTGGCTGTGCAGCCGCAACGACGCGATCGGCAACCTCGCAGTGATGGCCGCCGCGCTGGGCGTCTTCGGTACCGGCAGCGCCTGGCCCGACCTGGCGGTCGCCGCGGTCATGGGCGTGCTGGCGCTGACCGCCGCGCGCTCCGTCATCCAACAGGCACAGTCCGAACTTCGTCCTGTGACGGCAAGCGCCTGAAGGAGATCAGACACCCTTCCGGCAGGGCTGCGAAGCGCTGCGTCTAGGGCCGCAGCAGCGCTCGGCCGGTCACCATCACGCCGCGGTCGGCGCCTGGGCTTGCAGCGGGCCAGTGCCAGTCGAACCAGGGTATGCATCTTCCCGACCAGACGGTCTCCTGCGCATCAAACGGTACAGCGCCGGCACGACAAACATCGACAGCAGCGGCGCCGTCACCATGCCGCCGACCATCGGCGCGGCGATGCGCTGCATCACCTCGGAGCCGGTGCCGCCACCAAACATGATGGGCACCAGGCCGGCAATGATGACGGCCACCGTCATCGCCTTCGGCCGCACGCGCAGCACCGCCCCTTCGCGGATCGCGTCGCGCAGGTCGGCGTCGCTGCCCTGCCCTCGCGCCAGCCGCGCGTCCCAGGCCTGCTTCAGGTACAGCAGCATGATCACGCCGAACTCGGCCGCCACGCCGGCCAGCGCGATGAAGCCGATGGCGCCGGCCACGCTGAGGTTGTAGCCCAGTAGGTACAAGAGCCAGAAGCCGCCGATCAGCGCAAAGGGCAGCGTCGCGAGGATCAGCAGCGCCTCGTCGAAGCGCTGGAAGGTCAGGTAGAGCAGCACGAAGATGATGCCCAGCGTGAAGGGCACGACAACCTTGAGCTTGGCCGTGGCGCGTTCCAGGAACTCGAACTGACCCGACCACGAGACCGAGTAGCCCGGCGTCAGCTTCACTTGTTCGGCCACGGCCTTCTGCATGTCCAGCACTGCCGACTTCAGGTCGCGCCCGCGGATGTCGACGTAGACGAAGCCGGCCAGGCGTGCGTTCTCGCTGCGCAGCATCGGCGGGCCGTCGGTGATGCGCAGCTCGGCCACGTCGGACAGCACGATGCGTGCACCGCGCGGCGTGAGGACGGGCAGCTTGCGCAGCCTCTCCAGCGAGTCGCGGATCTCCCGCGGGTAGCGCACGTTGATCGGGAAGCGCTGCAGGCCCTCCACCGTCTCGCCGACGTTGTCGCCACCGACGGCGGCGCTGATCACCGACTGCACGTCGGCGATGTTCATGCCATAGCGCGCCGCCGCGTCCCGGTTGATGTTGACGTCGACGTAGCGCCCGCCGGTCAATCGCTCGGCCAGCGCACTGCTGACGCCGTGCACGCCCTTCGCCGCCTTCTCGATCTCACCGGCGATGCGGTCGATCTCGGCCAGGTCGGTCCCGGCCACCTTGATGCCCACCGGGCTCTTGATGCCAGTCGCCAGCATGTCGATGCGGTTACGGATCGGCGGCACCCAGATGTTCGACAGCCCTGGCACCTTGACGATGCGGTCCAGTTCCTCGACCAGGCTGTCGCTGGTCATGCCGTCGCGCCACTCGCTCTTTGGCTTGAACTGGATGGTGGTCTCGAACATCTCCATCGGCGCCGGGTCGGTGGCGGTTTCGGCGCGGCCGGCCTTGCCATAGACCGACTGCACTTCCGGCAGCGTCTTGATCAGCCGGTCGGTCTGCTGCAGCAGCTCCGCTGCCTTGCCGGCCGACAGGCCCGGCAGCGCGGTCGGCATGTAGAGCAGGTCGCCTTCGTCGAGCGGAGGCATGAACTCAGACCCGACCTTCAGGATCGGCCAGGCGGTGCTGGCCAGAAGCAGCAAGGCGAAGACAACGGTCGCCTTCGGCCACGCCAGCACGCCATCGAGCAGCGGCCGGTACATAGCGATCAGCACGCGATTCAACGGGTTGCGCCGCTCGTCCGGGATGCCCCCGCGGATGAGGTAGCCCATCAGCACCGGGACCAGCGTCACCGCCAGCCCGGCCGAGGCGGCCATCGCATAGGTCTTGGTGTAGGCCAGCGGCGAGAACAGCCGCCCCTCCTGCGCCTCCAGCGTGAACACCGGGATGAAGCTCAGCGTGATGATCAGCAGCGAGAAGAACAGCGCAGGGCCGACCTCGACCGCGGCATCGCCCACCACGCGCCACTGCGCTTCTCCCTTCAAGTCCTCGCCCGGATGCTCGTGCCTCCAGGCCTCGATGTGCTTGTGCGCGTTCTCGATCATCACCACCGCCGCATCGACCATCGCGCCGATCGCGATGGCGATGCCACCCAGCGACATCACGTTGGCGTTGACGCCTTGGTAGTGCATGACGATGAAGCTCGCCAGGATGCCCAGCGGCAGCGTCACGATCGCGACGATGGCCGAACGCAGGTGGAACAGGAAGACCCCGCACACCAGCGCGACGACGATGAACTCCTCGATCAGCTTGTGGCTCAGGTTCTCGACGGCGCGCTCGATCAGGCTGGACCGGTCGTAGGTCGGCACGATTTCGACGCCCTTCGGCAGGCTGGCCTGCAGCGAGGCGATCTTGGCCTTCACCGCGGCGATGGTCTCCAGCGCGTTCTTGCCCGAACGCATCACGATTACACCGCCAGTGGCTTCGCCCTCGCCATCGAGTTCGCCGATGCCACGGCGCATCTCGGGGCCGACTTGGATGCGCGCCACGTCACCCAGGCGCACGCTGACACCCGCATCCGTGGCACTCAACGGAATCTTGCGGAAGTCGTCCAGCGTCGCCAGCAGGCCCGAGGCGCGCACCACGTACTCGGCCTCGCCCAGCTCCAGCACCGAGCCGCCGGCCTCCTGGTTAGCGTTGCGGATCGCGGCGATCACCGCGCCATGCGGCACGTTGTAGGCCGCCAGCTTGTCGGGGTCGAGCAGCACCTGGTACTGCCGCACCATGCCGCCGACCGAGGCGACCTCGGCGACGTTCGGCACGGTCTTCAGCTCGTACTTCAGGAACCAGTCCTGCAGCGCGCGCAGCTGGCCGGCGTCCATCGTCCCGCTGCGGTCGACCAGCGCGTACTGGTAGATCCAGCCCACGCCGGTGGCGTCGGGCCCGAGCGCTGGCTTGGCGGCGGCGGGCAGTCGCCCTTGCACCTGGTTCAGGTACTCCAGCACCCGCGAGCGTGCCCAGTAGGGGTCGGTGCCATCGTCGAACAGCACATAGACGAAGCTGTCGCCGAAGAAGGAGTAGCCGCGCACGACCTTCGCACCCGGCACTGACAGCATCGTCGTCGTCAGCGGATACGTCACCTGGTTCTCGACGATGCGCGGCGCCTGCCCGGGATAAGGCGTGCGGATGATGACCTGCACGTCCGACAGGTCGGGCAGCGCGTCCAGCGGCGTGCGCTGCACGGCCCACAGGCCCCAGGCGGTGACGATCACCGTGGCCAGCAGCACGAGGAAGCGGTTGACGATGGACCAGCGGATCAGCGCGGCAATCATCGCGACGCTCCCGGGGCGGCGGCAGGCGCAGACGGGGGCAGCAACGTCAGCGTGGTCACGGTCGGCCCATCGGTCGGATCGACATAGAACTCGAAATCGACGCGGTCACCCACTGCCAGGCCGCGGGGCAGCCGGTTGGGCGGCGGCAGCCTGAACTCCATCGTCATCGCGCCCATGCCAACGCTCGGGATCGGGCCGTGGCTGAGCGTGACGCTCTCGCGATCCAGCGACTCGACCAGGCCCTGTCCGGTGTGGCGTGGCGCGGTGTTGGCCGCCGTCGGTGCGGGTGCGTTATTGAGCCGCGCCTCCACGCCCTTCAAGCTGGCTTCGGAGTCGATCAGAAACTGCGACGAGACGACGACACGCTGGCCGGCCTTCAGGCCGCGCCGGATCTCGGTCTGGCCGCCGGTCTCCAGGCCGGTCTCCACATCGACCGGCGCGAAACGCCCGCCCTCCTCGGCCACCATCACCACCGCGCGCCGGCCGGTCTGTATCACCGCCTCGGTCGGCACCAGCAGCGCCTTGCCCGCACGGGTGTCCATGAACTGCAGCTTGACGAACAGGCCTGGCACCAACTGGCCGCTGGGGTTGGCGAACTGCACGCGTGCCTTCAGGGTGCGTGTGGTCGCGTTCACTTCGGGCAGCAGCGCCTGCACGGTGCCGCGAAACACCGCGCCGGGCACGCCCGGGCTGCGCGCCTCGACCTGGCTGCCGGGCCGCACCAGCGAGGCCTGGCTCTCGGGCAGCTCGGCGTTGGCCCAGACGCTGGCCAGGCCGTTGATGCGCGCGAGCATCATTCCCGGGCTCACCGTCATGCCCTCGCGCGCGACCAGTTCGGCGACCACGCCGCTGGAGGGCACGACGAGAGTGATGCGCGGCTGCACGGTGCCCGCCGCGTCGACGCTCGCGACCTGCGCCTCGCTCATGCCAGCCAGCAGCAGCCGCTGACGTGCGGCGGCGATCAGCCCGGCATCGCCCGCGGCGAAGCGCCTGACGGCCAGATATTCCTCCTGCGCCGCGACCCACTCGGGCACGTAGAGCTCGGCGAAGGGCTGACCGGCACGCACGCGGTCGAGCGTCGCGCGCACGTGCAGCTTCTCGATGTAGCCCATCGCCCGGGCCTGCACCACCGACTGGTCGCGCTCGTTCCAGGCAATGCTGCCGACCGCGCTGACCATCGGCCGCAACGTACCCTCAACGACCTCGGCTGTGCGCACGCCGAGGTTCTGCTGGATGCGCGGGCTCACCGTGACCGTGCCCTGATCGTCGCGGCCGGCGCCGCCATAGACCGGCACCAGCATCATGTCCATGAAGGGCGACTTCGCCGGCGCGTCGAAGCGTTTGCCGGGCACCATGGGGTCGTGGTAGTAGAGGACGGGCTTGCCGGTGGCAGGATCGACATCGCCGGCCTTGATGCCCTGCTTGATGTGGCGGCGCGTCGCGGCCTCGCCAGCGGCTATGCTGCTGGTCGGGTCCTCGGCCCCCGCCGAGTCGGACGCGGGGGCTGCCACGCCGCCCGACTGCCCCATGCCGCGGTGCATGCCGGCTTGGTAAGTGGCATAGCCGCCCGCCGCCAACGCGGCAGCGGCGCCAATGGCGATCAGCGTGAGTCGAGTGTTCATCGCGTGCCCTCCGTCGTGCCATGAGCGCCGTCGTGCGACGGCAGCAGGTAGTTGAGTTGCGCCCAGATGCGGGCGCGGTCCAGCTCGATGCGCAGGCGCTCCGTGCGCACATCGATCTCGCTGCGGCGGGCCTCGAGCACAGCGGTCAACGGCCCAGACCCTGCGCGATACGACGCCAGCGCAGCTTCGCTGCGCTGAGTGGCCAACGGCAGCAGGGAGGCGTCATAACGCCGCAGCCGGTCCTCGTGGCTGCGCCACTCCTGCAGCATGGCCCGCACCTCGGCCTCGTGGGCGCGTTGCAGCTCCTCGCGGCGGGCGCGGGCCTCGTCGACACCGGCCAGCCGCGCGGCCAGTTCACGGTCCTGCCGGTTCTTCCGGTCCCATTGCAACGGCACCGACAGGTTGATCGACACCATGTTGGAGTAGGCCGGCCCGCGCTGGCTGAACATCAGCTCGACGCTCCAGTCCGTAGACTGCGCAGCACGCGCCATCGCGGCTTCGCTGTCGGCAACGGCCTCCTGTTTCGCTGCGGCGGCAATCTGCGGATGCTGGCTCAGGTGCTGAGGCAATGCACCCTCGGTCCACGCCGGCAGCGTCAGCGCGGTGCGCGGTGCCAGTGGCTCCGACGCCGCGTCACCGACCCAGCGCCCGAGCTGCGTGCTCGCGACCGCCACCTGGCGCTCGACCTGCGCCAGCCCGTCGCGCAGTTGCTCGACCGATCCCCGGGCCGCAAAGAACTCCGCTTGCGAGCCCTTGCCGCTGCGGTAGAGCGTCTCCGCGGCCTGGACCTGCAGCTCGGCCTGCGCAATCTGTGAATGCAGCAGCTCGCGCAGGGACTCCTGGTACGAGCGTTCGAGCCAGGCGAGCGCGGTGTCGCGCTGCACGTCCGCAATGGTGGCTTGGCGTGCGACGAGAGCAAGATCGACCTCGCGTTCGGCGCGTCGCATACGGGCGTCGCGCTTCTCGGCCCGCGTCAGCTCCTGCATGACGCCGAACGAGCGCATGGTCATGAAGTCACGGGTGACGCTGTAGCGTTCGGGGCCGTCGATCGGCAGGTTGGTCAGGCCAAGCTTGAGCACCGGATCGGGCAACTGGCCTGCAGCAGTGGCCATCTCGCGGGCCGCCCGCGCCTGCGAATCGGCCGCGGTCACAAGCTGCGACCGCCCAGTGGCCTGCGCCACGGCACTTTCGATCGAGAGTTGGGGTTGCGCCGAAGCAGCACCCATCCCGAGCGCCAGGCACAACGCCAGCGACGGCGCCAATCGGAGGCCGTCGTGCCTCCGGGACATGGTCGAATCCATGGGAACTCCTGAAGTCCGGAACAGGGCCGCGGCTGGGCCGCGACCGTTCAAGCGGGTGACTTCAGAAGATCAAATGCGATAGCAGCAGTGCGCGATGCTGTGCGCGAGCGGCGGAGGTCGGTCACGCAGTCGTTCGTCTTCGGCCCAGGAACGCAGCCCAAGGTCGAGCCGTTCATCGACCGAGATGGTGAACAGCGCGGGGAACGCCGTCACAGGCACGAACATCGCGGGCACGTGATCGACCACCTGCGTGGTCGAGCCGAATTGGCAATGCTGCATGCACAGCATCGGCTGGTCGGGATCGAGTGGCACGCCTGCCGCCATCATCTCGGCGCAGGGCATCCCCGCCATCGCTGCCACGTCGGCAGCCCCTGCCCGCTCGCCCATGGCCGGGCAGGCGTAGGCAGCCACGGCAATCTGCGAAAACAGCAAAGCCATCGACAGGAAGCCGATGAGGCGGGCACGGAGGCGCTGGCTGAATCTCACAAGGCAAACGATAGCTCAAGTGGTCAACCTCGGGGCGATGCCCGCCTTGCGGGCAGCGAGTTGAGCATTCGTGTGACCGAGCGGCCGCCGGTGCAGCTCTTCCAGCCGCTGCTAGCAGTAGTGGTCTGTCAAGGCGAAAACGGCGCGAGCTCTTGTGTCACCTCACGACCCGGCCGGCCCGTTGTGGCACACCTCACGCACCAGAATTTCGATCGCCTGACGCTTCTCCGGCATGTAATCGTGCCCGTCGTAGTGCCGCGCCTGAACACCGGTCAGGCCGTGCGACTGAACATGTCCCCTGATCTCGCGGCTGACGCCGTTTGCCGCAAGCAGCGTCTCCACTCCGGATCGAATCCGCTTCAGCTGGAAGCCCTCGATCGTGTCACCGACCACGTCGTGAGCCCAGCCCGCCAGCGTCCGCACGCTGATGGCCTTCTTGCCGGCTGTCGTCGAGATCGCGAATTCACCCTCGCGTTTCAGGAGGGCGAGATCGGCGCGAGCCAGCTTCACCAGGGGAATCTGGTGCGCGCGCGGTCCCTGGCCTGGCCGTCCCTTGCCGTCGAAGATCGTCAAAGCGTCATCGCTCACGTCAGCCCACTTCAGCCGGACGAACTGTTCGATGCGCTGGCCGCCGGTCAAGACATGCAACCTCAACGCCGCCGCCTCGACGCCCGGACGTGCGGCGATGAGTTTCCAGTACGCCTGCAGGTCGGCCTTGGAGAACGGTCGCTTGTCGGCGCGATCGAACTGGGGGGATCGACGCGTCTGCGCGGCTGGGTTGAAGACGACCCCGAAGGACTTGAAAACGACCGGGATCGACGCCGTGGTGCGGACATCCAGCGCACACTGGAACGCCGCACGAAGGTACGAACGCAGCTTGTTGGCCGTACGCCCCTTGTTGGCCTCGATCAGCCTGCGCAGCATGTCCAGCACCTGGTCCGGCGTCAGGTCAACCGCGGGCGCCTCGGCCACGCCGGGCCACGCTTCGGTGACATGCCGTTTGAAGATCTGGTCGGCGTCGACGTGGCTGCGACGGCCCTGGGTCGTCAGGTGCGTCACGTAGGCGTCGAGCAGCTTCTGCAGCGTCCGCTCGGACTTCTCGGCTTCAGCCGCCTTTTGCGCGACGAAGGACTTGCGCTTCTCCGCCTTGGCCTCGCGAAGGCCGCCCGTGTCGGCCCGCGCCGAATGAACGTCGGCGAGCTCGCGGCACTTCTCGAGTGCGGCGGCAAGGCCATAGCCGCGCGGAGTCGGCTGCAGCTTCTTCGGTGGTGCCGAGGGGTCGTAGACGCCGATGGGTTCGCGGCTCGTCTTGCCGCCGAGGGAGTAGCGCCAGTAGAGCTGTACCGCGCCGTTGGCGAGCTTGCGCGCCTGCAGCGCACCGCCTCGATCGAGGCGGCTGTGCAGGGTCACGAAGGCGCCGCCGTCCAGCGATTTGATGGCGGTGGAAGCCGCTGAAACTTGATCTCTTGCCATAGTCCGTAGCTGCTCTGGTGCCAGTCTGGTGCCAGTTTTGGCGGGAATGGTCCGAGACGGCTTGAAATGACTATGGACGTAAGCTGTTGATCTGTAAAGGGTATTCCGAAGGTCACTTGTATCAGGAGATCCCAGAAAGTCCCATCCCCAGGGACTGTTAATCCGTAGGTCCCTGGTTCGAGCCCAGGTCGGGGAGCCAAGACAGGCAAGGGTCAGCAGGTTAGCGCCTGCTGACCCTTAGTTTTTTGGGGCCGACTGCGCTGGTGCGATCACTCGGTGACGATCTCGGCGGTCGCGTCGTCGCTGTCCGCACGGTCATCCAGGGAGTCGTCGTCCCCACCCGCCGCAAGCAGTACGGCAAAGGGACGCCGTCTCTGCGGGAAGCGAACCATCAACCAACGGGGCCGCTTTGCCCGCCGTGAGCTACCGTGCGCATCATGGACATCGCGTCGCCCCGCACGTTGGGCCTGGCTGTCGCCGTCGGCTGCGGCCTGCTGATCGGCATCGAGCGTGAACGACGCAAGGGCAGCGGTCCCAATCGCGAGGCCGCTGGCCTGCGCACCTTTGCCATCGTGGCCGGCGCCGGCGGCCTGGCGCAATGGATCGACTTGCCGGGACTGGTTATCGCGGGAGCCCTGCTCGTGGCCGGGCTCTCCGCGTTGGCCTACACGCGCAGCCAGCGCGGCGGACCGGCACCCGATGTCGACCCGGGGTTGACGACCGAGATCGCCCTCTTTGCCACTTACCTCGTCGGCATCGCGGCCGTGCGCTCGCCCGTCATGGGTGCCGCGTGCGGGGCCGGGCTGGCCGGCCTGCTCGCTGCGCGGGAACGGCTGCATCGCTTTGCCACGCAGTGGCTGAACGAGCAGGAGCTGCACGACGGCCTTCTGCTCGCCGCGCTGGCGCTGATCGCGCTGCCACTCGTGCCGGCAACGCCCATCGCGGGCCTGGGTGGCGTCGCCTTGCGGCCAGTGGCATTTCTCGTTGTACTGATCCTGGTGCTGCAGGCCGTGGCCCACGTGGCGCTGCGCCTGCTGGGGGCTCGAGGTGGCCTGCTGCTCGTCGGCTTCCTCTCCGGATTCGTGTCGAGCACGGCCACGGTGGCCACGATGGGCCGCCGGGCGCGCGTCGAACCGACGCACGCGCGCGCCTGTGCTGCCGGCGCCGGCATGTCGGGCGCCGCGACCTGGGTGTTGGCGATCATCGTGGCGGGTTCGCTCGCGCCCTCGGCCACCGCGCTCATCTCGCCTGCCGCCCTCATGGGGGCCCTGGTTGCAGCCGCCCTCGCGGCGTGGCCCATGCGCCACGGGCACGCGGCGGTGTCGGCGGCGGCGCCGCGCCCGGCACAAGGGCCGCTTCGCCTGCGCGAGGCGCTGGTGCTGGCAGCGCTCCTGCTGGGCATTTCGGCCGCGGTGGCGGCCCTGACACGCTCGATGGGAGCCCATGCCGCGTTGCCGGGCGCCGCACTGGCCGCCCTGGCCGACGCCCATGCGGCCATCGCCGCGCTGGCCTCGCTGACCGAAGCCGGCACCTTGCCGGGCACGACGTTGCGCTGGGGCATGCTCCTCGCCATCGCAACGAACACGGTGATGCGCGTCGCCGTCGCGACAACCACCGGCGGCGCGGCTTATGCCCGCCGTGTGGCGGTTCCCCTGGTGGGCAGCCTGGCCGTCGCCGCCGCGGTCACCGCACTGCCGCCCTGAGATCGACGCGCCCGGCCGGCCGCTACGACAGCCTCAGATGGCATCGGAAATCGGCACCGAGGAAGCCGCCCGCTCGCGCTCGCGCATGTGCAACGCCGCCAGCAGCGCGTAGGTCGGCACCGTCAGCTGCCAGCCGACACCGAGCCAGATGTCGTTGAACACATAGGAGAGGAAAACCGGCACCGCCGCCAGGCCGCTGGCGATGCCGAAGACACGCACCACGCGAGCCAGACCATCGCCGGTGAACGCGCGCGAACTCATGAGCGCGGCGAGGCCCGAGAACGCATAGCACGTGGCATCGAGCATGTAGATGAAGCTCTGCGGCCCGAAGGCGAAAGCCTCCTCGGGCGTCGGCGCGAACATCCAGGTGACGTAGACGATGGCGGCGAGCACGGTGTACACCACCGCAAAGCTGAGCCCGAGCACCGACCACGGCCCTTGGCCACGCGGCACCCACGCGTGCACGCTGGCCGACTGCATCAGGAAGAACACCGCCATCGCCAGCGAGGTGCCGGCCAGCAGCAGCACGTCCCAGGGATCGTCCAGACGGCCCAGCATGTTCAGCAGGCTCGAGGCAAAGAAGGTCCAGCTGGCGGCGAACGCGGCCACGCCGCTGGCAAAGCCGAAGCGGGCCGTGACGGACAGGTGGTGTTCCAAGGCACTCCTCCGGAGGGGCCGCCGCGCTTGTGCTATGCCGGCTTGCCTGCCCGCAATTCTCACCGCTCGGGAGCGGCGCCCCTTGATCGCCCACAAGCCGGAGCACGACACCGACTTCCGGCCGCCACCCTTGCAGTGCGCTGCCCCGACAATCGCGCGCCATGAAGATCGCCATCGTCGGTGCCGGCCTCGCGGGCCTGTGCGCGGCCCACGGCCTGCTCGAGGCCGGCGCGGGCGACATCACGGTCTTCGAACATCGAGAAGGTCCGGGCCTGGAGACGAGCCACGCCAACGGTGCCCTGCTGCACCCGAGCGCCGTCGACCCGTGGAACTCGCCGGGCATCCTGCGCTTCCTGCTCACCAACCTGGGAAACGAGCGCTCGCCGGTGCTGCTGCGCCTTCGCGCCCTGCCCTCCTTGCTGGGCTGGGGCACGCGCTTCGTGCGCGAGTCGTCGCCCGGGCGGCATCGCGCGCACACGCTCGCCAACGTGCACCTGGCGCTGCGCAGCGTGCAGTTGATGGCGGGCCTGCGCGAACAGGGGTTGGAGTACGGCGCTGCGCAGCGTGGGTCGATCTCGATCTACCGCGATGCCTCGGCCTTCGCCATGGGGCAGGAGCAGGCACGGTGGTTGCAGTCGCACGGGGTGCCCTCGCGCGTGCTGTCGCGCGACGAACTGCTCGCGATGGAGCCGGCCATCGAGCCGGTGGCGGCCACGCTGGCCGGCGCGTGGCACAACGAGCGCGACGAATCGGGCGATGCTTATCGCTTCTGCCAGGCCCTCGGCGCGCGCCTGGCGTCGCGCGGCGTCGTGTTCCGGTGGAACACCGCGGTCGAGGCGCTGCTTGCTGAACGAGGGGCTGGTCGTGGAGCCGCTCGCGAGACCCTTCGTGGCCTGCGCCTCGCCGGTGGGCGCGAGGAGTCCTTCGACGCCGTCGTGCTGGCCGCTGCGTGGTGGAGCGTGACCCTGGCGGCGCCAGTCGGGCTGAACCTGCCCGTGCGGCCGGCCAAGGGCTATTCGCTCACCTTGACGCTGCCCGCCGACGGCCCTCAGCCCCGCACACCCATCCTCGACAACGGCCTGCACATCGCCGTCGTCCCGGTCGTGGGCGGCCGCCTGCGCGTGGCCGGCACGGCCGAGTTCTGCGGCGAGGACCGGCGCATCGACCCGGGCCGCATCGGCAACCTGAGGCAACTCCTGCTGCAGGTCTACCCGGCCCTGGCGGAACAGGCCGCTCGCGTGCCGATGCAGGAGTGGACCGGGCTGCGCCCGATGTGCGCCGACGGCAAGCCGCTCATCGGCGCCACGCGCGTGGCCGGCCTGTACCTCAACACGGGCCACGGACAGATCGGCTGGACCACCGGCGCCGCCTCGGGGGAACTGCTCGCGGCGGCCGTGATGCGGCAGCCACCGCCGATCGACGCGGCGCCGTTCCTACCCGCGCGCTTCGGTCTCTGAAGTCGCCGGTCCGGACGGCTCTTCGCCGAGCCAACGGCGCGCATTGCCACTGCGAAGCAGCGTGCGCAGCGCCGGGTCGAGCACGGCCACCGCCGCGAGCTCGTCGACGCTGCCGGCCGGGTCGTCGTCCATGATCACGAACGGATAGTCGGTGCCGGCCAGCACGCGCTCGGCCCCGAACACCTCGATCAACCGGGCCAGCGTCGGCGCGTCGTAGACGAGGTCGTCGACGTAAAGGCGCCGGGCCTCCTCGGCGGGGTCCGCCGGCAGCACGTCGCGCACCGGCTTCAACTTGCGCCAGCCATGGCGAAGCCGCGGCAACAGCGCCGCCAGCGAGCCGCCACCATGACTGAGCGCGATGCGCAGGTTCGGCACCGCGGCCATCGTGCCGCCTGTCAGCAACGAGGCACCTGCCAGGCCCACCTCGCCCGGAAAGGCCAGCACCTGCTCGAGATTCGCCGGGCCCACCAGCCGGTCCATGCCGGCCGGCCTGAGCGCATGGACGAAGACCGCGAGATCCAGCGCCGCGGCCGCTTCGAAGAACGGCCGGAAGCGCGCCTCGCCGATGGGCACGTCGTTGACGTTGCTGCCGATCTCGACACCGACGAGGCTGTGGCGTGGCCGCAGTTCCTGCAGCATCTCGATCGCGAGTGTCACGTCCTGCATTGGCACGGCGCCGAGCCCCACGAAGCGCGCCGGCGCTTCGGCCACCATGCCGGCGATCGCCTCGTTGAGGTAGCGGCACATGGCCGCGCCATCCTCGGGCTCCATCCAGTACGACAGCAATTCGGGCATCGGCGAGAGCACCTGGCGGCGCACGCCCTGGCGGTCCATGTCGGCGAGGCGCACCTGGCACGACCAGCATTGCTGCGAGACGGTGCGGTAGACCTTGCCCGAGATCATCACGTGCGCATGACAGGCGTGCGCCGGCGCCATCGAAGGCCAGGGCGCATCGGCGTGCCGGCCCAGGTAGCGCGGGAACGACTCCGGCACCACGTGCGTGTGCACGTCGATCAGTTCGTCGGGATGCGGCATGGTCTCGAGGTCGCCGTCAGGGCCATCATCGGATGGATCGTCAGGCTGATCAATGGGCGATCAGCAGGCCCGTCATCTCGGGCGCACCGCCCGGCGTCGTGCCGCGGCCGGCGCGGCGCTCGCCGCCTCGGCGGAGGCGCAAATCGCGAGATAGGCCGTCACCATCTCGCGCCAGGTCCTGAACAGGCGGTTGAAGCGCGGCGGATCATGCTGCCACAGGCGCCGCACGGCCAGGCCACGCACGATCGACAGCGTCAGCCACAAGACGTCGTCCGCCAGCGCCTCGGGCACGCCCGATTCGACGAGCGCGGCGCGCCACTGCGCCTCCACGGGCAGGCGCGTGGCGCCCGCCAGCTGCGTGAGCAGCTCGCTCGGCTGCGCGCGCAGCCGGCCCTGGATGGCGAGGTCGAGCGCGACGAGGAAGAGCTCGCTGAAGAAGAACTCCTGCCCATCGGCGATGAGCGCGCGCACCGCCTCGTCCACCGTCGCGGCACGCCGTGCCCGCTTACGCGCCAACTCGCCGGCGCGCTCGAAGACGTGGCCGACCACGGCAACGACGAGGTCGTCCTTGGACGGAAAGTGGTGCGTCTGCGCGCCCTTGCTGACGCCCGCCGCCGCCGCGACGTCGCTGGTGCGCAGGCCGGCATAGCCGCGTTCGCCGAGAAGGCCGACAGCGGCATCGAGGATGCGGCGGCGCGTGGCCTCGGAACGCTCGGCTTGTGTGCGGCGGGGCGCCGCGGTCACAGCATGGTGCTCCCGCCGTTGACGCTGATCACCTGCCCGGTGACGAAGGAGGCCTCGCGCGAGGCGAGGTACAGCACCATCGAAGCCACCTCGGCCAGCTCGGCGGCGCGGCCCATCGGGATGACGGCCAGGAAGCGCGCCGCCACGTCGGGTTTGTCGCGCACGAAGGCGGCGAGCTGCTCGCCGTTCACCGCACAGGGCGCGACGGTATTGACCGTGACGCCTTGCGTGGCGAACTCTCGTGCCAGCCCGGTCGTCAGCGCATGCACGCCGCCCTTGGCGGCGTTGTAGGCAGCGTGGTTGGCCAGGCCGTTGCGCACCGAGTCGGCACCGAGGTTGACGATGCGCCCATAGCCCGCAGCCAGCATGCCGGGCAGGAAGGCACGCGTGCACCACAGCACCGTCCACAGGTTGCGGTCGATGGTGGCACGCAGCGTCTCGGGCGTGTGGCTGAGAAAGGGCAGGATCACGCCGCCGCCTGCGTTGTTGACGAGCACGGCGCCCTCGCCCAGCTCGGCACGCGTGCGCTCGAGCAGTTGCTGCGCCGCCGCTTCTTGCGAGAGGTCCCCGGCCATGGCCACGGTGCGCACGCCGAACTCGGCCGCCAGCCGCTGCGCCTGCACCCACACCTCGCCCGCATCGAGATCGGCCAGCGCGAGCATCGCGCCCTCGCGTGCAAAAGCCTCGGCGATGGCGAGCCCGATGCCGCGCGCCGCACCCGTCACCACCACCACCTGGCCATCAAAACGCTGCGCCGCGGGAGCGCTCTGCACCGTGTTCATGGCGTCATCGTAGGAACGCGGCGTCGCGACCCGGATGCAGGTTTACCCGAGTGCCGTTCGCATGTGTACGATCTCAGAATGGTGCGACTTTCCGACCGGATGGTCGGTTTTATGTCCCCGCCATCACCCCGCCAAACCGCCGCATCGGCGGACCAGGAGCGTGCATGAACGCAGCCGTCTCCCTCGACGCCCACCCGACCCCGCTACGCCCCATTCGCGGCCCGGCGACGACGCTCGTGCGCGCCGATCCCGCCGCCGGCATCTTCCAGGTCTCGCGCCGCGCCTTCGTCGACAACGACGTGATGGAGCGCGAATACGCGGCGGTCTTCGACCACTGCTGGCTCTACCTCGGCCACGAAAGCGAGCTCGCGAAACCGGGCGACTTCGTCGCGCGCACCGTGGCGCGGCGCAACATCCTCTTCACGCGCGACGCGCAGGGCCAGCTGCACGCCCTCTTCAACACCTGCCCGCACCGCGGCGCCACGGTGTGCCGCGAGAAGAGCGGCAACGCCAAGGTGTTCCAGTGCTTCTATCACGGCTGG
>JAEUPE010000199.1 GCA_016790435.1 Rubrivivax sp. | reverse complement strand
TTCTCGTCCAGCGCCAGGACCAGCGTGAGCAGCCGTTCGAGCGAGAGGCTGGGCGGGGCGCTCACGGAGCGTGATCAGGCCGCGGGCGCGTCCATGACCAGCTGCGTCTGCGTCACCACGGCGCAGAGCTTGCCGTCCTGGTTGCGGATGCTCGTCTGCCACACCATCGTCGTGCGGCCGCGGTGCAGGGCCACGCTCTCGCCGGTGACGGTGGTGTTCACCTTCGCGCCGGCGATGAACTTGGTGCTCGAGTCGGTGGTGGTGGTGCGCTTGCCGGGGCCGAGGTTGACCACCGTGCCCACCGCGCCGAGCGTGTCGGCAAAGGCCATGTGCGCGCCGCCGTGCAGGATGCCGCCGGCCGTGCAGAGGTCGGGGCGCACTCGCATCTCCGCCACCACACGGTCTTCGGCCACGCTCGTGAGGCGCACGCCCATGAGGCCGGGAAAGATCTGGTCGAGGACGCTTTGCAGCGTGGCGAGGTCGTGCATGGCGGCGGGAGGCGTGGCGCTCGATGTCCGAGCCGGCGTCCAGTGTAGGCGCGACGCGCCACCCGCCCCTGGCCACCCGCTGTTCGCGGCTCCCCGCTCGCCCGCTGCGCGCAGGCGCAGCGCGTCAGCCCCGCAATGGCAGCGCCGCGCCGATGGCCACGAAGACGCCGCCGCAGGTCTGGTTGAACCGCCGCCCCACTCGCCCGAGCCACGGGCGGATGCGGTGCGCGGCGCTGGCGAGCACGTATTCGGTGACCACCTCGGTGACGACGAAGGTGCCGGCCATGACGAAGAACTGGACCAGCAGGCTGCCAGCCGGGTCGATGAATTGCGGCAGGAAGGCCGCGAAGAAGAGCAGGCCCTTCGGGTTGGTGGCGGCCGACAACGCGCCTTGCCAGAAGAGGGAGGCGCCCGACCGCTCGGCCGCCGGCGCCGCCATCTGCAGGCCCAGCGGCGGCGATCGCCACACCTGGATGCCCAGCCAAACGAGGTAGGCCCCACCCAGCAACTTGAGCACCGTGAGCCAGACGACCGAAGTCTTGAGCAACGCGCCGATGCCGAACATCGACAGCGCGATCACGAACACGAACCCGAGCGCGCCGCCGAAGATGGTGAACAAGGCCAGGCGGCGACCGTGCAGCGCGCCATGCGTGAGCGCGAGCAGGCCGTTGGGGCCGGGTGAGAGGGAAAGCCCGATCGAGGCGACCAGGTAGATGAGCCAGGTTTCGAGTTGCATGGGCGTCCTGCGGGTGCCGCGGGCGCGCGACGCGCCTCGGCGGCGTCGCGACTCTACGTGACGCGCAGGCGCCCCACCCCGCCATGCCGTCGTGTCGATGCCCCTTGCAGGCGGCGGGCTCTACAAGCTGGAAGCTTGGTCAGGCATGCCAGCCGATGCCAGCAGCGCGGGCAACAACGACATCGAGCCGAACGTCGCATGCGCCCCAGCCGCCTGCAGGCGGTCCATGGGCGTCATGGCGCAGTAGCCGAGCGCCCACATGCCCGCCGCACGCGCGGCGCGCACGCCCGTGGGCGTGTCCTCGACGACCACGCAGGCCTCGGGCGGCACCGCCATGCGCGCGGCGGCATGCAGGAACAGGTCGGGCGCGGGCTTCGGGTTCGCCACGTCGTCGGCGCTGAAGAGGCGCCCCGGCAAGAAGCGGCCGAGCAGGCCGGTACGGCCGAGCGTCAACTCCATCTTCGCGCGCGGGCCGTTCGAGGCCACGCAATAGGGCTCGGCGAGGTCGTCGAGCACCGCCAGGATGCCCGCCACCGGCTCGAGCCGCTCGGCGAACGCCTCGTACGTGCGATCGCGAAACACGGGCAGAAACTCTTCGGGCGGCACGCCCGTCATCTGCCGCACCACGTCGAGCGTGTGCGGCATGGATGAGCCCATGAAGCGGGACACCGCCTCATCGAAACCGATGTGCACCCCGCGCTCGGCGAGCAGTTGCTGCAGGACGAGGTGGCTGATGCGCTCGCTGTCGACGAGCACGCCGTCACAGTCGAAGATGATGAGAGAGGGGCGGGAGCGTGGCATCGTGGTGGGGGCTATGACAGCCGCCGGGCAGGAGGCAACCCTGAGGTGAGTTCCCACCGAACCGTGAGGATCGTCGCGCGCTGAACCCCAAAGGCACGGTGGTGGATGCCAGGACCCCAGATGGCGAAGTCACCTGAGCGGCGCAGGACTACGGTTGTGGTGCTTTGGGGTGGAAAGCCATCGTCAACCGAAAAGTCGATCCTGAACTCGCTTATCTGCGAGACCATGACAGAGACTGTCCGCCCGGTGCTTCTAGGCTTCGGTTCACCGCTCGGGTTGCCAGGCTCGTGCTCGAACCACTTGACGCAGAGGCCCTGGGCGTTGGCGTCGCGCGGCACGAATCGCAGTTGTGCGCCTTCGCGAGCCCAGTCGCTGTAGCCGACGAACCAACCAGTTCCAAGCGTGTTCACCTCACCAGCGTTGCCGAACTCAACAGGTAGATTCAACTCGGCTGGAGATGGCATGCGGCCTCGTGCGCTTGATTGGCGATGATCCTCAGCCGCTGGCTCACCCGGTGAGCGAGCGGGAACAGAAGATGGATCGGCAGCCATAAGGAGGCCGATCATGCCGATGAACAGGGTTCAGTTCCAGAAGGGGCTGTCGCTGGGTGAGTTTATCGAGCGGTACGGTACGCAGGAAGCGTGCGAGCGAGAGCTGGAGGCAATGCGCTGGCCGCGCGGGTTCGCCTGCCCGAGTTGCGGGAGCCGGCAGTACAGCAACTTCCAGCGCGGACGACTGCTGTACTACCAGTGCTGCGAGTGCCGGCACCAGGCCAGCCTGATCGCCGGCACCGTCATGGCCTCGAGCAAGGTGGCCCTGAAGGTGTGGTTCCAGGCGGCGTACGTGCTCAGCCAGGCCAAGAACAACGTCAGCGCGCTGGAGCTGATGAGGCACCTGGGGGTGTGTTACCAGACGGCGTGGTCACTCAAGCACAAGCTGATGGAGGCCATGTGGGTGAGGGAGCGCACGCGTACGCTACGAGGGACGGTGCAGGTGGACGAGGCGTTCTTGGGCGGGCAGTCCAGCGGGCCGGCCAGCCGGGGAAGGAAGGGCAAGGTGGCGTTCCTGGCGGCCGTCTCGCAGGCGCCCGACGGCAAGGCCGAGCGGGTCTGTCTGTCCAAGCAGCCGGCCACCGGCGAGGACGTGGTGGTGTTCTGCCTGAACACGCTCGCTCCGGGAACCCTGGTGGTCTCCGACGGCGCGCCGAGCTTCAACTACACGAGGTGGAACCAGATCGCCGAGCACGAGCCGATCGTGACCGGGGGAGGCAAGCAGGCCTGCGAGATCCCGCAGCTCAAGGCGGTCAACACGGTGTTGGGCAACCTGAAGACGGCCATCACTGGCACTTACCACGCATTGAAGTTCGCCAAGTACACCGACCGATACCTGGCCGAATATCAGTTCCGATTCAATCGACGGTTTGACATGCATTCACAGATGCAACGGATCATCCGGGCCGCAGTGGGCTGCAAACCAAATCCTCTGCCCTCACTTCGCATGGCTGAGGTTCGTCGCTAATCGGGCACGATTCTGGGCCGACTCGAGCTTGAAGTGCAACGCCGGCGACTTGGTCGATTTTGAGCTGAGAGAACACTTCGTCGGGCGTCTTGAAGCCCAAGATCTTGCGCGGCGTGTTGTTCAGGATGAACTCCACGTCGCGCAGATTC
>JAEUPE010000162.1 GCA_016790435.1 Rubrivivax sp. | reverse complement strand
CGAGCGCTTCCTGCGCGCCACGCACAAGGGCTGGAAGGACGCCAAGGCGAGCCCGGCCGCCTCCATCGACGCCATGGTCGAGGCCGTGCCGGGCCTGGACCGCACCACGCTGCTGGCGACGATGCCGCAGATCCTGGACCTCTGCGTCACCGAGCGCTCGGCCAAGCACGGCCTCGGCTGGATCGAGCCCGAGCTGATGCAGAAGACGATGGACATCACGTTTGCCACCAACAAGCCGGAGAAGATGCCGGTGGTGGCGGATGTGTTCACCAATCAGTTCAGCAGCAAGATCAAGCCTTGAGCGGGGCGGGGCAGGCCGCGGAAAGGGACGCGCAGGCGTCCCTTTCCGTTCTTGGCGACGGACCAGGGACTTCCCGCTGTCGGAAGCGCCCTGTAAAATGCGCAGAATTCTGCAACTTCGGAGTGCATGTCCCATGGGAATCTCTGCGAGCGATGTGGTGCCGTTCACCCAGGCGCGGGCCACGCTGTCCGACCTGGCTGAACAGGTCAAGGCCGGTGCCGAGAAGATCATCACCAAGAACGGCGAGAGTTATGTCGCCCTCATCGACGCTGAGCGCCTGGACTACTACCACCGCCTGGAGCGTGAGCGCATCCACCTCCTGTTGATCGACGACGCGCGGCGTGGCCTCGCGGACATTGCGGCCGGGCGGACCCAGGACGCGGATGCAGGGATTGCCGCGCTACAGGCGCGGCGGACCGGTGCGCCGCCGGCCACCACGAAGGACAAGGTGAAGGCCAGCGGGACTGCGCGCAAGCGTGGCTGAGCCCGTCGTTCGCGTCGAACTGACCGCCAGCTTCCTGGACCGGCTGGCGGCGATCGAGTCGTTCTTGACCGAGGCGGACGCGGCGTCTGCCTACGACAGGCTGCTGGGCGAACTCCGCACCACCGTCATCCCCAATCTCCGGCGCTTTCCCCGGATAGGACGGCGCTATCTGGACCAGCCACCGCAGTCTGCCGAGGCACTCGCACAGCTCGCTGCATTGCCGGCAGGCGCGGCCGACCGCCTGCGCGAGTACCTGCACGGCGACTACCTGATCCTGTACACCGTGGCGACGCCAGGCCACCTAGTTCACCTGCTGTCGATTCGGCACCACCGCGAACTGTCTTTCCAGTTTTCACGGCTGTGGGCAGGGCCGGCCGGCGGCCCGGAACGCTGAAGAGATTGGGTAACCGACATGACTGAAGCCGATACCTGCCGCGAGTTCGTCACACCCAAGTTGGTGACGGCGGGGTGGGGCACGTCCGAGTCGGTCATCGGCGAGCAGCACAGCTTCACCAACGGCCGGATCATCGTGGCGGGCGGCAAGGTACGCCGAGGCAAACAACGTCGCGCCGACTACCTGCTCTACTACCGGCGCGACATGCCTCTGGCCGTCGTCGAGGCGAAGGAAGTCGGCCTGCCTGCCGAGACTGGTGTGCAGCAAGCCCGCGAGTACGCAGAGATGCTCGGCCTCAAGTTCGCGTACGCCACCAACGGCCACCGCATCATCGAGATCGACTACGTCGCCGGTACTGAGCGCGAAGTCGATCGCTACGCCTCGCCACACGAGCTGTGGCAGCGGCTCACCCAGTCGACGCCGATGGCCGAGTCTGCGAAGGCGCACTTGCTGGAGCCGTTCAACCTGGTGTCCGGCAAGGTACCCCGGTACTACCAGCGCATCGCGATCCAGCGGGTGATCGAAGCCATCCTGCTCGGACAACCGCGCATCCTCGCGACGTTGGCCACAGGCACGGGCAAGACCTGCGTTGCCTTCCAGGTGTGCTGGAAGCTCTGGAACAGCCGCTGGAACCGCACGGGCGAGTACCGGCGGCCCAAGATCCTGTTCCTGGCCGATCGCAACATCCTCGTTGACGATCCGATGGCCAAGATGTTTGCGCCCTTCGGCGATGCGCGCCACAAGATCGCCGGTGGCGACGTGAGCCAGAGCCGTGACATGTACTTCGGCATCTACCAGGCGCTGTCGACCAGCACCGAGGATGTCTTCCGCAAGTACCGTCCCGATTTCTTCGACCTGATCATCATCGACGAGTGCCACCGCGGGTCCAGCCGCGACGAGAGCAACTGGCGCGCGGTACTCGACTACTTCGAGCCGGCCGTGAAGTTCGGCATGACGGCCACGCCCCTGCGCGAAGAGTCGCGCGACTCCTACGAGTACTTCGGCAACCCGGTCTACACCTACAGCCTGCGACAAGGTATCGAAGACGGATTCCTTGCGCCGTACCGTGTGCACCGCGTCATCACCACCGTCGATGCCGCGGGGTGGCGCCCGAGCAAGGACGAGCTGGACCGCTTCGGGCGCGAGGTGCCGGACGACGAGTACCAGACCAAGGACTTCGAGCGCGTCGTGGCCTTGCGCGCCCGAACCCGCGCCATGGCCAGGCACCTCACGGACTTCCTCAAAGGCACCGACCGTTTCGCCAAGACGCTGGTCTTCTGCGTAGACCAGGAGCATGCCGCCGAGATGCGGCAAGAGCTGGTCAATCTGAACAGCGACCTGGTCAAGCAGTACCCCGACTACGTGTGCCGCGTCACGGCCGACGAGGGCGCCATCGGCCTGACCCACCTGTCGGACTTCCAGGACGTGGACAAGCCGGTGCCGGTCATCCTGACCACCTCGCAACTGCTGACCACCGGTGTCGACGCCGAGATGGTGAAGAACGTCGTGCTGGCGCGCGTCGTGGGCTCGAAGTCGGAGTTCAAGCAGATCGTGGGCCGTGGCACACGCCTGAAGGTCGACTATGGCAAGGAGTACTTCAACATCATCGACTTCACCGGTACCGCGACGCGACACTTTGCGGATCCTGACTTCGACGGCGATCCCGCGCGGTTGGAAGAAGTGACGGTGGACGAGGCCGGCGAGGTCGTCGATGCGACCATCGTCGAAGTCCCAGGGGTGGCCGAGCCGGAAGCCGAGTATCTAGTTCAGCCCGAGCTGGTCGAGCCAAATGAGGCCGAGATCCTGATCGACCCGCCCGCGGAGCCGCGCAAGTTCTACATCGACGGCGGTGAAGTCGAGATCATCGGCCACCTCGTCTATGACCTCGACACCGACGGCAAGAAGCTGCAGGTCGTGCGCTACACCGAGTACTCGGGCCGCGCCGTGCGTTCGATGTATCCCACGCGCGATGCGCTGCAATCCGCCTGGGCCGACCCCGACACGCGTGCGGACCTCCTGCGTGAATTGACGGAGCGCGGCATCAGCTTCGAGGAGCTGGCCGCCAGCAGCGACCAGCCCGACGCCGACCCGTTCGACCTGCTGTGCCACCTTGCCTGGAATGCGCCGCTCCTGACCCGGCGCCAGCGGGCCGAGCGTGCGCGCAAGGCCACGCAGGACCTGTTCGCGCAGTACGGAGAGACGGCGCGGGAAGTGCTGTCGCTGCTGCTGGAGAAGTACATCGAGCGCGGGATCATCCAGTTCAGCGCGCTGTCCGACCTGATGAAGGTGCAGCCTTTCGACCGATTCGGTTCACCTTCCGAGATTGCCACGCGCCACTTCGGCGGCGTGAAAGGCCTGAAGGAGGCCGCATCAAGGCTGCAGGCCGCGATCTACCAGCAATGACCACGAGACGTTCCTGAATGCCCGCCCGAAAAGCAACGAACACCGCCAGTGCCGAGAAGAAGACCAAGGCACCTCGCAAGACCAAGGCCCTGCTGACGACGCGCGAGAACCTGTCCGCCTTGATCGGCACGGCCCGCAAGATCCTCCGCAAGGACAAGGGCCTTAATGGCGACGTCGATCGCCTGCCCTTGCTCACCTGGGTGATGTTCCTGAAGTTCCTCGACGACCTGGAGACTAGGCATGAGGAAGAGTCCGAACTGGACGGGAACCCCTACCGGCCCATCATCGAGGCGCCGTACCGCTGGCGCGACTGGGCGGCTCGCGAAGACGGCATCAATGGCGATGAGCTGCTCGCCTTCATCGGGCAAGACACCGCCGTGCGCGCCGATGGCACGAAGGGCAAGGGCCTCTTCGCCTACCTGCGCGGCCTGGGCGGCACGGGCGAGAAGGCCAGCCAGCGCGAGGTGGTGGCCAACGTCTTCAAGGGCATCCAGAACCGCATGGTCAGCGGCTACCTGCTGCGCGATATCCTCAACAAGATCAACGGCATCCACTTCAGCGCCAGCGAAGAGATGCACACGCTGTCGCACCTGTACGAGTCGATGCTGCGCGAGATGCGCGACGCAGCCGGCGACGCGGGCGAGTTCTACACCCCGCGACCTGTCGTGCGCTTCATGGTGCAGGTCATGGACCCGAGCCTGGGCGAGACCGTACTCGATCCGGCCTGCGGCACCGGCGGCTTCCTCGTCGAGGCCTACGACCACATCGCACCGAAGGTGAAGACCACCGATCAACGCCGCGTGCTTCAGCGCCAGACGCTGTTCGGCCAGGAGGCCAAGCCTTTGCCGTACATGCTGGCGCAGATGAACCTGCTGTTGCATGGCCTGGAGGCGCCGCAGATCGCCTACGGCAACACGCTGGACCGACGCCTCAACGAGATCGGCCACAGCGAGCGTGTCGACCTGATCCTGACCAACCCGCCGTTCGGCGGCGAGGAGGAGGCCGGCATCAAGGCAAACTTCCCGCCCAACATGCAGACGGCCGAGACGGCGCTTCTGTTCCTGCAGTACATCATGCGCAAGCTGCGGGTGGCCGGCGCGCCGATGCCCGGTGGCAAGGCGGTCGTGCGCGGCGGACGGGCGGCCGTGGTGGTGCCTAACGGCACGCTGTTCGGCGACGGCGTCAGCGCCGTCATCAAGGAGGAACTGCTGAAAGAGTTCCGCCTGCACACCGTCGTGCGCCTGCCGCAGGGGGTGTTCGCGCCGTACACCGACATTCCGGCCAACCTGCTGTTCTTCGAGCGTGGCGGGCCCACCGATACGATCTGGTTCTACGAGCTGCCCCTGCCCGAGGGCCGCAAGAAGTACAGCAAGACCGCTCCGCTGCAGTTCGAGGAGTTCGGCGGCGCGCAGGCCTGGTGGAGTGACCGCCAGCCCGGCCCGCAATCCTGGGCGGTGGACTTCGTGGCCAGGCGGAGCGCGGCCGTCGAGGCCGCCACGCCGCACTGGCAAAGGGCCGAGGCCGAACGCGCGGCAGCATTGGCCCTGGGCAAGCCGCTGCGGGAGCTGGAGCAGGCCATCAGCGCTGCGGCCAACGGTGAGAAGGCGGCCCTTCAGGAGCGGCTTCGCGAGTTGAAGGCGCAGCAGCAGCGCCTTGAGCAAGCCGCCAAGGCGGCGCAGGCCGAGGGCGATGCACTCTACTGGCCGATCTACAACCTGGACATCAAGAACCCCAATGCGAAGTCGGAGCTGGAACACGTCGACCCGAAGAAGTTGATCGCGTCGATGCGGGGCCACGAGGCCGAGGTGATGCGGCTCCTGGGTGAAATTGAGGCGCTTGTTGGCGCGGCGGGCGCCGAATGAAGCAGTGGCCCTTAGTTGCCCTCGCGGACATTGCACCCATAGTTCGCAGACCGGTGGAGATTCGCCATGATCAGGCGTATCCAGAACTTGGGATCCGCTCGTTCGGTCGTGGGACGTTCCACAAGCCGGCACTACCCGGAGCCGCTGTCGGCACGAAGCGGCTGTTTCGCATCGAGTCCGGAGATCTGGTGTTCTCGAACGTGTTCGCCTGGGAAGGTGCAATCGCAGTCGCTTCGAGTGCCGACAGTGGGCGGTTCGGATCGCATCGCTTCATTACCTGCGTCGTTGACAGCGAAAGAGCCAACGCGAAGTACCTAATGCTGTACTTGACGGCATCGGCGGAAGGACGCGCGCAGGTGCGGCAAGCATCACCTGGCGGCGCGGGGCGAAACCGGACTTTGGGGGTCGAAAAGATGGGAACGATTCAAGTGCCCCTGCCGCCTCTCTCTGAACAGCACGCCCTCGTCGCTCACCTCGACAAGCTGGCCCAGAAGACGCGGGATCTGGAAGAGCATCTCGACGCTGTCGAGCGCGACGCACAGAACCTTGTGCGGAGCTACATCTTTAGTCCTGCCGGGGCGACCAGTGGAAAGCGCCCCATGTCGGACCTAGTGTCGCTGCGGCAGCCGGATGTGGTTGTCGACGCCACGGCGACATATCGGTTCGCCGGCGTCTACTCGTTCGGGCGTGGCGTGTTTCCCAGTGCGGTCAAGTCGGGCGCTGAGTTCTCGTATGGGCGGCTGTCCACGGTCCACGCTGGTGACTTCATCTACCCCAAACTGATGGCCTGGGAAGGTGCTCTGGGTGTCGTGCCCAAGGGCTGTGACGGCATGGTGGTATCGCCGGAGTTTCCGGTGTTCTCAGTCAACGCTGAAGCCGTCTTGCCGGAAGTCCTCGATATCTACTTCCGAACGCCGGATGTCTGGCCCGCGCTGGCCGAGATTAGCGGTGGCACGAATGCGCGGCGTCGTCGCTTGCAGCCCTCCACGTTTCTCAGCTACGAAATGCCGCTGCCATCGATGGCTAAGCAGATCGAGCTTTCGGCCATCCATCGACACGTCGAGGGGCTCAAGGCCAAGCACGTCACCATCCGCGAAGCAAACGCCGCCCTGCTGCCAGCGACCCTGGAACGCATCTTCCATACCGAGCCCACCGCATGACATCAAGCTCACGTCGCGCAACTTCAAGAGCGTGGGCGAACAGGTCTACGAGTTCACCCGCTTCGACCATTTGGTGGACCGCAACAACAGCGGCAAGAGCACCAGATGGCAGGCTATGCGCGTGTTGACGAAGAAGGACTGATCCGATGGCACTCTGGCTGATCCGAGCTGGCAAATACGGCGAGCACGAGCAACGGTTCTTCGCCGATTCGGCCTGCTATCTGACCTGGGAGGGCACCGAAGACCGCGACCTTCACCTGGCGAAGGACTACGAGGGCATCAAGGCCCTTCTGGCCGAGCTCTACGCTGACGAGAAGCCCAAGACGCGGATCAACTGGGCCAGCCAGATCGCGCCGTTCGTCTTCGACATCCAGCCCGGTGACTGGGTTGTCATGCCGCACAAGCACAAGCCGGCCATCGCGTTCGGCGAGGTCACGAAGGGGTATGCCTTCGATGCCAAGGCCGACCAGACCTATCGGCACAGCGTCCGGGCGAAGTGGTTGAACACCGAAGTGCCACGGTCGTCGTTCGACCAAGACCTGCTGTACTCGTTCGGCGCCTTCATGACCGTGTGCCGGATGGCGCGCAACGATGCCGAGGCGCGGGTCCGCGCCATGGCCAAGGCCGGTTGGAAAGCTCAGCCGGTGGGGGCGTCGGCGCCAACGCCAGGCCAGAAGGGCAAGCCGGCTACGAACGAACAGCCGCCTGTCATCGAAGCGCACTTCGACGTGGAGCGTTCGGGCCGTGACCAGATCACCAAGCTGGTTCTGGCCCGATTCAAGGGCCACGGCATGGCCGAGCTGGTCGGCGCCATCCTGCGAGCGCAGGGATTCAGCACCCACATCAGTCCGCCCGGCCCGGACGGGGGCATCGACATCCTGGCCGCGCCAGGCACGTTCGGGTTCTCCGAACCGCGCATCTGCGTGCAGGTCAAGTCGCAACAGAACCCCATCGAGCGCGCGGTTCTCGACGCGCTGGGCGGTGTCATGAAGAAGGTCAACGCTACGCATGGCCTGCTCGTGTGCTGGGGCGGGTTCAAGAGCAGCATCGACCGCGACGAGACGCAGCAGTTCTTTCACGTGCGGCTATGGGACGCCGATGACCTGATCGACGAACTGCTCGGCGTGTACGACAAGCTCGACGCCGACCTTCGGGCGCTGATCCCGCTCAAGCGGGTGTGGACGCTGGCGGCGCCCGAGGAGGTCTGACGACCATGTCACCGGCCGCGCAGGCTATCCTGCAGATTCGTGAGGTCCTGGGCCCGGCCGAGCAGGGCAAGTCGCTGCCGTTCAAGTGCGTTGCCGAGGATGGCAACCTGTACTTCGTCAAAGCACAGCAGACCAACCGTGCAAGTCTTTGGCGCGAGTGGATCTGCGCGCACCTTGCCCAAGCCTTCGGGTTGAACATCCCGCCGTTCAGTCTCGTTCAGATCGACGAGACGCTGCATGCGGAACTGCCCGCTGACTGGCGTCAGCTTGGCTGCCTGCCGGCGTTCGGGTCGCGTCAGCACCGTGGAACAAGCTGGCTGGAGCTTGGTATGGCGCCACGTGTCCCCAAGTCCGTACAGCGGGACGTCTTGGTCTTCGACTGGTGGGTTCACAACGTGGACCGCCTGACGGGCAACCCGAACCTGCTGTGGGATCAGGAGCAGGAGTCCTTGGTCGTCATCGACCACAACTTGGCGCTGGACCCAAGCTTTGTCGGAGCTGAGTTCCTCCAGCACCATGTCTTCGCCTCACAATGGCAGGAGCTGGTCGAAGATCTGGTGAGCCGTGCGGAGTACGGTCGTCGCCTGAGTGCTGTGCTACCGATGGCCACGATGGCCCTGAAAACGGCGCCGCCCGAGTGGCTATGGGAAAATTCGGAGCTCGATCTGCCGGCGAACTTCGACAGGGAAGGCGCGATGGCGGCGCTGTCGCGATGTGCAACGGATGAACTATGGAGGACGGTGTGAAACAAGTTGCATGCCGCTATGCCGTGGTTCAGTTTGTTCCGTACCTCGAGACCGGCGAGTTCGCCAACGTCGGCGTTGCTATGGTCTGCCCACAGACAGGCTACTTCGGCTTCAAGCTTCAGAACACACGGAAGACGAAGCGGATCACGAGCTTCTTCGAGGAGCTTCCGCGAACCGTGTTCGCACGGGCTGTGCAAGGTATTCGTACCGAGCTTCAGCGGATCGACGAGTTGGTCACTCGCCAGATGGCGACGGGTCAGCCAGAGGTGCTTCGTGAGGTGTTCGAGGGCTTGGTTCATCCCCGGGAAGCCATCATCCGATTCAGCACGCCCCGTGTCGTTCTCACCGACGATCCTGCGCGCGAGCTTGCAGAAAAGTTCGACCACTACGTGGATCGGTCTTTCGCGACGCCCGAGTACGTCGAGCAAGAGATTGAGCGGCGCATAAAGGCCCTGCTCGGCAGCCTGGAACTCAAGCTGCCGTTCCGGCCTGCGAGAGTGGGTGACGATGAGGTGTACGTCAAGTTCCCGCTCGTGCAGCAGCGGGGAGCGGCGGTCGCCAAGATCATCAAGCCGTTCAACCTGAACCAAGCCGAGCCGATGGGCATCTACGACCACGGTGGAACCTGGTTGCAGCGGATTCAACGGCTGCGCAAGCGCGACCTATTGCCGCATGACGTTCTGTTCGCTGTGCGAGGCCCGGCACCGAGTGACCTGAAGCGCTTTGCCGCCTTCCAGGACATCTGCAGAGAGCTGGAGCTCGAAGAGGTGAAGACCGTGGCGGATGACGCACAGGAGTCCATAGCCGAGTTCGCGACGGGCTGACACAGGAGTCGCCAGGAGAGCCGAGCTGGCTGGATAGCGCGATGCGGCATGCGCTCGACAGAGGACCGACCGGGTTGCGGTGCCTTACCGCATCTTCCGAACCGACCCTACCCTTCGCGTCACCGGCCATTGCAGCCCGGCCATCGGCCACTCGCTCCCTATCCGAACCCAGAACACCCATCGCCATGATCCACGTCATCGCCATCATCACCACCAAACCCGGCCTGCGCGACACCGTGCTCGCGCACTTTCGCGCCAACGTGCCGGCGGTGCTCGCCGAGAACGGCTGCATCGAGTACGGAGCCACGATCGATGCCGAGGGCGCGCCGCCGTTCCAGGCGAAGTGCGGCCCCGACACGTTCGTCGTGGTCGAGAAGTGGGCCGACTCGGCCGCGCTCGCCGCGCACGCCGCGGCACCGCACATGGCGGCCTATGCCGCGAAGACGCGCGAGCATGTCGCCAGCCGCGTCATCCACGTGCTCGCGCCGGCTTGAGCGGCGGCACTTCTGGCCGGGGAGCGCCTGGCCTGGAGCGCTGGGGTCGCCGGCGGCCTCGCTAGCATGCACGGCATGAGCACCACGCCCTTCGAAACCATCGAGCCCGCCCGCGCCGACATCGACGCGCGCCGCGGGCCGCTGCTGCTGGAGTTCGGCAGCCCCACGTGCGGCCACTGCCGGCGCGCCCAGCCGCTGGTGGAGGAGGCGCTCGCCGCGTTTCCCGGCGTCGCGCACGTGAAGGTGTCGGACGGGCCGGGTCAGCCGCTCGGCCGCTCGTTCCGCGTGAAGCTGTGGCCGACGCTCGTCTTCCTGCGCGACGGCGTCGAGGTGGCGCGCGCGGTGCGCCCACCTGCTGCGGAGGAGGTCACCGAGGGCCTGCGGCGGATCTCGCCCGCGGCCGCGTGAATGGGCGCAGGAACGGCCGCGGGAATGTCCAAGTGAGCGGCTTGGCCGGCGCCGCGGCAGCACTACTTCTTCTTCAACAAGCCCAGATCGCCGAGCAGCGTCTTCGCCGCGGCAGACTCGGCATCGAGGTACCTAAGGGCCTCGGCATGCCCCATGAACCGCGGCTTCCAGTGGTTCTTCGCCAGGAAGGCACTCCACTCGGGCGTGTCGGTCACACGCTTCAGCAAAGACTCCCAGTAGGCGATCTGCGCCGCGCTCAGCCCCTTCGCGCCGAGCAAGCCCTGCGAGGATGCGTAGACGGCGTCCACGCCCTGCTCGCGCCAGGTGGGTACTCCGGACAGGTCGCCGCCCAGCCGCTCGGCCGCGGCCACCGCGATGACGCGGATCTTGCCGGCCTTCATCAGCGAGACCACGTTCACCGCTGAGGCCGACACCACGTCGAGGTGGCCGCCGAGCAGGTTGTTCATCGACTCGGCAGAAGACTTGAAGGGGACGACGGTCAGCTTGCCGATGTCCACGCCCGCCACCTTCAGCGGCTTGGCGATCGCGGCATGGATGTGGTTGCCGATCGAGGTGGCTACGCCGATCGACAGCGCCGACGGGTTCTTCTTCAACGCCTCGACGAGGTCGCGGCCACCCTTGATGGGCGAGTCCGCGCGCACGACGACGGTGATGAACTCGTCGAACAGCACGGCCAGCGGCGTGAAGTCCTCGTAGCCCAGCGCCACCTCACCCACGAGCTTGTTGTTGATCGAAGAGTGGGTCAGCGTGACGAGCATGTGCGCATCGCCGGGCCGACCCTGCAGCCCGCCCATCGCAACCATGCCGGCGCCACCCGGCTTGTTGGTGACGATGAGCGTGGTGGGCAGCAGTTGTTGCCGATCGACCAGTTCCTTCAGCTGGCGCGCGGCCGTGTCCAGCGCGGCGCCGGGGCCGGCCGGCACGACGTACTCCACCGTGCGCTCTGGCCGCCAGTCCTGAGCAGCGGCCAGGGTCGGCAGCACGCAGGCCAGCGCAGCGAGAGGCCGGCGCCATCCACGTGGGCTCATCGGGGTCTCCTCTCGTTTTCCAGCACGGCGCGGGCATCCTCGATCCAGTCGCACAGCAGCGCCCGCGTCTCGCGCGGATCGATGATGTCCAGGATGCCGAACTGCTCCGCCGTGCGATAGGGCGAACCGATGCGGTGGTAGCGGGCCTCGAGCGCCGCGCGCGCGGCTGCGGGGTCGGCTGCCGCCTCGATCTCGGCCTTGTGTGCGGCATCGACGCCGCCCTCGATGGGGATCGAGCCCCAGCGCGCCGAAGGCCAGGCGAAGCGGTAGTTCAGCGCCGGGAAGAGCTTGGGCGCATGCATGCCGCCCGCCATGCCGAAGGCGCGCCGCATGATGATGCTCAGCCAGGGGATGCGCACGTCCTCGATGGTCGTTACCACGCGCACGGCGCCCAGCAGCGTGCCAGCCAGTTCGGCCTCGGGCCCCGTGGCGTTGCCGGGCTGGTCGACGAGGTTCACCATCGGCAGGCCGAAGGTGTCGCACAGCTTGGCGTGGCGCTCGGTCTTGTAGGCCGCCGCCGTGGTCATGGCGCCGCCGGCCACCTTGGGGTCGCTGCACAGCACGCCCACGGGCCAGCCGTCCAGCCGCGCCAGAGCCGTGATGACCGAGCCACCCTGGTAGCGCCCGATCTCGAAGATCGAGTCGCGGTCGAACAGCGCCGCCATGATCCGGCGCGGGTCGTAGATCTTGCGCCGGTCGTGCGGGATCGCGTCCTTCAGCCAGTCGTCGGCGCGCGCAGGGTCGTCGGTGGGCGGCAGGCGCGCAGGCAGCTGGTGTGCGCTGCGCGGCAGGTAGCTCAGGAACTGCCGCACCTGCCGCAGCGCGTCCGCCTCGTCGACGGCCTCGTTGTGCACGAGGGCGCTCTTGCGGTGGACCTTGTAGCCACCGAGGTCGTTCTTGTCGATCTCGATGCCGTAGGCCTGCTTGACCACCGGCGGCCCGGCGGCGAACACCTGCGCCTGGTCACGCACCATCACCGAGAAGTGCGACAACAGCACCTTCACCGCCCCAAGTCCGGCGCAGGCGCCGAGCGCGACGCCCACCACCGGTACCGTCTTGAGCAGCTCGACCCCCGGCCAGTTGCCGTAGCCCGGGATCTTCGCCGCCGCCATCTGCTGCAGCAGCTTGACGCTGCCGCCCGCCGTGTCGACAAGGCGCACCAGCGGCATCTGCTGGCCGAGCGCCAGCCGCTCGGCATAGACCCACTTGTCCGAAATCGACCCTTCGGACGAGCCAGCGCGGATGGTGTAGTCGTCGGCCGAAACCACCAGCTTGCGCCCCCCGACGCGGCCGGTGCCGATGATGGCGTTGACGGCCTGCAGATCGAGCAAGCGGCCTTCCTCGTCGTACTTGCCCTTGCCGGTGATGCGCCCGAGCTCGCGGAAGCTGCCTTCGTCGAGCAGGGCCTCGATGCGTTCTCGCGCCGTCTGCCGGCCACGCGCCTTGTACTTGGCGACCGCTTCTTCACCGCCCATGCGTGCGGCAAGCTGCCGGCGCCTGCGCAGCTCGGCGAGCTCTTCGGCCCATTCGCCGGCGGGTTCGAATTCGCGCACCGTCATTTGGCGGCCAGTCCGAGCTCGTTGGCAAGGTCGGTCGTGGCCTTCCACTCCGCCTCGAAGTACTTCAGCGACTCGTCGCGACCGCGGAAGATCGGCCGGTTGCCCGACTTCTGCACCAGGGCGATCCACTCCGGGCTCTGCGCCACGCGCTGCAGGGCGGCCTCCCAGAAGCGCTGCTGTTCCGGCGTGGCCTTGGGCGCCAGCATCACCCCGTTGTAGGAAACGTAGTCCGCGGCAACGCCTTGCTCGCGCCACGTCTTCACGTCGGCCAGCGGCCCGGTGCCTCGTTCGGGCGCGGCACTGGCCACGATGCGAAGCTTGCCGGCCAGCACGTGCGGCACCACCACCGGCGCCGTCGCCGACACGACGTCGACGTGGCCGCCGAGCAGCGCGTTCACCGACTCGCCCGACGAGCGGAACGGCGCGATCGTGAGCTTGTCGATGGCCACGCCCGCCACCTTCAGCGGCTTGGCAATCGCCAGGTGCGTGTTCTGGCCGAGTGCCGGCGCGACAGCGATCTTCTGCGCCGCCGGATCGGCCTTCAGCGCGGCGACGAGATCGGCGACGGTCTTGATCGGCGAGTCGGCTCGCACGGCGACGACCGCTGTCTCCTCGACCATCATGGCCACGGGTGGGAACTGCCGCACGTCGGCCTTGATGAGGCCAGTGACGGCCCCCGCGATCGCGCCGGTGTGGAAGGTGGCGAGCCAGTGCCCGTTGCCCGCGTTCTGCGCCAGCGCCTGCAGCGCAAGGGCGCCACCGGCGCCGACCTTGTTCTCGGGCAGCACAGTCTGGCCATGCACGAGCTTGAGGGCTTCGAGCTGGTCCTTGGTGCCGCGCGCGTAGAGATCGACCGTCCCTCCGGGCGCGACGCCGATCAGGTAGGTGATGCGCTCGGCGGGCTGCCAGGCACCGGTCTGGGCATGTGCGGCCGCGCCGACCACGAACGCCGCGGCAACGCAAAGGCTTGCCGCGGCGCGGCAAAGCGAGATTTTCATTGGTCAGGTCTCCTTGGGAGCGAGGGCTTCGCGGCGGACGGCCTCGGTGTCGGCGCCGACTTCGGGCCCACCGTGGCGGATGCGACCGGGCGTGGCCGAGAACCGCGGCACGACGCCGGCTTGCGTGGTGTGGCCGAGCGTCGCGTGCGGCACGCGTTGCAGCATGGCGCGCGCGGCGAACTGCGGATCCTGGTAGATGTCGGCAATCGTGTAGACGCGCGACGAAGGCACTTCGGCCTGCTGCAGCATTGCCTCGAGCACGCTGCCCTCGAAGCGTGAAGTCCAGGCCGCAACGATGGCATCGAGCGCCTTCATGTGGGGCTTCTCGCCGCGGCTGCGGATGGTGGCGAAGCGTGGGTCGGACAGCAGCTCGGGCTGCTGCATCAGGTTGACCAAGCGCTCGTAGGTGGGGTTGCTGTTGGCCGCGATCAGCACGTAGCCACCGTCGCGCGTGGGGTACAGGCTGTTCGGTGCCATCGAGGGCAGGTTGGGGCCCTCGCGCGTGGGCACGATGCCCAGCTTCTCGTAGGCCGGCACCACGGGCTCGAGCTGCGTGAACGCCGTCTCGTACAACGCCACGTCGACCACCTGCCCCAGGCCCGAGCGCACGCGCTCGTGCACCGCCGCCATGGCACCAAAGGCGGCGTAGCTGGCGGTGAGGTAGTCGGTGGTCGCCAGCGCCACACGCGCCGGGGGGCGGTCGGGGTCGCCGGTGAGGTGGCGCACGCCGCCCACGGCCTCGCAGATGGCGCCGTACCCGGGGCGCTGGGCGTACGGGCCGGTCTGGCCGTAACCGCTGATGCGCACCATGACGAGGCCGGGGTTGACCTTCGACAGCGCGTCGTAGCCGAAGCCCAGGCGCTCCATGACCCCGGGGCGGAAGTTCTCGACCAGGATGTCGGCCCGGGCGATGAGCGCGTGCGCGACCTCGCGGTCCTCGGCGCTCTTCAGGTCCAGTACCACCGAGCGCTTGTTGCGCAGGATGCTCGCCGCGTAGAGCGAGACATCGCCGACATGCCGCCCCATCTGACGCACCGGGTCGCCTTCGGGCGGCTCGATCTTGATCACATCGGCGCCGAAGTCGGCCAACAGCCTTGCGCAGGCCGGGCCGGCAATGGTGCTGGCGATCTCGATCACCTTCAGGCCCTCGAGCGGGCCAACGGCGCTTCGCGGTGGGCTCATCGCCGGGCTCCCGATGTCGCGAGGCGACGCGCGGCCTCCTCGCCGGACTCGGCGATGCGTTGCCGCGAGAGCACGATCAGCCTCTCGGCGTCGCCTCGCTCCAGGGCCGTGAGTGCCTGCCGCCACAGCTTGGCCGAGCGTTTGCGCCGATCCGCCGCCTGCAGGCCGAGCTTGCTGTAGCGCAGGGTCTGCAGCGAGAGCGCCGCCAGCATGCGCTGCAGGCGCTGGTTGCCGCAGAAGCGCGCCGTGATGATGAGCAGGCGGTAGGTGGTCTCGGCGTAGGCGTCGCCGTCGGCCGCGCCTTCGGCCAGCGCCTCCAGGCGCGCAACCCCCGAGCGCAGCACGGCGATCAGCTCGGGCGGCCTGCTGGCGGCCACAGTGCGGGCCACCGTGTCGAAGAGTGCCACGCGGATCTCGAAGATCTCGCGCAGTTCGTCGGCCGACAGCGCGGTGACGATGGCGCCACGTCGCGCCAGGATCGTGGCCAGGCCCTCGCGTTCGAGGATGCGGATGGCCTCCCTCACGGGCCCGCGGCTGACCTGGAACTCGTCGGCCGCCTCCTGCTCGCCGATGGGCGCCCCAGGCGGCAGGCGGCCGTCGAGGATGCGGTCACCGATGCGGGCCGCGATCTGTTCGGGCACGGTGAGCGTGGGCACGGCCGCGTCGCCGAAGAGGCGAAATGCGACCGCACCCTCCCAGCGCGCGAAGAGGGCCGGATCGGCCTCGATCGGCTTCATCCGCCCACCACCGCCGCAGCCTGCCCCTCGGCGATGGGATCACCCTCGGCGACGTGGATCTCCTTCACGACCCCGGGGCAAGGCGCGCAGACCGGAATCTCCATCTTCATCGACTCGACGATCACGATCGTGTCGCCTTCGGCCACGAGAGTGCCTACCGGGGCCTCGATCTTCCAGACGGTGCCGGTGACATCGGAGTAGAGCGTGTGCATGATGTCAATCATGCGATTGTTAACAATCTGCCGGAAGCCCGGAAAAACCCCACCCGGTCAGCCGCGCGGCCGCTCGTTCCGCGTGAAGCTGTGGCCGAAGCTCGTCTTCCTGCGCGACGGCGTCGAGGTGGCGCGCGCCGTGCGCCCACCTGCCGCGGCGGAGGTCACCGAGGGCCTGCGGCGGATTTCGCCCGCGGCCGTGTGAATGGCCGCGGGGATGTCCAAATGACCGACCTGAGCGCCGTCAGGGCGCGGCGCTGCCCCACAGCTGCTTGAGCCGCGCGTCGCGGCCGCAGCTGGTGCGGTAGTAGTTGTAGCGCACCGGGTTCTTCTTGTAGTAGTCCTGGTGGTACTCCTCGGCGGGGTAGAACGTGCTCGCGCGTTCGACCGGCGTGACGATGGGGTCCTTGAAGGGCTTGCTCTTCTCCAGCGCCGCGAGCGAGGCGCGGGCGGTGGCGAACTGGGCGTCGCTGGTGGCGAAGATGGCGGTGCGGTAGGGCGTGCCGACATCGCAGAACTGGCGGTCGCGCACGGTCGGGTCGATGGTGCGCCAGAACTTCTCCACCAGTTGCGCATAGCTCACGCGCGTAGGGTCGAAGACGATCTGTACCACCTCGGCGTGGCCGGTGATGTCGGCAGACACCTGCTGGTAGGTGGGGTTGGGCACCTTGCCACCGGTGTAGCCCGAGGTGGTGGAGAGCACGCCCGGGACCTTGTCGAAGTCGGACTCCACGCACCAGAAGCAGCCGCCGGCGAAGATGGCGGTTTCGGTCACGGCCCCGGGCTTGGCCCCGGCCTGGGCGGGGCCAGGTGCCGGCGCCTGAGCCTCGGAGCGGCCGGTCATCGCGGCGAGGCCGGCGAGCAGCGCCAAGCCGGCGGCGGCGCCCAGGGTGATGCGGCGGAACGTGTTCATGCGGCCTCCTGGAATCGCAAGGCGATGCCGTTGTTGCAGTATCGCTTGCCGGTGGGCCGCGGGCCGTCGCCGAAGACATGGCCCTGGTGGCCGCCGCAGCGCGCGCAGTGGTACTCGGTGCGCGGCAGGATCAGCTTGTAGTCGGTCTTGGTGCCCACGGCGTCGGGCAGCGTCGAGAAGAAGCTCGGCCAGCCGGTCCCGCTGTCGTACTTCATGTCGGAGCTGAAGAGCGGCAGGTCGCAGCCGGCGCAGTGGAAGGTGCCGCGGCGCTTCTCGCGGTCGAGCGGGCTGCTGCCGGCGGGCTCGGTGCCTTCGTCGCGCAGCACGCGGTACTGCGCCGGGTTCAGGCGGCGCTTCCACTCGGCGTCGGCGAGCACGAGCTTGTCGGCGCGCGTGGGGGTGGAGGCGGCACGCGCGGGCAGGGCCGCGCCCACCCCGCCCAGAAGCGTGCTGAAGAGCGCGGCGACGCAGCGGCGGCGGCCCGGCGCGGCTGCGGCGTGGGTGGGAAGGCGGCGGGCGGCTAGGGGCGCGTTCATGGTGCGGGGCGGGCGGAGGCCCGGGTTGGCTGGCCTGCGCATCTGTCGGATGCGGGGCCGCATTCTTTCAGCGCCGCCGCGCTTTGCCCCCTTTGCCCCTTTTGCCCTCTTTGCCCCCTTGTGCCCCTATTACCCGTGGACCCCTTCACACGTGCTGGTCGACGAGCACCGGGTTGCCGTCGGGGTCGATGACCACGAAGTGGGCTGGCCCCGTGGTCGCCGTGTCGGCCGGCGTCGCGGGCTCGATGCCTTGCGCGCGCAGCTGGCGCTGCAACTCGCGCACGTCGGTGAAGTCGGGCAGCTTCTTGCAGTCGGCATCCCAGCCCGGGTTGAAGGTCAGCATGTTCTTCTCGAACATGCCCTGGAACAGGCCCACGGTGGCGGCGCCGTTGCGCAGGATGAGGTAGTTGTGCGCCGGGTCGCCGGCGTACTGCTTGAAGCCGATTGCCTCGTAGAAGCGGCGCGAGGCGGCCAGGTCCTTGACGGCGAGGCTCAACGAGAAGGGGCCCAGGTTCATCGCTTTTCCTTTTCAGCTGGGTGGGTCGAGAGGTCGGTGGAGGTGGTCGAGCGTGCCGCGCCGGGCTTTTGACCCCGCCCGCGGCGGGCCGGACGTTACGAGGCCTCGCGATGGCCGACGTGCCAAATCTTGCGAACATCGCCGCCGCCCCCGGCACGGACTATGTCGAGCGCATCAACCGCGCCATCGACCATGTCCTGCGCCACCTGGCCGAGCCGCTGCCGCTGGACGAAGTGGCGCGTGCGGCGCACTTCTCGCCCTACCACTTCCACCGCATCTTCAAGGCGCTGGTGGGCGAGACAGTGCACGACTTCGTCAAGCGTGTGCGGCTGGAGCATGCGCTGCACCTGCTGTCGCACCGGGAGGGGGTGTCGCTCACCGAGGTGGCGCTGGCCTGCGGCTTTGCCTCGAGCTCGGACTTCTCGCGCAGCTTCCGCAGCCAGTTCGGCGTGCCGCCGAGCGCGTTCGACGTGCTGACCCACCGGCGCATGCGCCGCGAGCAGATGGTCGGCGCGCTGATGCCCGAGGACCAGCGGCACCGGCTGGCGCGCCTGCCACCCGGGCAGAACCCGGACGGCTTCGTGGTGCGGCTGCGCCAGGTGCCAGCACGGCGCGTGGCCTACCTGCGTGTGTTCAAGCCTTACGCCGGTGACGGCGTGGCGCAGGCCGCGCGCCGCCTCGTCGAGTGGGCCGCCGCGCGCGGCCTGGCCGGTGGGCAGTGGCTGGGCTACCAGTGGGACGACCCGGAGATCGTGCCGCTGGACCTGTGCCGCTACGACGTCGGGCTCGAGATCCCCGAGGGCGCGGCGGTGGTCGGCGATGTGAGCGTGGCGCGGTTGCCGCCGATGACGCTGGCCGAGCTCGACATCGCCGGCCCGGCGGACCTCGAGATGCGCGCGCTCGATTGGTTGTTCACCACCTGGTTGCCGACGAGCGGCTACGCGCCCGACCACCAGCCTTGTTTCGAGGCCTGGGTGGGCGAGCCCTTCGCGCACGGCTACGAGCACTTCGAGCTGTGCCTGCAGCTGCCGGTGGTGGCGGCAGGCGAACCGATCTGAGCCCCATCACGGCCGACCAGGGCCGGCCGAGGCCGATGCGGGCTTGATCGAGCGCAGGCGGTCCTGCGCCTCGGGGTTCAACCCACCACGACCTGGCTCACCTGCAGCACGGGCGCGCGGTCCGTGTAGTGGGGGATGTCGGCCATGATCTCCTGCGCGTGCGGGCCGAAAGCGGCCTGGAACTCCTCGACCGAGTCGCAGAAGATGTGGCAGGCCGCCACGAAGGGAGCCGGTTCGCCGGGCGCGCCACCGGCCAGGCCCTGGTCGACGGTGTAGTGGCGGCAAGCCGCGCCCATGCGGGCCTTCACCAGCGGCATGTGGCGCTCGCGGTAGTAGGCGTGGTCGAAGCGCGTGCCGGGCTGCTCGGGGTACATGACACTGACCTTGATCATCGGGGGCTCCTTCGCGCGTGCGCGGGTGGTGGGTGGCTGGAGGCGCCATTGAACTTCGCGCCCCGGGCCGCGGCCAGGGGGCGGATGTCCCGGATGCGGCCTTCTCAGAGCCCGAGGTCCCGGGCACGCACCACGGCCTGGGGCCGGCCTTCCACGCCCAGCTTGCCGTACAGCGTGCTCAGCATGTTGCGCACCGTCTTCTCGGCCACGCCGAGGTGGGCGGCGAGCTGGGCGTTGTCCCGGCCCTGGCCGACGAGCGCGGCGAGTTCACGTTCGCGTGCCGTGAGCGCGGGCACGGCGGGCGAGGGGGCGACGAACGCGGTGATGGCCTCGCAAAGGCGTTCGAACGCCGGCTCCTGCGGCAGCGGAAGGTGGTTGCGCGAGGGCAGCGACTCGAAGCGCGCGCCCGGGATGGCGGCCGCCATCTCGTGCCCCATGGCCACCGGCACGGCCATGTCGCCGGCACAGTGCAGCACCAGCGTCGGCGCGCGCACGAGCGGCGCGAACGGCCGCACGTCCAGCAGCACGCGCGCCCGCATGAGCGCGGCGGCGCGCTGCCCGTCGCAGCTCAGGCGCTGCTGCTCGGTGAGCGCGGCCCGGGCTTCCGGTGTGCCGTCGGGCAGGAAGCGGCTGGTGAAGAACTCCTGCACGGCCGGGTCGTTGCGGCCCCAGCCGGTTTCGACGAGGCGCACCTGGGCGTCGTGATAAGCGAGGGTCTCGGCCGGCACGTTGCGGTGCCGCAGCCCGTGCGTGAAGCCGCCCAGCAGCACGAGGTGCGACACGCGCTCGGGGAACCGCGCCGCGTAGGCGATGGCCGGCGGCGCCGCACCGCTGATGCCGAGCAACGCCACGGGGCGCGCGCCGTGCGCCTGCACCACGGCGTCCAGCTCCTCGACGGCGGTCTCCAGGTCGGGCACGTGGTCGTCGCGGCCCGAGCAGCCGCAGCCGCGTTCGTCATACCGCACGAGCGTGAAGGGCCGGCCGAGCCGCTCGAGCCAGGGCTGCCAGAGGGGCGAGCGCAGGTCGAACTCGACATGCGTCATCCAGTGCGCCACGCGCACGAGCGTGTGCGCCCCGGCGCGGCCGCTGCGCGCCCAGGCGATGCGGGCCCCCGAGGCGACATGCGCGAAGCGCAGCTCGTGCGTGACCGGTGGCGAAGGGGCGGCGGGCATGGCAGGTGCGGCGGAGGTGTGGGGGGTGGCCGACGCGCGCGTCAGGGCGACGGACGCTGCGTCTGCTGCACCACCCACTCGGCGTAGGCCGGGCTGGCCTCGCTGACCTCGAGGGTGTACAGCGCCGGCAGCTCGTAGGGGTGCATCTCGAGGATGAGGGCGCGCAGCGCCGGGGCAGCCGCGTCGGTGGTCTTGAACATCAGGCGCTGCTCGGTGTCTTGCTGCAGCGCGCCCTGCCAGCGGTAGACGCTCTCGATGGCATCGATGTGCACGCAGGCCGCGAGCCCACGCTCGACGGCGGCCGTGGCTATGCGGCGCGCGTCCTCGACCTGGCCGACGGTGGTGCAGACGAGCAGCAGCTTCATGGCAAACCCGTGGCGGAGGAGTGTGGGCGAGGAACGGCGGCTCAGAACACCGCGTGCTCGCCGCGCTCCAGCACCGCGGTGCCGGCCACGAGGCGATCGTAGTAGTCGAACAGCGTCTCGGTGCCGGTGGAGGGCGTGGCGGCGGCGTCGTAGCGGCCGGTGGTGGGGTCGAGCACGAGCATCGATTCGGTGGCGTAGTAGCGGCCGATGCGGGCCAGCTCCGCCTTCGCGGCCAGCGATGGCAGCACGCGGCCCGCCGTGCCCAGCACGGCGACGATGGCGTCGAGCAGGCCGACGGGCACGCTCTTGAAGCGCGGCGGCTGGCCCAGCAGCGCGAAGAGGTGCTCGCCTTGCTGGCGCGGCGTGATGGCCTCGCCGGGGCCGCCGATCGGCAGCACGCGGTTGCGGCGGGCGGGGTCGTCCAGGCAGCCAGCGAGGTAGTCGCCCAGGTCGTCGTCGCTGATCGGCTTGCATGCCGTCAGGTTGCCGTCGCCGAAGACGAGGAACGGCTTGCCGCGCTTCACCCGCTCGACCTGCCCCGACAGCGACTTGAAGAAGGCCGTCGGCCGCACGATGGAGTAAGCGAGGCCCGAGCCGATGAGCGCCTGCTCGAAGGCCAGCTTGGCGTGCTGGAAGGCGAGCCGCGGCTTCTGCACGCACAGGGCCGATAGCAGCACCATGTGCGCGACGCCGGCGCGCCGTGCCTCGGCCAGGGCGTGCAGGTGCGCCTGGTGGTCGATGGCCCAGGCGTCGGCCGGCACGCCAGTGCGCGAGGCGAGGCAGGACACCAGCGCGTCGAAGCGCTCGCCGCGGAAACCGTCGCGGGCGAGCGAGGCGGGGTCGGTGACTTCGCCGGTGCGCACGGTGGCGCCGGCGAGCGCCATGCTCTGCCCGGGCGGGAGCGAGCGACCGTCGCTGGCACGTCCGGCACCCGCGGCACCACCGGCATCCGCTGCACCACTGGCACCTACAGCACCACCGGCACCAGCACGTGGGCGCACAAAACACACCACCTCGTGCCCGCGCCGCACGAGCGCGCGCACGGTGGCGCGGCCGATCGTGCCGGTGGCGCCGAGAACAAACACGCGCTTTGGCATCGGCTGCGCCCGCCCGCTCAGGCGGGCTCGACCGCGAGGCCCAGCACCTGTGCCGCGACGGCCTCGGCGACCTCGATGCCGTCGACCGCCGCCGACATGATGCCGCCGGCATAACCCGCGCCTTCGCCGGCGGGGTAGAGGCCCCCGACGTTCAGGCTCTGCAGGTCACGCCCGCGCGTGATGCGCAGCGGCGACGAGGTGCGCGTCTCCACGCCGGTGAGCACCGCGTCGGGCATCGCGAAGCCCTTGATCTGGCGCTCGAAGGCGGGCAGCGCCTCGCGCAGCGCGGCGATGGCGTAGTCGGGCAGGGCGGCGCGGCCGGGTTGGGCGAGGTCGGTGGGCAGCACGCCGGGCTGATAGGAGGGCAGCACGTTGTCGAAGGCGGTGGAGCGCTGGCCCTTCAGGAAGTCGCCGAGCCGCTGCCCCGGTGCCTTGTAGCCACCCTCGCCGAGCTCGAAGGCGCGCGACTCCCAGAAGCGCTGAAAGGCGATGCCGTCCAGCGGGTTCACCGGGCCTTCGGTGCGGCCGTCCTGCCGGTAGTCCTGCGGTGAGATGCCGACCACGAGCCCGGCGTTGGCGTTGCGCTCGTTGCGCGAGTACTGGCTCATGCCGTTGGTGACCACGCGCCCGCTCTCCGAGGTGGCGGCGACCACCGTGCCGCCCGGGCACATGCAGAAGCTGTAGACGGCGCGGCCGTTGCGCGCGTGGTGCACGAGCCGGTAGTCGGCGGCGCCGAGGATCGGGTTGCCGGCGTTCGGCCCGAAGCGGGCGCGGTCGATCACCCCTTGGGGATGTTCGATGCGCACGCCGATGGAGAAGGGCTTGGGCTCCATGAACACGCCACGCCGGTGCAGCATCTCGAACGTGTCGCGGGCGCTGTGGCCGAGCGCCAGCACGACGTGCTCGGCGTCGATCTGCTCGCCCGAGGCGAGCGTGACGCCGCGGATGCGGCGCTTCGGGTTGTCGCTGTCTCCGCTGCTTCCACTGCCTCCACTGCCTTCCCCACCTTCGACGCGCACGTCGACCACCCGCTGCGCGAAGCGGATCTCGCCGCCGAGCGCTTCGATCTCGGCGCGCATCTTCTCGATCATCGAGACGAGCCGGAAGGTGCCGATGTGCGGCTTGCTGACGTAGAGGATCTCCTCGGGCGCGCCGGCCTTCACGAACTCGGTGAGCACCTTGCGCGTGAGGTGGCGGGGGTCGCTGATCTGGCTCCACAGCTTGCCGTCGGAGAATGTGCCGGCGCCGCCCTCGCCGAACTGCACGTTCGACTCGGGGTCGAGCACGCCGCGACGCCACAGGCCCCAGGTGTCCTTGGTGCGCTCGCGCACGGGCCGGCCGCGCTCGAGCACGAGCGGCCTGAGGCCCATCTGGGCCAGCAGCAGGGCGGCGAAGAGGCCGCAGGGCCCGAAGCCGACGACCAGCGGGCGCGGCCGCCCCGAGGCCTGGAAGTCGGCCGGCGCGTGGGCCAGGAAGCGGTAGCGCGTGTCGGGGCTCGGCCGCACGTGCCCGCCTTGAAGAGAGTCACCCTCGAAGCCGCGCAGCACCGCCGCCTCGTCCACGCCCTCGGCGAGCTCGCAGTCGAGGGTGTAGATCAGCACCACCGCCGACTTCTTGCGCGCGTCGTAGGCGCGCTTGAAGACGGTGAAGGCCTTGAGCTGGTCTTCCGTCAGCCGCAGCCGGGCCAGCACCGCCGGGCGCAGGGCGTCAGGCGGGTGATCCAGCGGCAGTCGCAGCTCGGTGATGCGCAGCATGCTCGCGGCGGGGGAGGGGTGGGGCCGGGGCCCGGGCCGCTCGGTGGCGCGGGTGCCGCGCGGCGGCCCGCAGCCATGTCCACAGAGCCCCGTCCCCGGCGCGGGGACCCAGGGCCCCGCGCGATAGGGAATCCGGCGCCCGCGGGCTCAGCCGCCCTTGCGAGCGCGCTTGCCCGGATGCTTCTTGCTGGCCGTGTGCGAGCCGCGCTCCTTGCTGATGCGCTGGCCGGCGTTCGAGGAGCTGTTGGTGCCCTGCTTGGTGGCGGGGCGCGGGGTGGCGCGGCGGTCTGCTTCGGTGACGATCTTGTTGCCCATGGCGGTTCCGGAAAGTTGAAGGCGAAAGGCGAATTAGGCCACAAGGGCCGGCCCGCGCTCCGGGGGAGGGATGCCCGGCAGGGCCCGGGGCTCATGCGGCGGGCTCTGTCAGCGCCTCTGTCAGCCCCTCGTCGGCCCCTCCGTCGGCCCCTCTGTCAGCCCCTCCAGCAGGCCCTGGACGTGGCCGATCGCGCGGGCGGCGCAGCCCGGCCCGTCGGGCTGGTAGTCGAACGGCTCCATGGCCAGCCAGCCGGCGTAGCCCTGGCGCTGCAAAGCGGCGAGGATCGGCCCGAAGCGGTCGGTGCCTTGCCCCGGCCCGCGCCTGTTGCGGTCGTTGAGCTGCACGTGCGCGAGCAGGCCGCTGCCCCACCAGCGCTCGATCAAGGCCGGCAGCGGCTCGGCCTCGGTGGCGCCGGCCGAGCAGGTGTCGAGCATCGTGCGCAGGCCGGGTAGGGCCGCCGCCTGCACGATGGCGGCCGCTTCGGCCACCGTGTTGACGACGCTCGTCTGGTCGCGCGAGAGCGGCTCGATGCAGTAGGCGAGGCCGAGCGGGCCCGCGCGTTCGCCACAGCGCACCCAGGCCTCGGTGGCGCGGGCCAGCGCGTCGGCGTGCGTCTGCCCGGGCTGCGGGTTGCGTTGCGCCGGCGAGCCGTGCACGAGGTAGCGACCACCCATCGCCGCGCAGAGGTCGATGAGGTGGTCGAGCGCGGCGCGGGTGCGTGCCTGCACCGTGGCGTCGGGGTGGCTGATCGACAGGCCCTTCGGCGCCACCAGCAGCCAGTGCAGGCCGGTGATGGCGAGGTCGTGGTCGGCGGCGACGGCAGCGAAGGCGCGCGCCTGCGCCTCGGTGAGGGTGGTCGGGTCGTCGGCGAGCGTGTAGGGCGCCACTTCCAGGCCGCGATAGCCGAGCGCGGCGGCGTAAGCGCATTGGCGTTCGAAGGGCCAGGGGGCCAGCACCTCGTTGCACAGCGCCAGGCGGTGAATCATCGGTGTCATGTCCAGGTCTCGATGCGCGCCATCAGGTCGTCGTGGCAGGGGTGTTGCCGGTGCGAGCGCGGCTAGCCCACCAGCGCTGTACCACCGGCAACTGCGCCAGCAGCATCACCGCCACCAGAGCCGCCAGCACGGCGCTGATGGGGCGGGTGAAGAAGGGCAGCAAGCTGCCGTCGGAGAGCACGAGGCCGCGCCGCAGCGACTTGTCGATGATGTCGCCAAGCACGAGCCCGAGCACGAACGGCGCCACCGGGAAGCCCCGCCGCCGCAGCAGGAAACACAGCACGCCCACGCCGAGCATCACCCAGACGTCGAAGAGCCGCTGCGTGATCGAGTACGCCCCGAGCACGCAGAGCACGAAGACGATGGGCATGATCACCTCGCGCGGCACGCGCAGCACCCACAGGATGGGGCGCACGAGGATCAGGCCGAAGATCAGGATGGCGAGCGTGGCGACGAAGGTGATGCCGACGATGTCGTACACGTACTGCGGGCTGTTCACCATGAGCATGGGGCCGGGCTGGGCGCCGTGGATGATCATGGCCGCCATCAGCACCGCGGCCGGCGCCGAGCCCGGGATGCCGAGCGCCAGGGCCGGGATCAGCGCGCCGGGGATGGCGGCGTTGTCGCCGGTCTCGGCGGCGATGAGGCCGTCCACCGAGCCCTTTCCGAACTGCTCCTTCTCGCGGCTGGCGCGCTTGGCGGCGGCGTAGGACGACCACGCTGCCATGTCCTCGCCCACGCCCGGCAGCACGCCGATGAAGACACCGATGAGGCCCGAGCGCAGGATGGTGCGCCAGTAGCGGATGAGATCGGCGATCTTCGGCAGCACCGAGCCCACGGTCGACACCACTGCCTGCAGACGCGGCTGGCCCATCACGGTGAGGATCTCGGCGAAACCGAAGGCGCCCACCAGCGCCGGGATGAGGCCGATGCCGCCGCTGAGCGCGTTCTCGCCGAAGGTGAAGCGGGCATGCGCGTGGATGGGGTCCAGGCCGATGGTGGCCGTGAAGATGCCGAGCAGCCCCATCAGCCAGCCCTTCACCGGATTGGCGCCGGTGAGCGTGCCCGACATCATCACGCCCACCATGCCGAGCCAGAAGAACTCGAAGGCGCCGAACTTCAGCGCCGTCTCGGCCAGCAGCGGCGTGAACATCGCCAGGCACACGACGCCGAACAGCGAGCCCGCCACCGAGCCCGTGGTGGCGATGCCCATGGCGCGGCCGGCCAGGCCCTGGCGCGCGAGCGCGTTGCCGTCCAGGCAGGCGGCGGCGTTGGCCGCGGTGCCCGGGATGTTGAGCAGGATGGCCGTGCGGCTGCCGCCGTAGATGGCGCCGACGTAGACGCACACGAGCACGAGGATGGCGTCGGTGGGCGCCATCTTCACGGTGAGCGTGGTGAAGAGGGCCACGCCGAGCGTGGCCGAGAGCCCCGGCAGCAGACCGATGACGATGCCGGCCAGCGTGGCGCCGAGCGCGTAGGCGATCTGCCACGGGCCGAGCAGCCCGGCCAGCGCCGTGCCGAGGTGGCTCAGGCCTTCCATGCGGCGGGTGGCATCGGGCGCGGCGGTGGCGGCGGGAGGTCGGCCGCCTTCACGGTCGCCTTCAAGGCTGCCGTCACGGCAGACGCACGAGGAAGACGGACTCGAAGAGCCAGGAGATCGCCAGCGCGGCGGCGACCGCGATCACCGCCGTCTGCGCCAGGCCGCGCGCCACCTTCCCCTCGGCGCGCCACTCGCGCCAGCGGAAGAGCGTGGTGAAGACCAGGATGAATCCCGCGGCCTCCACCTGGAAGGGCCAGCCGCGGCCGAGCGATGCGCCGGCGAAGAGCACGCACAGCACGGTGGCGAGCGCGCTGCCGCGCCAGGTGTCGGTCTCGGCCGGCTTAGGCGCCGGGTCGGCATCTTCGGGTGCCTCGGCGCCATGCCAGGCCTGGGCCGCCAGCACTAGCGCGAAGGCGACCATCAGCGCCCCCACCACGGCCGGCAGCAGGCCCGGCGCGGACCAGGGCGCGATGCCCTGGTGCGAGAGCCGGTCCATGCGCCAGCTGGCGACGAAGATGGTCGTGCCCAAGCCGGCCCAGAAGGCCACGCCCAGCCACTCGCCGCGTGGCGACATCGTCGTTCGTCAGCAGCGAGGCTTCAGCGCTTGATGCCCAGCGACTCGGGCGAAACCTTCGCGAGGCCCGCGTCCTGCAGCAGGTAGGCGTCGGTGACGACGGTGGGCCACACGGCGTCGAAGGCAGCCTTGCCGTACAGCGGCGTGAAGAGGGCGCCGCGGTCGGCGGCGTACTTCTTCAGCTTCTCCGACGTCACCACCTTCTCGGCCCACAGCTTCTCGACCGTGGCCACCACCTCGGCCGGCACGCCCTTGGGGATGAAGATGCCGAAGCCGGTGGTGACCTTGGGGAAGTTGGGCACGAACTGCGTGATGGGCGGGATGGTGCCCACGCCCTCGATGGTGAGCGCCTGTTCGCCGACCACGGCCAGCGCGCGCAGGCGCTTGCCCTTGAGCATCTCGCTCTGCTCGGGCGCGAGCTGGGTGGTGATCTGCGTCTCGCCGGAGACGGTGGACACGACAGCCGGGTTGCCGCCGTCGTACGTGACGTGCCGGTACTTGGCGCCCGTGCTCTTGGCGATGGCTTCCATCGCGAAGTGGCCCGAGCTGCTGTTGCCGGCCGTGGCCACGGGCAGCGGGTTGGCCTTCATGGCCTCGAGCAGCTGCGGGAAGGTCTGGTACGGCGTGCCGGGGTTGACGCTGACGATCGAGACGTTGGTGACGGCGAGGAAGAGGTGGAAGTCGTCGACCTTGCTCTGGATCATGCCGAGCACGGGGTAGGTGCCGAGCTGCTTGGCGGCACCCGCGGTCCAGGTGTAGCCGTCCTTGGGGGCGTCCATCGTCGCCTTGGTGCCGATGGAGCCGGCGCCGCCAGGCTGGTTGACGACGACGATCTTCTGGCCGAGGCCGGCCTCGATTTCGGCGGCCGCCAGGCGCGTGACCTGGTCGGTGGCGCCGCCGGCTGCCCAGGGCACGATGATGGTGATGGGCTTGGTCGGCTTCCACTGCGCCTGCGCGAGGCCGGGGGCCAGGCTGCACGCGAAGGCGGCGGCGAGCACGGTCGCCTTGGCGAGCCGGCGGAAGGGCAGCGGGGTCATGCGGTCTCCTTGCGAGTTAACTGTCCGGTGAATCGTAGGCGCCGCGGGCGCCCGCGGCATCCGGGCCCACCCGGAGGCCGCGGGCCCGGTGAGGGCATGCGCACCCGCCCGCCGGGCCCGGCTCCGCAGCGTCAGTCAGTCGCGCACCAGGTAGCCGAGCACCAGGTCGGTCATGTGCGACAGCCGCTCTACTTTGGCCTTGGTGGCCAGCAGGTCGCGCGCGAACACCGCCGAGAGCGTGTGGCAGTTGCCGAGGTAGAAATAGGCAAGGCCGGCGATGGAGATGTACAGCTGCACCGGGTCCACTCCGGCGCGGAAGATGCCGGCCTTGTGCCCGCGCTGCAGCACCTCGGCCAGCATCTGCACCAGCGGCGAGTTCATGGTCGCGATGCCGGCCGAGCGCTTGAGGTGGCGCGCTCGGTGCAGGTTCTCGCTGTTGAGCAGCGTCAGGAACTCGGGGTGCGCGAGGTAGTAGTTCCAGGTGAAGGCGATGAGCCGCCGGATGGCCTCGATCGGGTCGACCTCCGACATGTTGAGCTTGCGCTCCTCGCCGCGGATGACCTCGTAGGCCCGTTCGAGCACGGCGAGGAAGAGGTCTTCCTTGCTGCCGAAGTAGTAGTAGATGAGCCGCTTGTTGACGCCGGCGCGCTCGGCGATGCGGTCGACGCGGGCGCCGCCGAGGCCGAACTCGGCGAATTCGGCGGTGGCGGCCTCGAGGATCTCGCCTTGCGAGCGGTCGGCATCGCGAGGGCGTGGCTCGGACGCCTGCGGCCTGGCGACTCGGACGGCCCGCTTGGCCGCAGCCCTGGCCGGAGCCGCAGCCATTGGCCGGGCGGTCGCCTTGACAGGTGAGCGGGCCGCGGTTCGGATGCGCTGGGTGGGCATGCGATCAATTCACCGGATGCTGAAGTATCACCTGCCCGGTGGATGGCGCCGGGCGAAGGCGCGACGAGGTAGGGGGGTGACGGCAGGGTATGCGCCTTTACACGTCGCGCTGCCGACGCCTAGCATCGGTCGCCGTGATCAACACCCTCGAAGGCAGCCGCTACACCGCGTTCATCAGCTACGCGCATGCCGACGACGTGCGTTGCCACCACTGGGTGTCGTTCTTCACTGCCGAGTTGCAGCGCGGGCTCGAATCGGTAATGCGTGGTGTGAAGCTGCCGCCGGTGCACAAGTCGGGCGACAACGGGCCGGTGGCCGGGGTGCTCGGGCCGGAGCTGCGCGAGCGCATCGACCAGTCGTTCGCCATGGTCGTCGTCGTGCACGACAACTACGTGCTCTCCGACTGGTGCCGCGCCGAGCTGGAGTACTTCCGTGAGCGCTTCGGCGAGGAAGGCTGCCGCGAGCGCCTGTACATCGTGGCCCTGTCGGAGCCCGCGGTGCAGAAGGCATCGGCCGGCGAGGCCTGGAAGCGCCTGCTGCCGCCCGGCCAGTTGTGGATGCCGTTCTTCGACGAGTTGCAGCGGGGCGAGCCGGTCGACATCTACATGGCGCCGCAACTCGTGACGCCGGGCTTCAAGTCGCTGTTCAACCGCCTGCGCGAGGACTTCGTGGCCAAGCTCAAGGCGGCGCAGGCGCCGCAGCAATTGCCGATCACGGGCACGCGGGGCGCAGACGGCGCCGCCTTGCCCGCGCAGCCGGCCCTGCCCGCGGTGACCGGCGACGTGCGCATCTACATCGAGAGCAACCGACACGAGGTCAACCTCTGGCAGCCTCTCGGCGAGCAGATGCGGCGCCGCTGGGCGCGGCTCACGGCAAGTTCGGCGGACGCGGCCGGGCCGGGCACCGCCACGCCCGCGCCGGCGCTGCAGCTGCGCCCGCGCGGCCTGCCGGTGGAGCAGATCGACCAGTTCCCGTGCCTCGATGACGCCGACGGCGTGGTGCTGCTGTGGGGCAAGAAGACGCCCGATGCGCTGGTGGCGCAGATCAATAAGGTCGAGAACAAGATGAGCCCGGGCAAGGACGTGGCGCCGGGCGTCGTCGCCTACCTCATGCCGCCGCAGCAGTCGGCCGAGCCGGTGCCGGCCTGGGGCTGGCAGGTGCTGCGCTTCGAGGCCAAGGCGCGGGACGACATCGACGTCGTCGACGAGGAAGACGGCGAGCTCGAGGACTTCCTGCGCCGCGTGCTCGAGCGGCGCCTGCAGCGCGGGGCCGCGGTGGCGGGGGCGGGAGGGTGAGCGTGGACAGCGGCGGCGCGCGCCCGCCGTTGCTCGACGGATCCCTGCGCGGCGCGCCGCTGCGCGACGCAGCCCCACCCGGCGCGCCGCTGCGCGACGCGAGTGGTCTGCGCCTGCCGCGCGAGCCCTACCCAGGCCTGCGGCCCTTCCTCGACTTCGAGGCGGCGCTGCTCTTCGGCCGCCAGCGCCAGGTGCGCGAGATCATCGAGCGCCTGGCGGCCACGCAGTTTGTGGCCGTGCTGGGCGGTTCGGGCTCCGGCAAGAGCTCGCTCATCCATGCCGGCGTCACGCCCGAGCTGCGCAGCTACGGCATCCCCGGTGCCGGCGATCTCTGGCTGCCGATGGTGTGCACGCCGGGCACCAACGTCAGCGCGGCCGACCAGGCGGCGCGGCGCCACTCGCCGGTGACGCGGCTCGTGCGCCGCTTCGCCAAGCTGCTGAAGAGCCGCGGCAGCGCCGAGGCCGACGAACGGCGGCTGGAGGAGATGGCCGAGGTCTTCCGCCAGGAGGGCGGGTTCGCGCGCCTCTTCGAAGGCTACGGCCGCGAGCTCGACGTGCCGCCCGGCCCCGACCCGGCCGAAGCGCGCGTGCTCTTCGTCATCGACCAGTTCGAGGAGATCTTCCACCCGACGAACAAGAGCGCCGCCGGCAGCCCCAACGAGGCCGGCGTCCTGGTGGAGCGGCTGCTCGACCACTTCTTCCGTCCGCATCCGCACTGCTACATCGTCATCACGATGCGCAGCGAACACCTCAACGACTGCGCCAGCTTCCTCGAGCTGCCCGACGCGATCAACAAGAGCAGCTTCCTCGTGCGCCGGCTCGACGCCGAAGAGCTGCGCGAGGCCATCGTCGGCCCGGCGCAGCGCTTCCTGCGCCTGCTGGCGCGCACGCATGCCGGCACGCCCACCGGCGCCAAGCTGCCGGCGCAGGTGGAGTTCGAGCCGGCGGTGCTGCAGCGCCTGCTGCGCGACGTCACGGCGATCACGAACGACCCCGACCACCTGCCGCTGCTGCAGCACATGCTGGCCCGGCTGTGGCAGGCGGCGCTCGAGCGCGACGACGACATGGACGCGCTGGTGCCTGCGCGCGTGACGCTGGCCGACCTGGCGCGCGCCGTCAACGCCTCGCGCCCGGGCGGCGGCGCCGGCGCCAACGCCGGGTCCGCCGCGACCGGATTGGCGGGCGTGGCCGACAGCGTCAACACGCTGCGCGAGAGCGTGCACAACTGGCCCGAGCGCATCTACCTCGACCACGACGAAGCCAACCGCAAGCGGCTGGACACGCTGTTCCGCCGCCTGGCGCTGCGCGACCCGAACACCGGCCACTACTCGCAGCAGCGCATCGAGGCCGGCGTCGCCGCGACGCTGCTCGGCCTGCCGGAGCGTGCGGCCGGCCCAGGCGTCCCGGGTGGTGGTGAGGGTGGCGGATCAGAGGGCAGGCCGGCTGGCGGGCCGGCGGGCGACGCGGCCGGGCCGCAGGCGCTGCGCCGCCTGCTCAGCGAAGGCTTCCTCGGCACCGTCGACTACCTCTTCTGGGACGCCGAGGACCCGACGCGCGTGACGATCAAGGTCTCGCACGAGTCGTTCATCCGTGGCTGGCGGCGCTTCAAGGCGCTCATCGACGCCGAGGCCGTGGTCTACGAGGAGTACCTGGCGGTGCTGCGGCGCTGCGCCGCCTGGGTCGAGCACGAGCGCAAGCCGGAGGACCTGCTCGGGCGCGGCGAGTTGAGGCGCGTCAGCGCCGGCAGCGTGCAGAAGCGGCGCGAGGCGCGGCAGTCGTTCGACGACTGGCTGCGCCTGCTGGCGCTGGACCGCGAGGGCGCGCGCCTGATGCCTTACGCGAAGGACCTGCCGGCCTTCATCGACGAGAGCGAGCGCGTGGAGCGCCGGCGCCGCGCCCGGCGCGTGCTGTGGCCGGTGCTGCTCGTGTCGGCGGTGGGCATCACGCTCGGGCTGGCGCTGCCGACGCTCTTCGCGGTGCTGATCGAGGGGCCGACGATGAGGCGCGCCGAGCTGATGCTCGACGCCTTCGGCACCACCGAGTCGGCCGAGGTGAAGCGGCAATACGCGACGCGCGCCGAGGCGCAGGCCGCGCTGCGGCAGCTGCTCGGCGCGGCCGCCCTCGTCGACGGCGCGCGGGCTGGCACCAACACGACCTTCGGGCGTGCTTCGGTGCGGCTGATCAACTCGCTCGACGGCATTGCGCTCGTACGACGGCAGGGTGACTTCCTGCAAGGCGTGCTGGCGCAAAGCGAGCCGGTGGTCATCGACAAGCTGCGCGAGGTGCTGGGCACGAGCCCGCTGCTCGCCGTGCCGCTGCCGACCACGGCGCCGGACGCGCCGCCGCAGGCGCTGCTGGGTGAGTGCAGCATCCCTGAGATTTCCGCGCCCCTGCGCGGCCGGCTCATCGTGGCCGCCGCCTCGCGCGACGGCTCGGACCGCCCCGGCCCGCGGCGGGCCCTCTTCGTTCCCGAGGCACAGGGCGACACCGCGCACGTCGCGGTGTACGCCGCCACCTGGAGCGAACCCGAGCGCCTGTGCCGGCAAGGGCCGCTGATGATGGTGCTCGACCCGCAGAACGAGTCGCACGCGGTGATCGACAGCTCGCTGCGCCATCTCGTCGTGCTGCAGGCCCAGGGCGGCGCCAACGAGCGCGCGGGCGTGATGCTGCAGACGATCTCGTGGCGCATCGGCCCCGAAGGCGAACTGCAGCGGGCTCAGCGGGGCACCGTGGTCACGCTGGACGACCCGGCGCTGGTCGGGCGCGTGCGCGAGGTGACCGGCACGGACCGCCTGCACGTGGCCACCACCTGGGGCGCACCGGCCGGCCGCGTGCTGAAGATGGGCGATGAAGGATGGCGTGTGGTCTCCTGGCAGAGCCGGCGCCTGCGGACCGAGTTGCACGCGCCCGACTTCCGCCCCGCGATGCCCGCGACCTCGGGCACCCCGTGCGACGTGCTGGCGCAGAGCCTGCCCAACGTGCCCGGTTGGCGCCGGCGCATGCTGGATGCCGGCGAGCTCTGCCTGGCCGTGTACAGCGCGCGCCAGCCGCGCAACGCCGTGGACGCGGCGGCCGACGGGGCTGATGGAGTGGGGGTGTGGGCTTACCCTCGCCCGCTCCCCGGCACCTTGGCCCGGCTGGACAAGCGGCCCCTGCTGCCATTGGCGGCGGTGAGCCCGTTCGCCACCGTGCCGACGGCGAGCACCGACGCCGAGGAGCCCGCGTGGGCCCTGGGCGTGCGCGGAGAGTGGTCGGGCTGGCTGGTGTTGCGCACGACGACGCCGGCGGGGGTGGGCGGGGCCGCGCCCAATGCCCCGGCCCATGGCGACGGCGCCCGCCTCTACGGCATGCCGCTCACCACGTGCGCGCTGTGGCGCTTCGGCCAGGGCCTGCTGCCGAGCGAAGGCGCCAGGGCTTCCGGGCCGGCCACCTGCGCCGAGAGCCCCTGAGGCGCGCGGCGCGCAGGGCGGCTCTCGACGAGCCCCTGTCGCAGTGCAGCCGGTAAAGTCCCGGCCATGACCGACCATCTCTCCGCCGGCGCCCGCCCGGCCGGCCACGCGCTCGTCGAGGCACTCGTCGAACAAGGCGTGCACACCTGCTTCGGCGTGCCCGGCGAAAGCTACCTCGCCGTGCTCGACGGCTTCCACCAGCACCGCGAGCGCATCCGCTTCATCGCCTGCCGCCAGGAGGGTGGGGCCGCCTTCATGGCCGAGGCGCAGGGCAAGCTCTCGGGGCGGCCCGGCATCTGCTTCGTCACGCGCGGGCCTGGCGCCACCAACGCCAGCATCGGCGTGCACACGGCGTTCCAGGACAGCACGCCGATGGTGCTGTTCGTCGGCCAGGTGGCGAGCGACCAGCGTGACCGCGAGGCCTTCCAGGAGATCGACTACCGGCAGATGTTCAGCCCCGGCACGCTGGGGCTTGCCAAGTGGGTGGCCGAGATCGAGAGCGCCGACCGCCTGCCCGAGTACGTGGCGCGCGCCTTCCACGTCGCGCTGCAGGGCCGGCCTGGGCCGGTGGTGTTGTCGCTGCCCGAGGACATGCTGACCAAGCTGACGCGCGTGCCTGTGCTGCCGCGCGTGGTGCCGGTGAGCACCTGGCCCGACCCGCAGGCGCTGGCGCGCGCGGGCGAGATGCTGGCCGCCGCCCAGCGGCCCATCGTCATCGCCGGCGGCAGCGGCTGGACGGCCGAATCGGCCGCCGCGCTGCAGCGTTTTGCCGAGGCCTGGGAGCTGCCGGTGGGCAACGCCTTCCGCTTCCAGGACACCTTCGACAACCGGCATCCTCTCTACGCGGGCGACGTGGGCATCGGCATCAACCCGAAGCTCGCCGCGCGCATCCGCGAGGCCGACCTCGTGCTCGCCCTCGGCGTGCGCCTGGGCGAGATGACGACCGGCGGCTACACGCTGCTGGAGGCGCCGCGGCCGAAGCAGAAGCTCATCCACGTGCATGCCGGCGCCGAGGAACTCGGTCGGGTCTTCGCGGCGGACCTGTTGCTGCAGTCGAGCATGGACCGCGCCGCGCTGGCGCTGGCCACGCTGCACCCGCCTGAGCCCGCCCGGCGACCCTGGCGCGAGCATGCGGCCGCCGCGCATGCCGACTACGAGGCGAACCACGCCGCACCCGCCGTGGCGCCGCTGGACCTGGCGGTGGTGATCAAGACCCTCGCGCGCCGCCTGCCCGACGACACCGTGTGGACCAACGGCGCCGGCAACTTCAGCGGCTGGCTGCACCGCTACGTGCGCTACCCGGGCCTCATGCACCGCGGCCGCACGCAACTGGCGCCGACCTCGGGCGCGATGGGGGCTGGCTTCCCGTATGCGGTGGCGGCGGCGCTGCTGGAGCCGCATCGCTGGGCGGTGAACATCGCCGGCGACGGCGACTTCCTGATGACCGGGCAGGAGATGGCCACGGCCACCGGCTACGGCGCGAAGAAGCTGATCAGCGTCGTCGTCGACAACGGCACCTACGGCACGATCCGCATGCACCAGGAGCGCGAGTACCCGGGCCGCGTCAGCGGCAGCGACCTCTTCAACCCCGACTTCGCCGCGCTGGCGCGCGCCTACGGATGGCACGGTGCGCGTGTCGAGCGCACCGAGCAGTTCGAGCCGGCGCTGGAGGCGGCCATCGCCGCCATCGAGGCGGCCGGGCGGCCGGCGCTGCTGCACCTCAAGCTCGACACCGACGTCAGCACGACGCGGCAGACGCTGAGCGACATCCGCGGCGCGGCCGAGAAGCGGCTTCGCGGCACCTGAGCCGCACCTGAGCCGCACCGGAGACGCGCCGCAGTCGCGCCTGGGCCACCGACACCACCCTTCGACTCTTCCCCTTCGCGAGCCAACGATGACCTTGCCCCCTGGTGTTCTCCCGACCTGCGACCTTTGCGACCGCTTCAAGGAGGACGCCAGCGGCACCTTCCGCGTGCTGCCGCCGGTGTTCCGCGATTTCGGCGCGCGCAGGGCTTTCCACGGCCCGGTCAGCACCGTCAAGTGCTTCGAGGACAACTCGCTCGTGAAGGCCGCCGTCGACTCGCCAGGGCAAGGCCGCGTCCTTGTCGTCGACGGCGGTGGCTCGCTGCGGCGCGCGCTCTTGGGCGGCAACCTCGGTGCCTCGGCGGCGCGCAACGGCTGGGCGGGCGTCGTCATCGACGGCTGCGTGCGCGACGTGAACGAACTCGCTGCCTTCGACATCGGCATCCGCGCGCTGGCCTCGATGCCGCTGCCGCCGCAGAAGCTGCAGCAGGGCGAGCGCGACGTGCCCGTGCGCGTGCAGGGCGTGTGGGTGCGGCCGGGCGAGTGGCTGTACGCCGACGAGGACGGCATCGTGATCTCGGCCACGCGGCTGTAGCGCGCCGCCACCGACCGAACCGTCGGTGACTGCGGCCGACCCCCGGGTCTAGAATGTTCGCCTCGTCGGGGTGTAGCGCAGCCTGGTAGCGCAATTGCTTTGGGAGCAATGGGTCGGACGTTCGAATCGTCTCACCCCGACCACTTCAAGCCCTGCAAGCCTTGTGCGGGCTGCGCCTGCGAACTTGTTCGCGGTTGCCGCGGCCGGGTGGTGGGTGGATTCGTGGGGCCTTCGCATACCCTGCGCCGAACCGGCCGCGCGCCCGACGGGCGACGAGCGACACCGGGCCTGCCTGCACCATGCCCTCCCTGACGCGACGCTTCCTGATCGCGGCACTTTCGTGTGTGCTGGCGGGGGCCGTGGGGTCGAGCTTCGCGGCGGCCAAGCCGCACGGACCGGTGACCGACCAGCCGGGCGCAGCGCGGGCTGGCAAGCCCGCGCCCAGGCCGGCTCCGGTGCACGCCGTCGGGGCCGCCACGTCGCGCGACCCGGCCACCGGCCGCATCGAACGTTCGCACGCGGCGCGCCGGGATTTCCGCCAGGCGCGCCCCTGCCCATCCACAGGGCGCCGTTCCGGCGCCTGCCCGGGCCATCAGATCGATCATGCGGTGCCACTGAAGTGCGGCGGCGCCGATGCG